>JAFGFO010000056.1 GCA_016931085.1 Thermoflexales bacterium
CTGTATCGTGGCGATTGCTTGTCTGGTTTCAACCTGAACAGTCTCCCCTTTCAAGAGTGGCTCTCTAGAGAGCGCGAGCGCCTTCATCGCCTGGCGATGGAAAGCTTTTATCACCTGGCAAGCTCTTACGAGCAAAGCGGGGACTATAAACAAGCCCGGCACTATGCCCAGCGCCAATTGGACTTGGAGCCCTGGTGCGAAGAGGCTCATCGCCAATTGATGGCTGCGCTGGCGCTCGGCGGGCAGCGCAGCGCAGCCCTGGCTCAATACGAAACGTGCTGCCGCGTCTTGGCCCAAGAGCTGGGTGTGGCGCCAGGGGAAGAGACCCAGGCGCTTTACGAGCACATCCGCGCCGGAGATCTAGGTCGGGCCGGACTGCCTCCCCACAACTTGCCAGCGCAGCTCACGCGTTTTGTGGGGCGAAAAACCGAACTGGACCAAATCGCTGAACGGCTCAACGATCCCGGCTGCCGCTGGCTGACCCTGGTTGGCCCTGGCGGCATTGGCAAAACCCGCTTGGCGCTGGCGGCTGGCAGGCAGGTGGCAGCCCATTTTCCAGACGGGGCCTGGTTTATCCCGCTGGTTGACGTCCACCAGGGGAGTGGAGATGAATTGCACGGCAGGCTGGCGGCGGCCATTGCGGGCGCTATGGGAATCACTTTTGCTGGCCAGGATAGCTCCAAGGTGCAATTGTTCAGGATCTTGCGCAGCAAGCAAGCACTCTTGATCCTGGACAATTTCGAACATCTGCCTGGTGGCGTTAACTTTATCGTGGAGTTGCTCAAGCGCGCCCCAGAAATCGTCGTCCTTGTCACGTCACGAACACGGCTCAACGCCCAGGCTGAGTGCATCCTGCCCATTAGAGGACTGTCTGTGCCACCTCAGGATGATGACCCGGCTGCCGCTACGTATAGCAGTGTAGAGCTGTTCATCGAACGGGCAAGATTCGTGCTGGGCAGCTTTGCGCCTGATTTGACCCAGGTCGTCCAAGTGTGCCGGCTTGTCCAAGGCTTGCCGCTAGGAATAGAGCTCGCCTCTGCCTGGGTGGAACACATGCCCTTGGCCGAAATCGTCGCCAACTTGGGGCAGGGACTGGATTTCCTGTCGACGACGCAGCGAGATGTGCCGGCCCGCCACCAACGCCTGCGCGCGGTCTTGGAAAGTTCGTGGCGATTGCTCTCAGAAGCAGAACAGCACAGCCTGGCTCAATTGGCCGTCTTTTGTGGCGACTTTGACCGCGCGGCGGCCCTGGTTGTGGCCGAGACCGAGTTGGCCGAGTTGGCCAGCCTGGTGAACAAATCCCTGCTGCAGCACAGCGCCCCCGAGCGCTACGCCTTGCACGCCTTGCTGCGCCAATTTGCCGCCGAGAAACTGGACAGCTTGCCTGTCCTTTCAGGCGCGAGGGATCGCCACAGCCGTTTCTACCTGGCTTTTGTCAGCCAGCGCGCAGCCGCCCTGGAGGGAAGTGACCCTCAGCCGGCCACGGCTGAGATTCAAGCCGAGCTTCCCAATATTCGCCAGGCCTGGCAGTGGACCATCAGCCAACTTGGTCTCAACTCTCTTGATTTATACACATCGCTTATCACGGCCTTGACCCAATGCACGGAAGGGTTGCGTCACTTTTATACGTTCAAGGGGATGATCCAGGAAGGGGAAGGGGGTTTTCGAGCCGCCGCAGGCCACGTGCAGAACGTGGCGCAGGGCCTGAAGGGAAGGCACTTCCCTCCGGAACACCTGGCCGCGTCTCTACAGGTACTGTCCAGGTTGCTCGCGGCCCAAGGGCATTTTTTGGCGGCGATGGGCGACTATGCGGCGGCCTTGACTGCCCTGCAAGAAGCCAGTCTGGCTCTTGAGGAAGCATCGGTGGCCTGGCCAGGTCACGATTTGGCAGAACGGGCCGGGCTGTCAGTCAATCTAGGCCATTTGTACAGCCGGGTGGGGGACTATGCCCTGGCGGCGCAGCATCTCAAAGCTGGGCTGGCTATGGCACGCCACGCCCGCGACCCCAGGCTAGAGATCACGGCCCTTAATAGGTTAGCCCAGGTTGCTTGCGAACAGGGGGCCTATGACACGGCTCAAGGCTACCTGGATGAGGTCCTGACTCTGGCTCGCGAGCGTGATGACCGAACGAGTGTGGCCTCAGCTTTGTCCATGTTGGGCTCTATTGCTTGGAGATGGGGCAAGCTCGAGCAGGCAGAAAAATGCTGCCTGGAAAGCCTGGCGATTTACAAAGAGATGGGCAACCAGTATGAAATCTCCAGGGTGCTCAACATCCTGGGCATCCTGGCTATTTTGCAAGAGCACTATGCACAAGCCAGGCAATACTATGAGGAGGGTCTGGCCATGGCCAGGGACATGGGCGACCGCCAGGCGATGGCTGACATGCTCAACAATCTGGGTTATCTCAACCACCACTATATGGAGAGTTTTGAGTCTGCCAGGCAATACTATCAAGAGTCGCTGTCAATCGGCCGCGAGATTGGCCACCGGGCTGGGGCGGCGAGCACCTTGAGCAACTTGGGGCAGCTCTACATCTCGTTGGGCGAGCACGCGGCGGCCTGGGAGTGCTTGCGCGAAGCGCTGAGCGAGTCCGCCGCCATTGGGGCGCTTCCCTTGACCCTGGACGCCCTGGTAGGCGTGGCACGTTGGCAAGCTGAAAACGGGCGGTATGTGCCGGCGGTAGAGCTATTGGGGCTGATCATGAACCACCCAGCCCTAGAGCTTGACAGCGCACGGTTGGCCAAACCGGTCCTGGCCAGCTTGCAGCAGGCGCTGCCGGCTGACCAACTCGCGACCGCGCTGGAACGCAGCGCAAGCTTAGAGTTGGACGCAGTTGTTACAGAGTTATTGGAGGGGTATCTTCTCAAAATGTAGGGGCAGGCCCCTACGCCTGCCCTGGGCAAGCACAGCAGGGGCGGTCGCTCAGTCGTCGTTTTGAGCCTGCCGCGTGCTGTCACTAGGCCTTTTTGGTCGGTTTCGGCGCTGGCTCGGGCTTGGGTTTCTGGGTCGGCTGCGGTGGATGAGTCGGCTTAGGCTTCTGGGTCGGCTTCGGCGCTGGGGTAAATGATGGCGATGGTGCGGCGGACGGCGTGGCAGATGGCGTCGCAACTAGCTTGGTCGGCAGTGGCGTGTCGGATGGCATCTCAGTTGGCTTGGTCGGCAGTGGCGTGTCGGATGGCAGCGCGGCCGCTTGGGTAGGTGGCGCGGCCGGCTGGGTGGGTCCTGGCGTGCTATCACCCTCCGGCCAGGAGGGTAATGGGGGCTGAGGTGTGCTCGTCTGAGTGGGGGCCAAGACCATCGGTGAAACCACCACAGCTTTGGCTTTTGTCTCCGGTGTCAGCAAAGTGTGTGGGTCCCAGGCCTGTGGGGTCATAATCTCTGGACGCAGCGGTTCGACAAACACTTGCCACTGAGGCTGGTAGCTCTGATCTGGATCGAGGCTGGAAAACATATTGGTTGAAGCATGCCACACCGGTGGTAAGGCAATGGCCGCCCGGGCAGCGATTTGCAGGCAAAAGCTGGCCAGCAGCAAGAGCAAGGCGATCAGTCCCCATTCACGCTGCTTTTGACCACGCTGCCACATAATGTTCCCTCCCGGCCGGCAAATGAATGTAAAAGCGGCTGCCCGGGCACCTCTCCTCGTCATGGCCCTCGCTTTCCACCCATATACGCCCGCCGTGTGCCAGCACAATGCCGCGTGCAATGGCCAGCCCCAATCCCGGCCCTCCCCCCTTGAACTTGGTCTTGCCAGATGAGTGAACCGTTACCTCGCCTGTCTGGTAAAACTTTTCAAAGATCAATTCGTGATGAGCTGGGTCAATGCCAATTCCTGTGTCGCTCACGACGAGCTCGACCCAAGATTCTTGGTTCTGCGCAGGAAGCAGCCTGCCGCTAATCGTGATTGTACCGTCATCCGGCGTATATTTGATCGCGTTGACGATGAGTTGATAGAATACCTTGTAGAACAGGTCGGGATCTACGATAATGTCTGGCAGGCTGTCTAGCCCAATGGTCGTCAGCGCCAGGTGTCGCTCTTGCAAGGCAGGCTCGAATTCGTCCTGGAGATGCTGGAGCAGCTTTGCCATTGACGTAGCCATTGGGCACACGCCGAGTTCTTTAGCGTCAATTCGCGTCACGTCGAGCATGCTGTTGACAATCCCGTGCATGCGACTTGCGCCGGTCACGATGCCTTGGATTAACTCTAGTGCCTCGGATTTTGTGGCGATGGTCGGTTCCAACAACTGGGCATAGCCTTTGATCAAGGTTAGCGGTGTGCGCAACTCGTGGGCTGCGACCTCGATAAAGTCAGACTTGGTTTTGTCCATCTGTTCCAAGGCGTGATAAGCCTTTTCCAACTCCTTGGTGCGTTCTGACAGGCGTTCTGTCATCTCGTCAAAAGTAGATGCCAGGATCCCGATCTCGTCGGTGCCGCCCAGGCCCGTACGTTGGTCGAGATCACCACCGGCTACCGCTTGTGATGTGTGCACCAACAAGCCCAGAGGTTGGGTAATGCGCTTGGAAATCACATAACCGACGAGTACCACGCACACCATGGTGAGTGTGAAAAACACCGAGTAGGTGTTACGGCTGGTGGTGCCAGCCTGGAGGATGAAATTCAACGGCAAGGCAACTGCATACACGCCAAGCTTGTCGTTGCCTACGCGCAGAGCTTCGTGTGCCAGGCGATACCACCGGCCGCGGATACGAATATTTTCCCCGCTAACCGCATCGTCGTTGTACAAAGCGTCATCATACACCCCTGGTGCAATTGAAAACTCTTGCAGCAGTGTCGTGTCATTGCCATCCTCCTGAAGCACGAACGTGGTGGCGATGGCCTCGCCACCGTTAAGGTAGATAATCACATCCGCCAGGGAAGTGGTCTTGAAATAGGGCAGCAAGGTATCAAAAGACGTGCCAATGATGATCACCCCAACGACCTGTCCTCCCAAACCAACTGGAATGGCCGTAAAATAATAGTAACGCTGGTTCAACGGGTGCATCCCCAGCACCCGCTTAGGCAAGCTGTTTGGGTTATTGCCCTGGAGCAGTGCTTGCGCGATCCACCAACCGGCTGCGTTAAACTGGCCCGTAACTGGTTTGAATGAGCCGTCGTTTTGCTTCAACACCTGCAGCATCTCATATCCATCAGCGTCCAACACAACCAGGCATTCTGCACCCAGGCTGGTGGCCACCGGTTGAGCCAGAGCGACTATCCTGTCCCGATCGTGCGCCTGCAAGGCTTGATCCAATCCTCTCGTAAAGGCCACTATTCGGCCCACTTCCAGGTGGGCTATTTCGCGGCGCGCCAGGCTGTCCGAAACCACCCGCCCAGCCTCGAGCAACTGGTTGGTCAAGCGCTCGTCCAGCGAACCGGCAACCAGGTTGACCACCACGTACGTGCCAACGACAGCTATGACCAGCGTAAGAATTAGATAGGGTAAAATGACTTTACCCAGGATACTCAGGGACCAAGTCCTCATGGAATTCAACTCGCTATACTATACTCCACACGGGCGAATTTTGAACTTTTTGGACTGGCTACGCAGGCTGAAAAAGTCAAAATCTTGACCGCGCATAGTATAGCTTACTACGCAATAACTCGCTTGTCAATACTGGCGCGGCGAGGGGTGCATGTCGCCTTTGGGGCGACATGCACCCGCGGCGAGCCAACAAGACCCTTAGGGTTTTGCCCCCGGCGCTCCGCTTGGGGGTGCTGCACAAAAACCCTAAGGGTCTAAGAAACAGTAGGGGCGGGCAGACCCGCCCCTAAAGAGGCTCCCCTCTCATTCTCCGGCCTCGCGGGGGGGGAATTTCACTCTAGGTGAAACTTGTGTTCACCTGGCTCGCCACGTGCGTCGGCCCCAGGAGGCAACCAAGCCGGCCAAGCCCAAGACGATCAGGCCCGCCAACAGCACGACCAGCAAAGCCATCTGGGCTGTGGCCAAGCTCTTGAGCGTAACGGCCGTCGGAATGCCGTCGTCCAGCGTAAAGGGCGAATATTGCGTAACGCCCGTGGCTTGCACCCACATCGCGTCACCACCCCCCCCGCGCGTCGAGCTCAGGCCATCCCAGCGGCCTTCGCCGGCGTTCCAGTGCCAGGCGATGGGCGAGGCGTTCCCGCCCGCCTCGTCCGAGCGATAGTAGAACGCGACCGTCGCCGGGAGCGGGGTTTCCGGCGTGATGTCATAGCAGCGCAGCACCGTCCCACTGACGCCATCGCAGGCCTGGTTGCCCTTGATCGTCACCGTGATCAGGCCCATGGAGCCAGCCGTCGGGGTGATGACCAGGCCATGGTACTTGACCTGGCTGCCATCGGCGTTCTGGATGGCAAAGGTAGTGGGCTGCTGCAAAACGGCCGCCGCGCCCCTGGTGATGGTGGGAACGGGCGAGCTGTTGATCCGCCCCATCCTCAGCCAGCCGTGATTGAAGAGCTCGTCTTCGACGGTGAGTGAGAAGGGGTTGGAGATGATCAGCCCCGCGCCAGGCGCGATGAACAGCCTGTTACAACTGGCCGGGCCGGCCACCGTCACGCGCGTGCCGGCGGTGATGGTCACGTCGCTGGTGGTGGTCGGCACCCCGGCCACGCCCCAGGTGGACGGATCGTGCCAGTTGCCACTGCTGGCCGATGTGTAGATATTCTTGACGTGCAAGGGGATGTCCACTTCATCGGCCAACTCACCCGCGTGATTGTAGATGCCATCCCATATCCTGACCGTCGTCGAAGTGCGCAGTCCAGCGTCGATGCTGACGGTGACGACGATGCTGCCCCAATCGTTCGTGGCCAGATCACCGAGCTTCCACCTGGCCCACCCGCCGTCTTGGTTTAACGCGTCGGGCTCTGGCACAGAGGAGACAAAGAGCGCCTGGCGCGGCGAGAAAGTCTGCGTGATCACGACGCCGTTTTCGTAGCCGCCCATGTTGCTGTAGGTCAGGGTAAAGACAGTTTGCTGCCCAGCATAGACCTCGGGCGCGTACTCGGCGGCGATGTGCAAGTCGGGTGCCAGCTTGGCGATGGTCACCGAGCGCAGCTCTCCCTGCCCGGTAGGAGGCCCGGACGTCTCGTTGATGATCGTCTGGGTCCAGGTGCACGGCTCGACGTGGAAGAACTTGGTTAGTGTTACCACCTCTTGAGGGCTCGCTTCCCAGCGCAGGTAACCGGCATCCGAGATCACCACGCCGGCATTCTCCCCTTCCAGCTTCCAATCGAGCAGCGCCAGCTTGTCCGCTTCCCACGTTTCCACCAGGTAGACGGTGCCGGCCGAGGGATCGAAGGAATCGACGATCATGATCGTATCCGAGGTTTGAGCCGTGACGACCAGATCCGGCTTCCACAACTGTCCATTGATCCACTTGGCCCACGGGCTGAGATAGAAGGTCGTGGTCACCTCGTCCATCACCTGGCCCAGGTGATTGTGGATGCCGTCCCAGATGTGGATAGCCGGCGAGGGCAACAGCCCGGTGGTGATCGCCACGGTCACCTGGATGCTGCCCTGGGCACCCTTAGGCATACTGTCGAAGTACCAGGCCGCCCAGGCGCCGGCATCGTCTTGGCTGTCAGGCTTCGGCTGTGACTCGACGAAAGGCGCGGCGGCTGGGAAGGTATTGGTGATCCAGACAGCGTTCTCCAAGCCCCCAGAGTTACTATAGACGAGCGTAAAGGCAGCCAGTTGGCCAGGCCGCACGGGCGGCGAGTAGAGGCTGTCGATCCCCAAGATGGGCTGCTCCTTGAAGAAGGTGACGTCGCGTGTGTCGGGCGCGGCGCCCACCGGGCCGCCCAGGCTCTCGTACAGCGTGGTGCTCCTCCACGTGCAGGGCTCGACGCGAAAGAGCTTGGTGAGCGTCACGACCTGGGTGGGGATGACGGGCACGCCCCACACCAAGACGGCCTCGTCGGCGCCAATCTTTATCGTCACCGTCCCGATGGGCGCCGGCTCGATCGTGTAGGTGATCAGATCCAACTCGCCGGGGGTCCATCTCTCGGTCAAGGTAAAGCTGGAAGCCGGCTGGAAGACGTCGGCGATGGTGATGGTGTCGGAGGTCTGCACCGTATAGGCGGCGCCGTCGTTCAACGGCTCGCCGTTGACCAGCTTGTCCCACGGCGAGCGGACGTGGAAGGTGCTCGTCACCTCGTCCATCAACTCGCCCGCGTGGTTGAAGATGCCATCCCAGATCTCGATCGTGGTCGAGGGCTGCAGCCCACTGGCCACCGTCACCGTGACGTCGATGCTGCTCCCCTCTCCACCCGGCAGGTTGCCGACGGACCAGTTCGCCCACAGGCCATTGGGATCTTGGGCAGTAGGCAGCGGGTCGGACGATTCGAAGGGCGCCAGGCGCGGGAAGGTGTTGGTGATCACGACGTTGTTCTCATAGCCGCCGGCGTTGCTGTAGACGAGCGTAAAGGCCGCCGGCAGCCCGGCGTAAACGTCTGGCGCATAGACGCTGTCGATCCCCAGCTCGGGCTGGCGCTTGACGATGATGACGTCGCGAATTTCCTGTGTCCCAGGTATCCCAGGTTGAGGCGCAGGCCCCAAGGTCTCGCGCAGCGTCGTCTCGTCCCACGTGCACGGCTCGACGCGGAACTGCTTGGTGAGCGTCATGACTTGGGTCGGGGTGAAAGGCACGTCCCACACCATAGTGCTGTTC
Organism: Thermoflexales bacterium; assembly: GCA_016931085.1. The sequence continues at coordinate 8,644 of JAFGFO010000056.1, forward strand.
TCGAGATAGACCGTCACCGTCCCGCCGTCCGGCGGATCGAGCGTGTAGGTGAGCGGCACGAGTCGGCCAGGTCTCCAATTCTCGGTCAACTGAAAAGGCTGAGGGTAAGTGATGACGTCAACGATGGTGATCGTGTCAGAAGTTTCAGCCGTAACCACCAGGTTGGGGCTCCACAACTCGCCGTTGACCCACTTGCCCCAGGTGACAAACTCCAGGCGGTAATCTTCGACCTCGCCGTCGGGCGCTTCTCCCGCCGGCGACAGGCTGGCGGCGCTGCTGAAGCGGAAGCGGGCGAAGGTGGCGCCCGCCGCCCCAGACGGCACGGGCACGTTGAGGGTGTTGACGCCGGTGACCAGGAGTGTGCCGCTAAAGACTTGCTCGCCGGCATCCGACCAATCAGTGTCGGCGTTAAAATCGATCCAGGCGTTAAGATAACCCGGCGCCGAGGCCGTCACCTCGAGGACGGCCGGCTGGCCCGGCATCAACAGCGGCAAGACCACGCCGTCCTCGTCGTCAATCCCCCTCGGGGGATTGAGGTCATCACCATCAGCCTGGTCAGTCGGCTGCCCGTCCGCCTCGGCGTCGACGCTCGCGCCCAGGTAGAGGCCGGGCGAGATCAGGTGGCGAGCGCCGTCGCTGCTCAAGCGCGTCGGATAGCCGGCCGCCACGGATCGCTCTGGGGCGTCGCCAAAGTCGTAATCCGGCGACGTCAGCTCGAAGGCCATGTCCCACGCGGCGCCCGTCACATCCATGACCTGCTCACCGGCCACGTACTCGCTGCCCACGGTGGGCGTGAGTGGATCGGAAATCTTGATCGCCGCGTCATTCCCGAATGGCACGCTATAGCGTGGCCGCGTCGTCCAGCCCCACGGATACGGCGTCTCGATCAAGCCGCTGTAAACGGCCGCGATGCTGAGCCAGTACGTCGTGTTGCTCCCTGGCTGGTAAAACCACTCGGCCTGGGGGAGCTGCAAATCGTACTTGAAGCAGGCTTCCGGTGGGTTAGCATAGCTGGGTTCATAGTCGCAGCCCGCCAACGTCTCGTTGGCCTTTTCCCGCTCCACCCTCCACTCGCGAATCAGTCTACCTGGGTGGCTAAAATCCTGCTGGCCGGCCGGCGCGTCCGTCCAAATCGCGATGTGGAAGGCGTCCGGCGCAGCGGGCGGCGGCTGGCTGCCCGTCCAGCCCTTGTACGATCCCCACCAATGGATGTCAGAGACCGGCTGGCCGCCCTGGCACACCCAGTCATCGGCCACGATGGCCGGCCCCTGCTGGTAAGCGGACGCTTCGTCCCAGCCATAAAAGCACTCGGTCTGAAAATTTCCTCCCGGCACCGGCGGCTGCGACCACTTGAGGCTATAAGCGTAAGCTGCGGTGGCCACCAGTCCGACCGCCGCCGCCAACAAAACCGATAGGATCACTCTTGTACACGACTTCATGAGATTCCTCCTTGAATCTAAAACCCTTAATCACGCATGACACGAACTGACTCCGAAGCGGATGGCACGAATCCGTCCAATCACATGGCTTGCGGCCTCCTTTCTCTCGTAATCCCTACAAATTTAGTCGCGCGAGGGGGCAAAAAGGTTCAAAAACGGCCCCAGAAGAGCTTGTTTACCACAAAGTACAAAGTGCACCAAGGATATGTCCTTTAGTGTCCCTAGTGACGAGATAAAGGCAATTGCCTGACTCGCTACCTTGACTGCAGGCGGCCTGGGCGCAAGGGCCGTCAGCGTGACGGCGGACGGTGTAAAGGCCCAGCTATAGTCCTCGACCTCGCCGCCGGCAGGCGACTCAGCCCCCAGCGGCGCCCGCGACGCGGGTTCGCCGGTGTACAGGCGGAAACGCGCCGCAAGCTGAGTACCAGCCGTGTAGGCCAACGGCACGCTCAGGCTGATGACGTTCGAGCCAGCCTGGACGCCATGGGCGATCGCCTCCTCTTGGGGGCCGGCAAAGTCGCCGTCGCCGTTCCAATCGAACCAGCCAACCAGATAACCATCCCCACCCTCGACCGTCACCGACAAGCTGACGACACGGCCGGCCAGCCAGGGACCTTGCTCGCGCGCGACGCCGTCGTCGTCATCGTCGTCGTCGCCCGCGCCAAAGTGACCGCCGGCCGTCCAGGCGCTGCCCAGCCGCACCGCCCCATCGCCGCTGTGCCAGGCCACGCCGTAGCTGCCGGGCAGGTCGCCGTAATCGGCCACCACCGGCATCACCGCCTCGGTGCGAAAGGCCGAGATCGCCGACCAGCCGCCCATCCCGCACACATTTTCCGCCCGCACGCGCCAATAGTAGATCGCGCCAGCGTCCAGAGCGGAGGTGGGGGTAAAGCTCGTGCCGGCGTGAACGGTCGCTGAGATAAGCGAGCTGGCAAAGGCCGGGTCGGCGGCGATCTCGACTCGGTAGCCCTCCGCCTGCGCCAGGGGTGCCCAAGTCAGCGTGGGCGTCAGGGGCAGGCCGCTTGCCCCATCGGCAGGGATACCCAGGGCCGGAACGCCGGGGGCAGCCAGAAAGCCAAAACTCGCGATGCGGGTCCGCCACGCGCCGCCGGCCGGGATATACTCGTTCGTGTACCAAAAAGTGCAATCGTCGGCCGGGTCCACGCTCATGGCGCTATAGTCGCCCCAGCGGTTCGATGCCTGCGAGCCAGTGCCAGCCACCACGTTGTACTCACCCCACGGCAAAGTCCCCAAGGTGTCGGTGGCCAGCCGCCCGGCGTAGCGAATGGACGGGTAGACGCTCGAAGAAGACACGCTGTAGCCCAGTGCGATGTTGCCGGCCGCGTCCATGGCGATGCCGCCGATCCAGCGATTGGCCGCGTCGGGGGCGTAGGTGCCTTCCTGGTGCAGGCCCCAGTCGCCGGAGCCGGCCTTGCGCAGCTCGAACCAGCGGATGCCGCCGCGGTCGGCGCCCACATCGACGGTGAAATTTCCCAGCAGGGTCTCGTAGGCGCCAAAGTTGCGGTACTGCAGCCGCCACATGACCACCTCCGCGATCGGGTCAAGCAGAGAGCCACCCGGCTGAGGGAAACAATACATATTGTTCAAGCCACACAAGGTAGAATCGAATTCCGCCACCTCGATATCGAGTGCCTTGGCGAAGGACGAGTTGGCGGGCGTGTCGAAATCCACGCGAAACTCCCACACCTCCAGGAAATCGCGCGAGGGGTCGTTGGCTCCCGGATTGTGCACCTCGTCGTCGCGGTGGCGCAGAAAATAATTGGGGGAGCCGGCCGGGGGTGGCGTCGCGCCGTCCAGGTCGCCGGGTATGAGCGCCTGGAAGTCAAAGCCGGCCAGCTCGGGCGCCCAGAAACGCTGAAAAGTGGCGCCCGAATCGCCAGCGAGCATCTTGGCCCGGTCCAACGCGTAAACAGCCGGGACGGATTCGTTGGTCGACACGTAGTAGGCGTCGGGCCACACGGCGTACTTGGGATAATCGGGAGTCTCCGGCGTGGAGAAATCGTACACGTACCACCCGCTGATGACCGGGTCAGAGTCCCTGGATATGTACACGCACAAGTGATTCCCAGTGCTGGCAAACTCGCTCAACAACCAACGGTCGGCCAACTGGTCATATAGCGGGATAGGATCACCCCTGCCTATCGTACATGGATCACCCGCGCTGCCGCCGTTGGCCTCCCACAGCGATGCGAGCGTAAAAGGCCCGGCCAGGCGCACGCCCTGCTTGTCATAGATAGACACCTGGGTCCCGTTGCCGTTGACCAGTTGGATATAATGGTTGGGGCCAACGTCGCCAACCGTGTCAGGCGGGATGCGGTCAGTGCGCACCATGCCCTCAAAGTTGAGAGAGGGCGTCGAAAAAGAGGCGGAGACAGCTTGGGATATGGGTGAGAAATCGCGCCCGGCGGGCGCTTCTACAGCAGGATCGCGACTGATCGGATCGGCGCTGCGAGATACGTGGTCCCCGGCTGCCACCTGTGCCGCTCCCACAGCCAGCAGTACAACCCCAACAGTCAGCAATCCCCAACGCAGGCGCAATCTCCCCTCCCCCAAAAACGTGCGCCCCGTCAAAGCGGGGCGCGCGGTTCAGTCAACTATCGTCATCCAACGCCAAGGCGGCGGCTGGGCCAACCCTGCTGCACGATGAGCGTCATGCCATAGCCCGCAAGCAAACTAGCGAGCAAGATCGCCAGGTAGAGCGGCAAGACGCTGATGGCGTTCACCGGCCTCGCCTGGCTCAACGCCGGCTGTCCCTGCAAGCCCACCCCTTCTACACGATAGACATAGCTCTGGCCGGGCACCAGGCGTGTGTCCACATAGGTATAGCTACGCATGCCCGAGCGGGCCGGCACTTCCACCAGCAAGCCAAAATCGGCCTTGCCCAGTTGGGCGCCGGCCGGCGCGCGATAGACCCGGAAGGCCACCACGGCGGCATCCTCTGTCAGCAGCGACCACTGCAAGCCGATGCCCGGCTGGATGGTGACCACCAACAAAACCAACACTGCCAGCGCCATGGCGGCTCCCCAGGCCCAGGCCAGGCGTTGGCGCAGCACAAAGCGGCGGGTAGTGCTTGTCGCTCGCACGCGTGCCAGCAGTCGCTGCTTGACAGCCGGCGAAGGCGCTTGCTGCGGCTGGGCCTCTACCGCCAGGCGCACTTGCCCCCAGGCGTCAAGCTGCGCCTGCGCCTGGGGATTGTCAAGTAGCCAGTCTTCCACTGCCCGCCGCTCGTCAGCCGAGAGCGTGCCATTGAGGTACCAGGGCAGAAGAATCTTTGGATTTTTGATTCTGGATTTTGGATTTTGATATCGTGCTTGCATCATTCACAACCTTAAACGCGCAGCCTGAAACGTGTAACACTATTAATTAGTCGCACGAGAGTGCATTTTGGTTCAATTTTTGCTACAAATCCGCCTACGAACGCACACCACACCCCAAACAAGGACCATGCCCAGGCCGGCAAGCCCAGCGGCGAGATCCCCCCTGGCTGCAAAAGTGCGCAGCGCGACGCTCACCGGCTGAGGGTCTTGAGGATAAGCCAGGTGAGCCACAGTACCAACGCTGGCCTTGACCATGGCGGTAAAATAGGCCATGTCGAGATAGACGAGCCTATCGTTGGCGGTGTGGTAATACTCATTGAAATCACCGGGATGTTCCTCGATGGCCAGGATGGCCGGGTAGCCCCTGGCCCAAAACGGCGAGTGATCGCTGGCGGAAATGCCGTCCGGGTCGATGATAGGCGTCAGGCTGCCGCTCAAGCCATAGGCGCTCACAACCTGGGTGAACACACCCGCGATCGCCAGGTCAGCCGGGTAGCCGGGATTGCTCGTCAGGCGCGTGTGCAGCTCCATCACCGGGCCACCCAGGGCATCCCAGGCGATCATGTCCATATTGTACACGGCCACGACGTTCTCGCCGGCCGCGTAGACTGCGTCGGCATAGGCCGTGCTGCCCAGCAGTCCCTGCTCTTCGCCGGTGAACAACACAAAACGCAACGTGCGCTCGAACAGGTAGTGGCTAAAGATCTCGGCTGCCGTCAAAACGGCCACCGAGCCGCTGGCGTTGTCGTCCGCCCCAGGTGCCCGGCCGGAAGGCGGCAGATCGTCGATGTGGGCGACGACGAGGACGATTTCATCGGGCCGCAGCGTGCCGGTGAGCACGCCGGCGACGTTCCGGTTCGAGTATCCGTTCAGGCTCCAGTTGTGATAGCTCACGTCCAACCCCAAGGCCTGCAGTTGTTCGTAAGCGTATTGAGTAGCCTTTTGGAGAGGCTCGCCAGAGCTGGTGTGGCGCGTGGTGAAGGTGTACAGCTCGCCACCGACCAGTGCTGGCCACTCGCCGCTCAAGCGGGCGGTGGCGCTGTAGAGCGCGCTCTGCTGCACCTGGTCAATCATGCTGGCGACGAGCGGGTCGGGCCACGTTTCGGTTCCAGACGGGGCCGCTGCGCTATCAGGAGACGTGCGCCAGACGAGCGGCGTGTCGCCCAGGCGATGGAGCTCAAATCCCAGCTCGGCCAGCGCTTCGGCCTGAGCCGGCGTGGCGCGGACGACGAGCTGCCGCCCGTCGTCGTGCAGCACGTCCACGAGCCGTGCGGCCTGCCCCTGCGCCCCCGGCCGGCGCTCCGGCACGCTATTGCTTAATAGCGCAATATAGTAAGCCAGCCCATCTTGCCCCGGCTGACGCTCCGCAGTTGACCAGTAAGTATCCAGGCGTTGGTAAGCCGAGTTGCTCTGTTCCAACTGCGACGGCGCGGCCACCACCAGGGCGTATTCTTGCCCGCCGGCGGCCTGCAAATGCGCGTACACCGGCAGTCCCAAGGCGTCCGGTGGGCCAGCCAGGTCCACAACGGCCAGCACGGGCGGCTCGGCCTCTTGGGCCGCTGCACCAAGGCTGAGAGCGAGCGCCGCCAACACACCAACAATCGTCGTACAGACCAGCCACTTGTGTTTCATCATCACCCTCCCCTCTGCCGCCGGCGGATCGCAGCACAAGCGAGCCAGGTCGCCGCGCCGGCCGCCAGCAGCGCCCCAGGCCAGGCAAAGTGGCCCCCGCCGCGCGCCAGGCCGCGCAGCGCCACGGCCACAGGCTGCTTGTCTTGCAACGTAAACGGTGAATAGTCGGCCGTAGCCGCTCGCACCCACAGGGCATCCGGCTCAACACCGCCAGAGGTCGAATCCAGCGCGTCCCACTGACCGTATCCTTCGTTCCAGTGCCATGCAGAAGGGCTGGTGTTACCCTGTGCCTCGGCCAGGCGATAATAAAAGGTAATGACGGCCGGGGCGGCCACCGCCGGCGCAACCATATAGCAGCGCTGCACCGTCTGAGACAGGCCGCCAGCCGGGCCGCACGGCTGGTTACCCCCAATAGCCACCTGCACCTGGCCTAAAGCAGCGGTGGGAGAGATGACCAGGCCCCAATACTTGTCACCTCCTAACCTATCCCGAACATGCAAGAACTCGACCGGCTGGCTGCCGTCGGCGAGTTCCGCCTGGTACAGCCAACCGAGATGGGTCAAGACGCCGCTGACGGTCAGCGCGCTGGCGGCGGCTAACGTACCATTGGCGGCCAACGCACCGTTGGCCAGGCTCAAGTGGGCGCCAGGCTCGATCAGCAGGTCACGGCACTCGCCAGGCAGGCTCAGCGTCACGTGTGTGCCCGAGCTAATGATAGCGTCGTCGGTGTAGTTAGGCGGCGCCCCCCCGGCCCAGGTCGCCCCGTTGTGCCAATCGCCATCCGCGACCGAGGCGTAAGATGATAGGGTGACAGACATAAAAACCGCGCTGAACGGGCCCCAATTGCCGTCTGCATCTTGCCCACGCACAAAAAGCGTGTGCCGTCCGGCGCTCAAGCCGGCCGTGCCGATCACACCCCCGACCGTTTCAGGCTGGCTATCAAAAACGCCATCGAGCGCCGCCAGCGGGTGCGCCAGCGGGTGCGTCAGCGTCGTCGTAACCCAGGGCGGGACGTCGATATAGTACTCGGCGGCCGTGATAGCTTGAGTAGGCTCCAGGCCGCTGGTGGTGCTGTAGCGGGTATCGTCAACCGTTGCCGTCAAGTATACCTGGCCTCCCTGCTGCGTGTCTTCCGGTGCAACGACCAGGTTCAGCACGTCGGGACCGAGCGGGAGCAGATAAGGGGCGCGAGCCACCTTGGCCGCGTACAGCAAGGCCGGCAGATTCGCCGGCACGATCGTATTTTCAAACGTCGTACAATCTTGGAAAAACCACGTCCCCACCTCGAAAGTATAGGCCGCCAGGCCCAAGTCGCCATAAGCGAAATCGTCGGTCGTGCCGTCGGTGGGGTACAAAGTCATCGCCTGGCCCGGATCGTAAGCGTTGAAATAGGCCAGCTTGCGTCCCAGCCGCTGCAAGGCCGGGCCGTTGGGCGCCGCCGTGGAGACAAATCCCCACGGCCATAACACCAATTCCCCGTAACTATGCAGATCTATAAAAACGCCGGTGGCGGTGGGCGGGGCGGCGGCGCTCAGGGAGCTAGCGCGTTGGTCAGGGAAGTGGGAACGCACGTAGGCTTGGATGGCCTGGGCTTCCGGCTCGGAGGCCGGGCTGAGGCCACGATAGGTCTCATCGCAGGTGTAGGCGCTGGAGCCGCCACAGCAGCCCCATTGAAACTCAAAATTGCGGTTCAAGTCCGCGCCGCGATTGTCCGTGTTGGCGCAGTAGGCATTATCGGTGTTCTTGCGCCACAATGTCCCACTTTCCGCCCATTTGCGTCCGTCGGGATTGGCCTGGAGCAACAGGTGGATCTCGTGATAATCCAGCAGCCAGGTCACGTCCGGGTCAGTGCCATAGCGGCTGAGGAGGTACTCTGCGAAGCGGGTATTCAATTCGGCCGTGGCGTATTCGCGGGCGTGAACGGCCGACATCACGAACAGGCGCGGCTTGGGGCCGGGCGTGCTTGCATGGGTGAGGCGCAGTACCCACAGATCATAGCCGTCGTTACCACCCGGCGTCGTCTTTTCCCACGAATCGCCGGCATCGATCCAGGCCGCCAGGTGGGGGTGGGTCGTCACGAGCGCGCGAGCCGTCACAAAGGTTTCTTCCACCGTGCGGTAGCAGGGGTAAGCTGGGATACCGGCGGTCTGGTCTGGCAGGCGAACGTGCAGACGCATCAACTCGTCCGTGAGGGCCTGGTCGATCTCGAGGCGAAAGCCGGCCGCCAGCAGGCGCTCATAGTCCGTTCTGTCCACGTCGAGTACCAGGTAACCCTGGTCGTGGTGCACCTCCCAAGGTGCGCGCCAGGCGGCCAACTCATCGACCAGGCGGCGCTCAGTATAATAAGCACGGACGACCCACGGGCCGTCGCCCAGCGGTATCGGCTGCGCTTGGGGTGCGGGGGGCAAGGCCTGCACTTCAGGCGCACTCGCCAGCAGTCTCGGCACGCCATTCAGAAATGGTGTGCTCCAAGCGCCAGCGAGCAAGACGACAAACAAACAGGCGATCAACACGAACGAGCGATGATTCATCAGGCTATTCCGATAGCCCATTATATCACCGATGCAGCCAGGTGAAAAATCGACTTGGGACACCATATAGAAACTGGAGCCGTTATGGGTTGACAGCCGCGCAGAACGTGCTATAATATCCTCACAAGATCAATATAGCTTTCAAAGAAAAGTGGGCAACCCCCACTTTTCTTGTTATCAGGACTGATGACGGCATACAAGCACACGACATTCGTAGGAGGATGCTGACGGATGAAAAGCGAGTTCATGCTAGCGTTCAATCAAATATGCAGTGAACGAAACCTGCCACGTGACGTGGTGCTGCAAGCTTTGGAATCTGCCCTGGTATCCGCCTACCGCCGCAGCGTCAACGCGAGCGCAGCCCAAAACATCGTCGCCAAGGTCGACGCGGCCACAGGTGCTGCCTCCATCTACGTCGAAAAAGAAGTGGTCGAGCAGGTTCAGGATTCCAGCACCGAGGTCGTGCTGAAAGAAGCCCGCCTCAACGTGCCCGACGCTGTGTTGAACGACATGGTCATGGTCGAGAACACGCCGGAGGATTTTGGCCGTGTCGCCGCGCAGATGGCCAAGCAAGTCATCCTACAGCGCATTCGGGAAGCCGAGCGGGATGCGTTGTTCGCCAATTTTAGCGAGCGCGAAGGTGAAATCATCAATGGCACTGTCCAAAGCGTGACGCCGCAAGCAGTCACGCTGAACCTGGGCCGCACCGAAGCCGCGCTGCCCAAGAACCAACAGGTGCCGGGCGAACGATACACCATGCACCAACGCTTGCGAGCCTACGTGCTGGAAGTGCGCAAAAGTCCACGCGGCCCGCAAATCATCGTCAGCCGCAATCACAAGAACATGCTGCGCCGCCTGATCGAGCTAGAAGTGCCCGAGATCTATAATGGCACGGTGGAAATCAAGTCCATCGCGCGCGAGGCCGGCGCACGCTCCAAGATCGCCGTGGCCGCCCTGCAAGCCGGGGTGGATCCGGTTGGCTCGTGTGTGGGCATGAAAGGCGTGCGCATCCAATCTATTGTCAACGAATTGAACGGGGAAAAAATCGACGTGATCGAGTGGTCGAACGACCCCACCGCCTACATCGCCAAAGCGCTCAGCCCAGCCCGCGTGCTCGTCGTCTATGCTGACGATGACGTGCGACGGGGCAAGACTGCCCAGGTCATTGTGCCTGACGATCAGCTCAGCCTGGCAATTGGCCGCGACGGGCAAAACGCTCGCCTGGCTGCCAAGCTCACCAACTGGCGCATTGACATCAGGAGCGCATCCGAGGCAGCTACCGAAATCGAGCAGCACGCCCAAGACGCCGAGTGGGTATCTGAACTGGGGCAGGAGGCGGCCAACCAGATTCCCACCCTGCAAGCTATCCTCAAGCGGCACGTCGAATATCAACTGCCCTGGAATGGCGAAGAACAACACGTGCTGCGCCGCGTGCTAGACGCTCAAAATGCCATGCGCTTGAGACGACGGCAGGCAGAACTCGCCCAAGCGCGCCAGGCCGCCGAGCTGAGCCGAGCCAGCGCCCAAGTAGAACTGAAGGCTGAAACTGCCGCCTTGATAGCACGCATCCCGGAAGCGGCCCAGCGCATGTCATTGAGCGACATCGGCTTGACCGAGCGCGTGCTCAAGCATATGAACCGAGCCGGCCTGAACACCGTGGCCGAGGTACTGCAGCGCCAGGCCGCCGGCGATGAAGCCATGTTGTCGGTCGAAGGCATTGGCCCCAGGGCCTTGGCAGAAATCAAGACTCAGATCGAAGCCAGTGGACTGTGGTTCGCGACACAGGCAGAGGCAGCGGCGCAAGTCGACATCACTCCAGCCGCTCTCACTACAGCTATCAGCGAGACAGCCGAAACGGGAGTCTCGACCGAAACAGGAGTCTCGACCGAAACTGAAAAGGCGCCAGTCGAGGCGGTCACCTCCGTCGTTGAGCAAGCAGTGCCTGTCGAAGCGCCCTCCGAAGCGCCAGCAGAAACACCCGCTGCTAAACCAGAGGCGGAGACGATTCCAGGCCGCCAGTTCGTGCCCGATCTAGAAGAAGAAGAAGAAGATGTCGAGCAAGACGACGACAAGGATAAGAAGAAAAAGAAAGAAAAGCGCCGCCAGTTGATCTTTGATGAGCGCCGCGGCAAAGTGGTCGCCAAACGCGAACGAAAACCAGGTCGCGTGCGCGACACCTGGGGTGTTGACGAAGAGATCTAATGGCCAAGCGCGCTAAAGGAGCCACGCGCCGCAAACACGTGCCACAACGCACCTGTGTGGGATGCCGCCAGGCGGAGAGCAAGCGCGAGATGCTGCGAGTGGTCCGCACACCGGACGGGCGGGTTGAACTGGATAGCAGCGGCAAGCGCCCAGGCCGCGGCGCGTATGTCCATCGCCAACGCGATTGTTGGCAAGCGGCCTTGCAAGACAAGCATCTGGATCACGCGCTTAAAACGAGCTTGTCCGATCAGGACCGGGCAGCGTTGGCAGATTTTGCTCAGACACTAGATGAGTAGTAACTCCCCAGGAGATACATTTTGGGTTACATAGAGTCTCACAGAGGATACACAGAAAGACACACACACAGAGCAAACCGAACCATCTCTGTGAAGCTTGGCGCTTGCTCAGTGCCTCTCTGTGACCTGGGTAGTGGCGATATACAAACGAATGAGGAGGTTACGCTATGAGTGTTAAGGAAAAGAAAATCGTCCAGGTTCCTCATTCTCTCACTGTGCGAGAATTAGCCATGCTGGCCGACATCAGCCCCATCGACGTCATCAAAGAGTTGATGAACAATGGCATCATGGCCAACATCAACCAAACCATCGATTACGACACCGCCGTGATCATCCTGGATGGGCTGGGGCTAGAGTCGTGTGAACAGGTGCAAGTCGAGGAAAAAAGTGAGGCAGTTGAGCCGACGGCCCGAGAGCAATTGTACGCCACAGAGGACCCCGCTTCGCTCAAGCCGCGCCCGCCAGTCGTCACCGTCATGGGGCACGTGGATCATGGCAAAACCTCGTTGCTCGACGTCATCCGCAGCTCCAACGTGGTGGGTGGTGAGGTGGGCGGCATTACCCAGCACATCGGCGCACACCAGGTGGAACACAACCAACGCAAGATCACCTTCCTAGACACGCCCGGTCACGAGGCATTCACGGCCATGCGCGCACGCGGGGCCCAGGTCACCGATATTGCGATCCTGGTCGTAGCGGCCGACGACGGCGTCATGCCCCAGACATTGGAAGCCATCGCCCACGCCAAAGCGGCCCGCGTGCCGATCATCGTCGCCCTCAACAAGATCGACAAGCCCAACGCCAGCCCAGATAAAGTCAAGCAGCAGTTGGCCGATCACGAGCTGCTCATCGACGAATACGGCGGCGACACGCTCTGTATCCCGGTCTCGGCCAAGCAAAAAATTGGCATAGACGATCTGATGGAGGCCATTTTGCTGGTGGCCGATAATTGCCAAATCAAGGCCAATCCAGACCGGACGGCCGTCGGCACGGTCATTGAAAGCCGCATGGACAGATCGCGCGGCGCCATCGCGACATTGCTGGTTCAAAACGGCACGCTCAAGCAGGGCGACGCGCTGCTCATCGGAACCTCGGCCGGGCGCATACGCGCCATGTTCGACCAGTACGGGCAGCCTACCCGCCAGGCCACTCCCTCGACACCGGTCGAGGTCATGGGCCTGGGCGATGTGCCCGAGGCCGGCGAGGCATTCCAGGTCGTCAAAGACGAAAAGATCGCCCGCGCGAGAGCCCTCGAACGCAAACTGGCACTCGACCAGGTCACTGAACAAGTCAAGGAAAAGATCGACCTGGAGAGCCTGTTTGCGCTGGCACAAGCTGGTAAAATTAAAGAACTGCCCTTGGTCATCAAGGTAGACGTGCAAGGCTCGCTGGAACCGATCGTCAACTCGCTCGAAAAGCTGAGCACCAAGGATCCAAAAGTCAACATCTTGCACACGGGCACCGGCAATATCAACGAGTCGGACATTATGCTGGCGGCCGTGTCCAAGGCCGTCGTCATCGGTTTCACCGTCGGCGTAGACACTGCCGCGCGCCGGCTGGCCGATGCGAAGGGCGTGGATGTCCGCTGTTACAACATTATCTACAAGCTCATCGAAGATATCGACAAAGCCCTGACCGGCATGTTGGAGCCGGTGTACGCCGATAAATTGATTGGGCAGGCCGAAGTGAGGGCCGCTTTCAAGATCAAGAGCCTCGGCATGGTCGCCGGCTGCATGGTGCGGGAAGGGCTACTCAAGCGCGACGCCAAAGCCCAGGTCTGGCGCCAGGGCCAGCTCGTCCACGAAGGCATCATCTCTTCGCTCAAGCGCCTCAAAGAGGATGCCAAGGAAGTCAAAAGCGGCTTTGAATGTGGCGTGGGTATCGAGGGATTTACAGATTATCAAGAAGGCGACATCATCCAGGCCTACGTCAAGGAGCGGGTGAGCTGATGAACGAGTCAGCCAAGCACAACGCCCCCACGCGCCGGCAGCGGCGCGTGAGCGATCAAATCCAAGTCGAAATTGCCGATATCCTGGGAAAACAGGTCCGGGACCCTCGCCTGGCCGGCCTGTCGGTAACAGCCGTCAAGATCAGCCCTGATTTGCGCCAGGCGACTGTCTACGTCAGCTCCCTGCCCGGACAATCCAGCCGCCAGCAAATCCTGCTCAGCCTGGACCACGCCCGCGGCTTTGTGCGCGGGCAGTTGGCCACGCGGCTCAGGCTGCGCGTCATGCCCGATCTGTCCTTCCGTTGGGACAACTCCTTAGAGACAGGCGACCGCATCTCGCGTTTACTCGACTCGCTGCATCTCAACGATCAAGACGCAAGCCAAGGCCAAGATGTTGCGCCCTGACAAAGCTGTCGAACAGTCCATCGACGCAGCACGCCAAGTTTTGCTCCTCACGCACGTCGAACCCGACGCCGACGCATTGGGCAGCCTGCTGGGCCTGGGCAAGGGGCTTCAACTGCTCGGCAAAGCCAAAAGGGTGGTTATGGCGTGCAACGACCCCATCCCGTCTCGCTACGCGCAGATGCCTGGCAGCCGCGAAGTCGTCTCTATGCCCCCCGGCTCGTTTGACCTGATCATCAGCCTGGACTGCGCCGACCAGGAGCGCATGGGAGGGCTGTACCAACAAATCTGCCAGTCCAAGCCATCCAACCCCTTGCTCAATATCGACCATCACATCTCCAACACACGCTTTGGCAGTCTCAACTGGGTCGAGCCGAGGGCCGTGGCCACCGCCGAGATGGTCATGGACCTGCTCGATCTATTGGGAGCGCCCCTAGACACTGACATCGCCACGTGCTTGCTGTACGGCATCGTGGGTGACACACAGGCCTTTCGCACACCCAATGTCAGTCCACCGGTGCTGGCCAGGGCCATCCGGCTGATGCAGATGGGAGCGCCTCTGCAGCGCTGTATTACAGACTTGTTCCAGCTCAAGCCGCCGGGGCTGCTGGCAGTTTGGGGACATGCCCTGAGCACTATGCATATCGAAGACGGCCTGGCCTGGACCAGCCTCAGCGCGCAAACACGCCACGCCTGCGGCTACCCCTCCACAGACGGCCTGCAGCTCTCCAGCCTGCTATTGGAAGCCGAGGGAGTCGACGTGACAGCCACCCTGGTCGAAAAAGACGCCGGCACGGTGGATCTCAGCATGCGCGCCAGGAATGGCTTTGACGTTTCCGGCCTGGCAGTCGAATTGGGGGGGGGAGGTCACCCCAATGCGGCGGGCGCCAACTTGCCCGGACCGCTGGAAGAGGCCACCCAGCAGGTAGTTACCCGGCTCAAGCGCCTGGTTTCTTCAGGCCCTAGAGCCTAGTCCCCAGTATGGACGGCATTCTCAATTTCAACAAAGCACAGGGATGGACCTCGCACGATGTAGTGGCCTACGTGCGCCGTCAGGCGGGCCAAAAGCGCGTGGGCCACGCCGGGACACTCGATCCCCTCGCCACCGGCGTGCTGCTGGTGTGCCTGGGACAGGCTACCCGCGTGGCCGAATACTTGATGGCCTCTGACAAGGTTTACCTGGCCCGTGTCCACCTGGGCGTGACGACCGACACCTACGACGCGGAAGGCCAGGTGAGCGGCACGAGCGAGGTACGTGTCGACGAGGCCGCCCTCCAGGCCGCCCTGCAGCACTTCACCGGCGAGATTGAGCAAGTCCCGCCAATGTACTCGGCCCTCAAGCAAAACGGCCAGCGACTCTACCGGTTGGCTCGCCAGGGTGTACAAGTCGAACGCCCACCGCGTAA
Source organism: Thermoflexales bacterium (assembly GCA_016931085.1). The sequence continues at coordinate 23,838 of JAFGFO010000056.1, forward strand.
GGTGCGCATCGAGTCCATCAGCCTGCGCCAGTTGTCTTGGCCAGAATTGACGCTGGAGGTACACTGCTCGAGTGGGACATACATCCGCTCGCTGGCGCACGACATCGGCCAGGCGCTGGGCTGCGGCGCTCACTTGAGCGGCCTGGTGCGCCAGGCCAGCGGCTTGTTCAGGGTAGAGCAAGCCGTCAGCGCAAGCATCCTCGAGCAGACAGCCGCCGAAGGGCGTTTAGCTGAGCTGCTCCACCCCTTGGACACGGCCCTGCAAGCCATGCCGGCCGTCAGCCTGGATGCTGAAATGGCCCGACGCGTGCGGCATGGGCAAAGCGTGCCGCTGGCGCTCAGTCCCGGACAGGCGGCACCGGCCTGCCGGGCCTACGACGACACCGGCCAACTGGTGGCCGTGATGGTTTACCGCGCCGGGCCAGGCGATTGGCGGCCGGACAAGGTGTTTGGGATGTAAAACGTGAAACGTAAAACATGTTTACGCATTACGTTTTACGTGCCCGGGCAGACCACTATGCAAGTCATCCACGACCTATCCGAACCCATCGAAGCGCTTCCCACCGTCCTTACCATCGGCATGTTCGACGGCGTGCACCTGGGCCACCAGGCGTTGATCGGGGGCGTGGTTCAATCGGCTCGCGATAGCGGTCGGCGAGCGGCCGTGCTCACCTTCTTTCCACACCCCCAGGCTGTGTTGAGCCAGAAGCGGCTGGATTATCTCAGCGACAAAGCAGAAAAATTGGCCATGTTCGAGCAACTCGGCCTGGATTTGAGTGTAGAGATCGAGTTCACACCAGGCACCGCGCAGATGCGGGCAGATGTATTTGCGAAAACGCTCAACCGCCAGTTAGGCCTAAGTGAATTGTGGGTTGGCCACGACTTTGCCCTGGGCTACAAGCGTGAGGGCAACGTCACTTTTTTGCGGCAAGCCGGCCAAACACTGGGCTTTACGGTGAACGAGGTCAAGCCAAGCGTGCTGAACGGCGAGCGCATCAGCAGCAGCCGCATCCGCGCCGCATTGCGCAGCGGCGACGTCGGCCTGGCCCAACGTTACCTGGGGCGGCCCTATCACCTGGGTGGCGTCGTCGTGGAGGGCGCCAGGCGCGGCCACGCACTCGGCATCCCGACCGCCAACCTGGCCGTCTGGGCCGAAAAAGCCGTGCCGGCCGGCGGTGTCTACGCCGGCCTTGCCCAGCTTGAGGCGGCCCGCCTGGCGGCCGTGGTCAACATCGGCACCCGCCCCACCTTTGACAACGGCGCGGTCACCATCGAGGCGCACCTGCTCGATTTTGACGGCGATCTCTATGGCCAGCACCTGTCGCTCGACTTTATCGCCCGTCTGCGTGGGGAGCAGCGCTTTGAAAGCGTGCCGCAGCTCATTGCCCAGGTACAGAGCGACATCCGCCGCGCGCGGGATATACTGGCGTCGCCATAAAAGCGCTCATAATCCGCTAATCTACGCTAATCTACACGAATGATTTAAAAATTGTATCTACTCAGGTCACAGAGATGCACAGAGTAGGCAGAGTTTCACAGAGAAGATTTAGCTTTTTTAAAGCCTCTGTGCGCCTCTGTGTGTCCTCTGTGAGGCTCTGTGTAACTAAAAAATGCGCCTGGCTGAGTTACTAAAAATTAGTGGAAATTCGCGCAAATTCGCGGATAAAATCATTCCTCGCTATTCCACATCCCCCTGTGCTCAAGCAGCCACAGTTGCGAGTCGATCGCCGCCTCGCCGTCTTCAGGCTGGATGCGCTCGTAACAGCCGTCAGGCAAAAGCCGGCGGGCCTGTACGTTGTCCTTCAGGTGGACACCCAGGATGTGGTCACGCAGCACCGCCTTCAAGCGCGCGTCCTCCACCGGGAACATGGTTTCCACGCGGCGATCCAGGTTACGCGGCATCAGGTCAGCGCTGCCCAGCCAGATTTCTTCCTCACCTCCGTTTCGAAAGTACAGGATGCGCGCGTGCTCGAGGAAACGCCCCACGATCGACGTGACGGTGATGTTTTCGCTGAGGCCCGCCAGGCCTGGCCGCAGGCAGCAGATGCTCCTGATCTGCAGATCGATCTTGACACCAGCCTGCGAGGCCCGGTAGAGCGCCTGGATGCAGGCCTTGTCCGCCAGGTGATTGATCTTGAAGGCCAGGAAGCCATCACCGTGCTGCTCCTGTCGCTCGACTTCTCGCTCGATGCGAGCCAGGATCTGCTCTCGAATCGTCCCGGGTGCCACCAGCAGCTTTTGGTATTCCTGCTTGCGCGAATAGCCGGTGAGCGCGTTGAACAGATCCGACACGTCGTCGGCAATCGCCGGGTCGGTGGTGAAATAGCCCAGGTCGGCATAGACGCGGGCGCTGGAAGCGTTGTAATTTCCGGTGGCCATGTGGACGTAGCGGACGATGTCGTTGCCCTCGCGGCGAACGACCAAGCACATCTTGGCGTGTGTCTTGAGGCCCATCAGGCCATACACCACGTGCACGCCGGCCTCCTCCAGGGCATTGGCCCACACGATGTTATTTTCCTCGTCAAAGCGCGCTTTGAGCTCGACCAGCACGGCCACCTGCTTGCCGTTCTCGCGGGCTTCCATCAAGGCATCGATGATGGGAGAATTGGGGCCGGCGCGATACAGCGTCTGCTTGATCGCCAGCACGTTTGGATCGTGGGCGGCTGCGCGGACAAAGTCCACCACGGGCGCAAAGCTATCGTAGGGATGATAAAACAGGATGTTGCGGCGGCGAACGGCTGAGAACATGTCATCGGTTGTCAACCAAACCGGTGTCGAAGGCATAAACGGCGCGTCCTTCAGCTCGGGCCGCTCGATGCGGAGCAGCCCCATCAAATCGGCCAGCCCCAACGGCCCATTGAGCGTATAAACCTGGTAGGGTGACAGGCCGAGATTGGTGGTCAAGATGTCGCGCACCCGTTCAGGCATGGCGTTATCCACCTCCAGGCGCACCGCCGAGCCGAAATAGCGCATCCCCACGCCCTCTTTGACGCTGTCCAACAAGTCGGCTGCCTCGTCCTCTTCGATTTCAAACTCGGCATCGCGCGTGACGCGGAAAGGATAGGCCGCCACAATTTCCAGCCCCGGGAAGAGCATATCCAGGTTGGCCGCGATCACCTGCTCGATCCAGACAAAATTGGTGAACTTGATCTCGGCCAGGCCCAAGCCCAGGCTCTCGTAGCCCTCGGCCTTTTCTTCGCTGGGGATGCGCAGCAAGCGCGGGAAGGTGCCCGGCACCTTGAGACGCGCGAAGCGCTCGCCCTGGATCGCGTCCTTGATGACCACGGCCAGGTTGAGGCTGAGGTTCGAGATGTGCGGGAAGGGATGGCCCGGGTCAAAGGCCAGCGGCGTGAGGGTGGGGAAAATCTCGTGTTTGAAGTAATGCCGCATGAGCTTGCGCTGCTTGCCCTTGAGCTCGTCAAAGTTGAAAACGTTGATCGCGGCCTGGCTCAGCTTGGGCAGCAAGTCGTTGCGCCAACACTCTGATTGTTGGGCCAACTGCGGCAGCAATTCTTTGCGGATCGCCGCCAACTGCTCGGCCGGCAGCATCCCATCCAGCGGCGCTTCCAGCGTGCCCATCTCCAACTGCTGCCGCAGGCCGGAGACGCGGATCATGAAAAACTCGTCCAGGTTGCTGGCAAAGATCGAGAGGAACTTGACCCGCTCCAGCAAGGGGTGGCGCTCGTCCAGCGCCTCTTCCAACACGCGCCGGTTGAACTGCATCCAGCTCAATTCGCGGTTGATATACAGGCTGGGATCGTCCAGGTTGCCTACCTGGCCATGCTTTTTTTCAGAGTTGTCACCTTTTTTCTTCGGCATATCCGCACTCTCCATCTCTATCTGAATTCTCTATCTCTACCTGCCATGATACCACAAAATGTCAAGTACAGATAAACAGTGTTGAAGCCGTTTTGCCTTTTATCGCCAAATATGCTACAATGTTCCAATTGCGCAAGTTGCCTTGCGGGTACAATGTCTTTTTTCTGATCAGTGGATAAACAGGAGGTGCGCCGCAGACAATAGCTTAGTTCTCCGTGCTTGGCGATAGGCTATTTCGATAGCCCGAAATCAACATTCAATCTCACCATTACAAAAAAGGGGTAAAACTATGAGCAACGAGATATCTTTTGATGCTTTTCCACCTGCTGAGATGGCTAACAAGGCCGAAGCGGTCGGCGTCAAGAAAGCTAACCTGGAGCCACTCACCATGTTTGCCCTGGCCATGCTGGCCGGCGCGTTCATCGGCTGTGGCGCTATCTTTTGCACCACCGTCCTGGCCGGCACCAGCAGCCTGCCTTACGGCGTGCAGCGTCTGTTGGGTGGCCTTACCTTTACGCTTGGCCTTATTTTGGTCGTCGTCGGCGGCTCTGAGCTGTTCACCGGCAACAACCTGATCATCATGGCCTTCGCCGATGGCAAGGTGACTCTCACCGGTCTGCTGCGAAACTGGGGCATCGTCTACGCCGGCAACTTTGTAGGTTCCGTGCTCACCGCCTTGATCATGTTCCTGAGCAAGCAGTACACCTTTGGCGGCGGGGCGGTCGGCATCACGGCGTTGAGCATCGGCAATGCCAAGTGCGGCTTGGAGTTCGTCCAGGCTATCGCCCTCGGCATCATGTGTAACGCCCTGGTGTGCATGGCCGTGTGGCTGTGCTTCAGCGCGCGCAGCACGACCGACAAGATCATGGCCATCATCCCGCCCATCGCGGCCTTTGTCGCGGCCGGATTTGAGCACAGCGTGGCCAACATGTATTTTATCCCGGTAGCCTTGTTCATCAAGGGCGACGCGGCCTGGCTGGCTGGGCTTGCCGATAAAGCGCCTAATGTCGCCAATCTGACCTGGGTCAACTTTTTCCTCGCCAACCTGCTGCCGGTGACGATCGGCAATATCATCGGCGGCGCGGGGATGGTTGGGCTGGTCTATTGGTTCATCTTCCTGCGCACGCAGCCTAAGAAGTAGGAAGTAAGAAGTAGGGAGTAAGCTATCTATTACCCACAAGTCCGTTTTCAGTGACTTTTTGCGATCTATTGCCCAATATATGGCGGATCTTGCTTCACAAAACCCCTATATGTGGGGGTTCAAAAAGATGTGGGTAATAGATAGAGGGAGTAAGAAGTAGGAAAGCAAGAGGGCAAGAGGGCTGCCGGGCCGATCCAGGCGAGCAAGCGCGCCTCTTGCCCTTTGCTATTTTGAAGGCTAAGGCATGAACGAGAGAGTTTTTCAATCTGAGCTCTCTATCTCTATCTGCCGCGAACGCTTCGTTCGCCTCTATCTGATGGCAGCGTGATATTCTTGGAGTGAGCGCACCTGGGCGCCGGCGTGCCGGCGCTCGGCGATGCCGTTGGCCGCCGCCAGGGCGGCCGGCATGGTCGTGATATACGGCACCTTGTACTTGATGGCCGCTTTGCGGATATAAGAATCATCGTACTGGCTGAGCTTGCCGGACGGCGTATTGATCACCAGGTGAATCTCATCGTTCTTGATACCGTCCACGATGTTGGGGCGTCCCTCGTGCTGTTTCTTGACAAACTCGCTGGCGATGCCGTGGCCGGCTAAAAACTTTTGGGTGCCCTCGGTCGTCTTGATCTTGAAGCCCAAGCGGTCGAAGGCGCGCGCCACTTCCAGCATCGCCAGTTTTTCCCGATCGCTCACACTGATCAAGACCGTTCCTTCCAACGGCAGCATTTGCTGCGCCGCCTCCTCGGCTTTGAAATAGGCCTGGCCAAAGCTGCGATCTATGCCCAGCACTTCGCCGGTGGAACGCATTTCCGGCCCCAGCAGCGGGTCCACCTCGGGGAACATGGAGAAAGGCAAGACGGCCTCCTTGACCCCAAAGTGAGGCAGCTTTTTCTCGGCAAGGCCGAGATTGGCCAGTTTCTCGCCCAACATGAGCTGGGTGGCCACCCGGGCCATAGAAACATTGCAGACCTTGGAAACGAGGGGCACGGTGCGCGACGCGCGCGGGTTGGCCTCCAGCACGTACACCGTGTCTTCCGCGATGGCGTACTGCATGTTCATCAAGCCCACCACGCCCAACTCGTGGGCAATCCGGCGGGTATAGTCGCGGATCGTGTCCATGTGATGGGGCGGAATGCTCACCGGCGGTATCACACACGCCGAATCGCCGGAATGAATGCCGGCCTGCTCGATGTGCTCCATCACTGCCGGCACAAAGGTATCCTGGCCATCGGCCAGTGCGTCGGCCTCCACCTCCAGCGCATTTTCGAGGAATTTGTCGATCAAGATAGGCCGGTCGGGCGTGACCTCGACCGCCGCCGCCACGTACTGCGTGAGCATGTCCTCATCATAAATCACTTCCATACCACGCCCGCCCAGCACGTACGAGGGGCGGACCATGAGCGGGTAGCCGATGCGCTCGGCCAACGCCAACGCCTCGTCCAGGCTGCTGGCCATGCCCGCTTCGGGCATGGGGATAGCCAACTGTTCCATCCTTTGCCGGAAACGGTCGCGGTCTTCGGCCAGGTCAATCGCTTCCGGCGAGGTGCCCAAGATTTTCACTCCCGCCTGGGCCAGCTCGCGGGCGATGGTGAGCGGCGTCTGGCCGCCAAACTGCACGATCACTCCCTCCGGTTTTTCCTTCTCGTAAATGCTCAGCACATCCTCCACCGTGATCGGCTCAAAGTACAGCTTGTCCGAAGTGTCGTAATCCGTGGACACGGTTTCGGGGTTACAATTGACCATGATGGACTCGTAGCCCGAATCGGCCAGGGCAAAGGCGGCATGCACACAGCAGTAATCGAACTCGATGCCCTGGCCGATCCGGTTAGGCCCGCCCCCCAGGATCATGATCTTGCGCCGTTGGCTGGGCTGCGCCTTGTCCGGCGCGCCATGATACGTCGAGTAATAGTAGGCCGCGTTTTCCACGCCGCTGACCGGCACGGCCTCCCAGCTCTCGACCACTTCCAGCTCTACCCGGCGCGTCCTGATCTCTTTTTCCGCCACGCCCAGGAGGTGCGCCAGGTAACGATCGGCAAAACCATCTCGCTTGGCGCGGATGAGCAAAGAGTCGGGCGGCAGTTGGCCGCGATACGCCAGCAGTTCCTGCTCCAACTCTACCAGTTCCTTCATCTGTTGGATAAACCAGGACTTGATGTGCGTCCGCCGGTGAAGCTCGGCCGGGTCAGCGCCTTTGCGCAGTGCCTCGTACATGATAAACTGCCGCTCGCTCGAAGGCTCGCCCAGCAGCGCCATCAATTCCTCCAGCGGTCTTTTGTTGAAATCCTTGGCAAAACCCAGCCCGTAACGGCCGTTTTCCAACGAGCGGATAGCTTTCTGGAGCGCTTCTTTGTACGTTTTACCGATGCTCATCACCTCGCCCACGGCGCGCATCTGCGTGCCCAGGCGATCGTGCGCGCCTTTGAACTTTTCGAACGCCCAACGCGCAAACTTGACCACGACGTAATCGCCCGAGGGCGTGTATTTTTCCAGCGTCCCGTCTCGCCAATAAGGGATTTCGTCCAGCGTCAGGCCGCCGGCCAGCTTGGATGACACCAAGGCGATTGGAAAGCCGGTCGCCTTGGAGGCCAAAGCCGAGGAGCGCGAGGTGCGCGGGTTGATCTCGATGACGACTATCCGGCCGGTTTGGGGATCATGTGCGAACTGGATATTGGTTCCCCCGATGACCTTGATAGCCTCCACGATGTCATAGGAATATTTTTGCAACTGCTGCTGCAACTGGGGATCGATCGTGAGCATAGGCGCGGTACAATACGAGTCGCCGGTGTGAACGCCCATGGCATCCACGTTCTCGATGAAGCAGACGGTGATCATCTGGTTTTTCGCGTCGCGCACCACCTCCAGCTCCAGCTCTTCCCAGCCCTGCACCGACTCTTCGATGAGGATCTGTCCTTTGAGGCTGGCGGCAATGCCGCGGCTGGCCACGATGCGCAGCTCTTCCACGTTGTAGACCAGGCCGCCGCCCGTGCCGCCCATCGTATAGGCCGGACGGACCACCACCGGGTAGCCCAGCTTCTCGGCTACCTTTTCCGCGTCCTCGACGCTGTAGACGGCCTCACTGCGCGGCACCTGGATGCCAAGCGCCTGCATCGTCTGCTTGAAAAGAGTGCGGTCTTCGCCGCGCTCGATGGCATCGATTTCGACCCCAATCACTCGCACGCCGTACTTGTCCAACACCCCCGTGCGCGCCAGTTCCGAGGCCAGGTTCAAGCCGGTCTGCCCGCCCAGGTTCGGCAGCAAAGCGTCGGGGCGTTCCTTGGCGATGATCTCGGCGACAGCGCCCAGGTTGAGCGGCTCGATGTAGGTAGCGTCAGCCATGGCCGGGTCCGTCATAATGGTCGCCGGGTTGGAATTGACGAGCACGATCTGGTAACCCAAGCTCCTGAGCGCCTTGCAGGCCTGGGTGCCGGAATAGTCAAACTCGCACGCCTGCCCGATAACGATCGGGCCGGAACCGATGATCATCACTCTGCGGATGTCGCTGCGCCGTGGCATAATTCGCTCCTTAGCATAATCGGATTTTTGCGTTCTGGATTATACACCGACGCTTCCATTCATGCAATTGGCCAAACCCGCGGCGCGCAAAGTGTGTTATAATCGCAACCAGAATAGAGGACTGGTCGATTGAGAGGTATAGTTATGATCAAGGTAAGCGAGCTACAATTCACCTATCCCAAATCCGCCGCGCCGGCCCTGAAAGGCCTGAGCTTTGATATCGAGCGCGGAGAAATCTTTGGTTTTCTGGGGCCCAGCGGGGCGGGCAAATCCACGACACAAAAGATCCTGATCGGGTTATTGAAAAGCTATCACGGCGCGGTCACGGTGATGGGCAAGCCGCTGGCGGAGTGGGGATCGGACTATTACGAGCGCATCGGCGTGTCCTTCGAGTTCCCCAATCACTATCTCAAGCTGACGGCGCGCGAGAACCTGGCCTACTTTGGCTCGCTGTACAGCCGCCCCACCCTTCCGCCGCAAGCCTTGTTGGAGATGGTGGGGTTGGGCGAAGATGGCGACACGCGGGTTTCGCAGTATTCCAAGGGCATGAAGAATCGCTTGAGCGTGGCACGCTCGCTGCTGAACGACCCCGACCTCATCTTTATGGACGAGCCGACCGCCGGGCTGGACCCTGTCAACGCCCAGCGCATCAAGGAGCTTGTCCGGGTCCAAAAGCAAGCCGGCAAGACAGTCTTTTTGACCACGCACGACATGATGGTGGCCGACGGCTTGTGCGACAGGGTGGCGTTCATCGTGGATGGGCAGATCGAGCTGGTTGACGCGCCGCGCGCGCTCAAACTGCGCCACGGCAAGCCGGCTGTGCGCGTCGAGTATGCGCTCGACGGCCACACCGAGCGACGCGAGTTTGCGCTGGAGGGATTGGGCGACAACGCCGAGTTCGCCGACACGCTGCGCCGCTACCCCATCCAGACCATTCACAGCCAGGAAGCCTCGCTGGAGGACGTGTTCATTCAAGTGACCGGAAGGAGCCTGGCATGAAACGCTTGCTGTCCACCATGTACTGGGACGCGCAGCTCCAGTTCCGCAACGGTTTTTACTACGTCACGCTCTTCGTGATCGTGCTGTGGACCGTGTTGGTCAGCCAACTGCCACTTTCGGACCTGGGCTGGCTGCTGCCGGCGCTGGTGGTAGGCAACCTGCTGATCAACACCTTTTACTTTACCGGCGGGCTGATGCTGCTGGAGAAAGGCGAGGGGACGCTGGAAGCGCAGGTGGTCACGCCGCTGCGGCCATGGGAATACCTGGCGTCCAAGATCGCCACCCTGGCGCTGCTGGCGATGGTCGAGAACCTGGTGATCGTGAGCTTGCTGTACGGCCTGCGCTTTGCCGCCCTGCCGCTGGTGCTTGGCATCGTGCTGGCGGCCGCCATGTACTGCCTGGCGGGCTTTATCGTCGTGGCCCGCTACGACTCGATCAACGAGTACCTGTTTCCCTCCATGGCGTACACATTTGTCCTTTCGCTGCCGCTGCTGCCTTATTTTGGCCTGGGGCAGAGCGAGTGGTTCTACCTCCACCCGCTGCAAGCGCCGCTGGTCCTGGTGCGGGCAGCCTTCCAGCCGGCGGATGCCTGGCAGCTCGTCTATGGGCTTGGCTATTCCGCCGTGTGGATTGGGCTGCTGTATCACCTCAGCCGGCGCATTTTCTTGCGCTTTATCGTCGCCAAAGAAGGAGTCCGATAAATGAACGCGGTACAGATTCTCAAGGCGCTCGGCCCGATCGATGCCCACAACGTGCGGCGCGACGCGATGCTCAAGTGGATAGCCATCCTGCCGCCCGTCCTGGCCCTGGCCATGCGCTGGATTATCCCCGTGCTATTTGGCCGGCTGTCCGATTTCCTGCACGTCGATCTGGCGCCTTATTATTCGCCCTTCATGGGCTACACGTTGGCGCTGCTGACGCCGGCGATGGTGGGCGTGGTGGTCGGCTTTTTGCTGCTGGACGAGCGCGACGACCGGACACTGAGCGCCTTGCAGGTCACGCCGCTGTCGCTGAATGGCTACCTGGCCTATCGCCTGCTCGTGCCAAGCGTCCTGAGCGTCATTCTGACAGTCATCGTCTTTCCGCTGTCGGGATTGATGGAGATCGACTGGCTCTCACTGCTGTGGCTGAGCATCTGTTCCGCGCCATTCGCGCCCTTGTTTGCCCTCTTTATGGCGTCCTTTGCCCAGAACAAAGTGCAGGGCTTTGCCCTTCAAAAAGCCGCCAGTTGGGTGTTCATGCCGCCGGTGATCGCCTACTTTATCCAGTCAAACTGGCAATGGGCGTTTGGGATCGTCCCGACCTATTGGCCGGCCAAGCTGTACTGGACACTGCAGGCCGGCCAGCCGCACGCCTGGGCATATGGCCTGGTCGGGCTGGCCTACCAGGGGCTGCTGCTGGTCCTGCTCGTGCGGCGTTTTAACCGGGTGATGACGGCCGGCGCGGAATAGGCTACGCCCCGCGCTCTTTCATAGGCGGCAGGGCGCGCAAGGTTTCGGTAAACTCTTGGACGGCCTCGGCGAACAGTCCACCCTCGGAGGCTGAGATCCACTTGAGGCAGAGTCGCTCCGGCTCGATGCCGGCGAACTCGAGCAGTTTTTTGTACAGCGGCAGGCGCTTGGCCGTGCGGTGATTGCCACTACCATAGTGGCAGTCGCCCACGTGTCAGCCAAGCACCATCACCCCATCGGCGCCGGCCTGGAAAGTGCGCAGGATCAATTCCGGCGCCACCCGCCCGCTGCACGGCACGCGGATGATTTTGACGCCGGGCGGGTATTTCACGCGCGCCATGCCGGCGCCGTCGGCGCCAGCGTAGCTGCACCAATTGCACAAATAACCAATGATCTTGGGCTCATAGACACTCTCCGCCATATCGTGACTCCCTTTACGTTTCACGTTTTACGTTTTACGTCTCACGCTCCGACCGTCTCCAGCTCAACCATGGCCTCCATCGCCCCGGCCATCTCGGCCAACAACTGGGCGTCGTCAAAGTGGCGCAGCGTGATGGACTTGGACGGGCAGGCGGCGGTACACGTGCCGCAGCCTTTGCACAGCGCCTCGATCACGTGCGCCTTGCGCTTATCGGCCAGGTATTCGATGGCCGTGTACGGGCAGGTGGCCACGCACTGCTGGCAGCCCGTGCACGTCATCTCGTTGACGCTGGCGGTGACGGCTTCAATCACCACCTCGCCCTTGCCGATGATGGACAGCACACGGGCGGCAGCCGCCGCCCCTTGCGCGACCGTTTCGGGGATATCGCGCGGTCCCTGGGCGCAGCCGGCGATAAAGACGCCGTCCGTCATCGTCGCGATCGGGTCGAGCTTGGGATGTTTTTCAGTGAACCACCCCTCCGTATTGCACGAGACGCCGACAATGCGCGCCAGCTCTTGGGAATCGTGGCGCGCTTCCAGGCCGGCGCTGAGGATGACCATGTCGACCGGGATGCGCCGCTGCTGGCCGATGAGGGTGTCTTCGACCTGCACGATCAAGGCGTTTTCCGGCTCGCCGGGCCGGCTTGGCTCGGTGATGAGCGCCACACGGCCGCGGACGAAATGCGCGCCTTCTTCCAGCAGCCGGTGGTAAAACTCTTCGTAGCCCTTGCCCGGCGTGCGCATGTCGATGTAAAAATGATACACCTGAGCGTGGGCCTTTTCGTGCACCATGTGGGCGAACTTGAGCGAGTACATGCAGCACACCTTGGAGCAGTACTCGTGATAGTTTCGATCGCGGCTGCCCACGCAGTGCACGATGCCGACCGTTTTGGGCGCCGTCACGCCGTCGCGCAAGACGATTTTGCCCCCGGTCGGCCCGGCGGCGTTGGTCATGCGCTCGAATTCCAGGCTGGTGAACACGTTCGGGAAACGCCCGTAGCCGTATTGGGGGATGCGCCGGGCGTCGAACAAATCGTAGCCGGTGGCGACGATGATGTTACCCACCTCCACCTCGAGCACGGTGTCTTGCTGCTGAAAATCGATCGCGCCGGTGGGACAAAACTTTTCGCACGCCCGGCATTTGCCCGTTTTGAAAAAGATGCAATTCTCGCGGTCAATCACCGGGTACTTGGGCACGGCTTGTGGGAAGGGGCGATAGACCGCTTTGCGGTAGCCCAGCCCGGCCTCAAAGACCTCGTCCACGATTTGCTTGGGGCACTTTTCCTCGCAGACGCCGCAGCCGGTGCACAGCTCTTCGTTGACGCAGCGCGCTTTTTTGCGGATGCGCGCCTTGAAATTACCGATATAGCCGCTGACACTTTCGAGCTGGCTATACGTCAGCAGCGTGATGTTGGGATGGTTGCCGGCTTCAAACATGCGCGGCGTCAGGATGCAGGCCGAGCAGTCGAGGGTCGGGAAGGTCTTGTCGAGCTGCGCCATGTGCCCGCCCAGGCTCGGTTCGCGCTCGACCAGGTAAACGTGGTGGCCGGAATTGGCGATTTCCAGGGCGGCCTGGATGCCGGCCACGCCGCCGCCGATGACGAGCGTGTTGGGGTTGACCGGCACGCGCTTTTCCACCAGCGGCTGGTGGTGGGACACCCGGCCGACAGCCGCCGCCGTCAAGGCCTTGGCCTTGGCGGTGGCCGCTTCTCGGTCTGTATGCACCCACGAGCAATGCTCGCGGATGTTGGCCATCTCGAACATGTACGGGTTAACTCCCGCCCGCTCGCACGCCTTGCGGAAGGTCGGCTCGTGCATGTGGGGCGAGCAGGACGCCACCACGACCCGGTCCAAGCCCAGGGTGCGGATGTCCTCTTCGATCAATTCCTGGCCCAGGCTGGAGCACATGAATTTATAGTCGCGCGCCACGGCGACGCCTTCCAGGCCGGCCGCCCACTGCGCGACCTGCTCGCAGTCGACCGTCCCGGCAATATTGCTGCCGCAGTGACAAATGTACACACCAGTTTTCATAAGTCATCATTCCTCTGAGATAGAGAATTCAGATAGAGAAGCCCTCTCTATCTCCCCTCTCTATCTCTATCTCTATCTCCTACCCGGCATAGGCAGCGCCTTCTTGTCGCGCGGCGGCTTCTTTTTCGGTTCTTCTTCCACAGCCAGCGGCGCGGCCAATTTGTCCAACACCCTCTGCGCCGATACCAGTTCTTGCCCAAAGCCTAACTCTTTAGGAGTAAAGCCAAAAGCCAGGCCCATCATTTGCGTAAAATACAACACAGGCAGCGAGTAAGATGTGTTGAATTGAGCGTTGACCTGAGCCTGGTAACCGTCCAGGTTGAGCTGGCACATCGGGCAGACTGTCACGATGGCGTCCGCCTGCCGCTGGGCGGCCGTGGCCACCAGTTCGTGTATCAAAGTAAAGGCCGTTTCGGGCTTGATCTGCGGCATGTGCCCGCCGCAGCAGGCCGCTTTGAGCGGGTAATCCACCACCGTCGCCCCCAAGGCTTCCAGAAGCCGGTCGAGCGTCTCGGGATATTCGGGATTGTCAAAACCGTGGTCAGGCCGCACGACCAGGCAGCCGTAATACGGCGCCAACCGCAAGCCGTGTAAGGGCTTGGTAACCCGGGCGGCGATGTTGTCACAGCCCACGTCGTTGACCAGAATGTCCAGCGCGTGGCGCACGCGCACCCGGCCGGGCTGGTACGACAGCTTCCCTTCCGCCAGCGCGGTATTGACATCCTGGTTCAACTGCGGATACAAGCCCATGTTGCGATCGGTCTTGTACAGATTGACGTAACACGCGCTGCACGGCGCGACCAGCTCGGTCAGCCCCTCTCCGACCAGCGCCAGGTTGCGCGCGACGAGCGCATACGCCGGCAGCGGGTTCAGGCTAAAGTACTCGGTCGCGCCGCAGCAGTTCCAATCCTCCAGCTCGACCAGTTCTTGCGCCAGCGCGCCGACAACGGCCTTGAACGAGTCGTTGTAGGCGGCCGCGTTTTTTTCGAGCGAACAACCGGGAAAGTAAGCATATCTCATAGGGTGATTACTCCTCCACCTGTCCCTCGCGTTGGGCGGCGATCTCTTTGGCCTTGCGCAAAATCGCCCGCAGGGAGACCAAGTCCTTGATGCGCGTGGGGAGCAGCGCCATGCGGCCCCTGGTCAGCATGCCTATCGCCATAGGCATCATACCCACCATGCCCAGCGGGCGGTGGGTCAGGTAATACTGCGTGGCTATCCCCAGCTCAAAGCTGCGGCCAAAGCTTTCCACCTGGCCTATAAAAGTCGACGACCAATCCTTGGCGGCGCTCGTGTACTGGCCAGCGGCGATCGCCAGGTGCTTGAGCCGGTACATGATGTCCGTGATGGGAATCTCCTGCGGGCAGCGGACGGTGCAATAGTAACACGAGACGCAGTACCAGAAGGTATTGCTTTGCAGCACCTCTTTTTTCTGGCCGGCCATGATCAAGGCAAAAATATCGCGCGGGCTGTGATCCATATCCGGCCCTGACGGGCACGATCCGCCGCAGGTGCCGCACTGCAGGCACAGCTTGAGGCGCTCGCCGCCCGGCGCGGCCGCCACCTGCTCGTAAAAAGTCACGTCGCTCTTTTCGTCCGCCATCGTTCTCCTTTAGTTACACAGAGCCTCACAGAGGACACACAGAGACGCGCAGAGGATTTAAAATCCCTAATCCTCTCTGTGAAGCTCCGTGTTTGCTCTGTGTCTCTCTGTGAGCTGATAAGCATCCCTCTACAAAAAGCTCTCCAGGAAGCCCGCCACCTGGTCCTGGCGGAAGACCGGCCCGTCCACGCAGATCAACTTGTCACCCATGTTGCAGCGCCCGCACTTGCCGATGCCGCAGTGCATGCGCGCTTCGAGCGTCGTCCACATTTGCTCGAGGCCAAAGCCCAACTTTTTGAGCGTGAGCGAGACAAAGTGAATCATGACCGGCGGTCCACACGTGATGGTCACAGCATTGTCCGGCGAAGGGGCAATCTTTTCCAACAGTTGGGTGATCAAGCCCTCGTTGCCCGTCCACGTGTCGTCGCCCTTGTCGACCGTAATGTGCAGCTCGGCGTCCGGCGCGGCCTGCCAGGAGTCGTACTCGCCGGTAAAGACCAACAGGGACGGGCTGCGCGCCGCCCACAGGATGGTCAGGTGTCCATAGTCGTTTCGATTTTCGAGGATCGTGTTGATAACGGGCCGCAGCGGCGCGCCGCCGATGCCGCCGCCCAGCACGA
>JAFGFO010000438.1 GCA_016931085.1 Thermoflexales bacterium
CGTGATCGATGTGCCCAATCGTCCCCACGTTCACGTGAGTCTTGGAACGATCAAAATGTTCTTTCGCCATGTGATGTCCTCCTGAATACTACCAATTGCCCCGTCCCAACAGTCTATCTGTTATAGCCGGCGGGACCTGGGCATAATGATTAAATTCCATTGTAAATGTGCCCCGCCCCTGCGTCATCGAACGCAGGTCGGTGGCATATCCGAACATTTCGGACAAGGGTACGTGGGCGTCGATAGCCTGCACGCCGCCTGGTCGGGGGTTCATGCCCTCGATCAAGGCCCGGCGGGCGGAGAGATTCCCCAACACATCGCCGGCATATTCTTCAGGTGCCACGACCTCGACCCTCATCACGGGTTCTAACAATACCGGGCTGGCCTTCTCGACGCCCTCCTTGAGAGCGATCGAGCCAGCCACCTTGAAGGCGATATCGGAAGAGTCCACCTCGTGCCAACTGCCGCCCACCAAGGAGGCCCGCAGGTCGATCAACGGATAACCCGCCAGCACACCTGAGTCAAGCGCCTCGCGCGCGCCGGCTTCCACGGCCGGGACAAACTCTTTCGGGATCACCCCCCCGCGCGTTTCGTCTTGGAACTCAAAGCCGCCGCCCTTTTCCATCGGTTCCAGACTGAGCACGACGTGCCCGTACTGGCCGTGACCGCCGCTTTGCCTGATAAACTTGCCCTCGGCCCGCACCGGCTGGGTGATCGTCTCGCGATAGGCCACGCGCGGGCGTCCCACGTTGGCCTGCACGTGGAATTCGCGCATCATGCGGTCCACCAGCACCTCCAGGTGCAGCTCACCCATACCGGCGATAATAGTCTGGCCGCTATTTTCGTCAACGCGCACCCGAAACGTGGGGTCCTCTTCTGACAAGCGCTTGAGCGCATCGCTCATCTTGTCCTGGTCAGCCGTCGTCTTGGGCTCGATCGCCACGTTGATGACCGGTTCCGGGAACTGGATATCTTCCAGGATGATCGACGCGGATGGCGTGCACAGGGTATCGCCGGTAAAGCTATTCTTTAGTCCCAGGGTGGCGCCAATGTCGCCCACGCCGACTTCTTCGATGTCCTCGCGGTGATCAGCGTACATGCGGATCACGCGCCCCACCCGCTCCTTCTTAGCGCTGGTGGCATTCAGCACGGTCGCCCCGGCATTAACCTTCCCAGAATAGACTCGAAAGTAGGCCAGGCGGCCCACGTAGGCATCGCTGACGATCTTGAAAACCAACGCCGAGAATGGCTCTTTCTCGTCGGCCCGGCGGATCTCTTCTTTGTGCGTGTACGGGCTAGTGCCTACGATCGCCGGGACATCCAGCGGAGAGGGCAGATAATCGACCACGGCGTCCAAGAGCGGCTGCACTCCCTTGTTACGCAAGCTTGAGCCACACAAAACTGGGACCAGTTTATTGCTTAGCGTTGCTTGCCGCAGGGCGGCGCGCAGCTCATCAGACGAAATTGCTTCGCCTTCAAGATATTTGACTGTTAATGTATCATCCGTCTCTGCGATCTGCTCGACCAGCCTGGCGCGAGCCAACTCGCAAGCTTCTTTCAAGTGAGCCGGGATCTCGCCCAACTCGACCTGCTCACCCATGGAATCCGTCCAGCAGATGCTCCGCATCTGGAGCAGGTCAACCATGCCCTGGAAACCGTCCTCGCGGCCGATGGGCAACTGGACCGGCACGGGTCTGGCCATCAAGCGCTCGCGGATCATCTGGACCGTATGATCAAAGTCCGCTCCCAGGCGGTCCATCTTGTTCACGAAGCAGATGCGCGGCACACCGTAGCTCGTTGCCTGTCGCCAAACTGTTTCGGATTGCGGCTCGACGCCATTCACGGCATCGAAAATGACCACTCCGCCATCCATCACTCGCAGCGATCTTTGGACCTCGGCTGTAAAGTCGATATGTCCAGGTGTATCTACAATGTTAATCTGGTAGTCACGCCAAAAACACGTGACGGCTGCGGCTGTAATCGTGATGCCGCGCTCGCGCTCTTGCGCCATCCAGTCAGTGACGGTCGTGCCCTCGTCGACATTGCCCATCCGATGGGTTTTGCCGGTGTAAAAGAGAATCCGTTCGGTTGTCGTCGTTTTGCCGGCGTCGATATGGGCAATGATGCCGATATTTCGCAAGCGACTCAAGGCTACTCGCGCTGTCATACCATCTCACCCTGCCGCAAAACCACACGGATGACCCTCTTAGTCTCACAACAAAACCCGCTCGAACTCTCCGGTTTTGCAGCCATGTGCCTGGAACAAGCCAGGTCAACGTTCGAGCGGGATCGCCTTGGACAACTCTTACAGGCTGTTAGGTGATGGGTAACGAGGGGTACGCCCTCGACGCACCGCCACCCGCTCTTTATCCGCTGAGCGGATAAACAAATCTTACCATCTAAAATGCGCAAAGGCGCGGTTGGCCTCGGCCATCTTGTGCGTCTCTTCACGCCGCTTGATGGCCGCGCCCTGGTTCTGGGTCGCGTCCATCAGCTCGGCGGCCAACCTTTCGGGCATCGACTTGCCGGGCCGGTTGCGAGCGGCCGCCAGGAGCCAGCGCATGGCCAAGGCCATGCTGCGATTCTCAGACACTTCCATCGGCACCTGGTAGGTGGCGCCGCCCACGCGCCGCGGCTTGACTTCCAAGACCGGGCTGACATTCTTGAGTGCTTCTTCGAACACCTCAAGGGGGTTGCGCTTGCTGCGTGCTTCGATGAGTTCAAAAGCTTTGTACAACACGCGGGCGGCCACGCTCTTTTTGCCGCCGCGCATCATGCGATTGACAAAGGCATTGACGCGTACGTTACCGTAGCGCGGGTCTGGTTGTGTAATTCGCCTGACTGCTCGTGTGCGTCTCGACATAACTCGCTCCTATTATTTCGCCTTTGGCCGCTTGGAGCCGTATTTTGAACGACCCTGCTTCCGGTTTTCGACGCCGGCCGAGTCCAGGGTGCCGCGCACGACATGGTATCTCACGCCGGGCAGGTCCTTGACGCGCCCGCCGCGCACCATAACGACCGAGTGTTCTTGCAAATTATGCCCTTCGCCGGGGATATAAGCCGTGACCTCGATCTGATTCGACAAGCGGACACGGGCGATCTTGCGCAAAGCCGAGTTAGGCTTCTTGGGCGTCATCGTCCTGACGATAGTGCACACGCCGCGCTTCTGCGGACTGCCTCTAGACTGCTTCTCGCGGCGTTGCTTGAAACTGTTATACGTATACAACAGCGCAGGCGCTTTGCTTTTGCCGCGTTGAGCCTTTCTGCCTTTTCTCACCAGTTGATTGATCGTCGGCACGCTCTGACTCCTCTTTTTTTCACGCATCCGCCCGCTTTCACTTGCCACTTCTCGATGGCACGCCGGCGGGCGGTTCTATTCATTTACAGACTAAGGAAGGCCACCAGACGCGCTATGGCCCCCCAGCTTCCACACAAGTCGGTTGTGCGTCGGAAGCAGGATGTTTGGCTGCTCCGAGCGGGC
>JAFGFO010000439.1 GCA_016931085.1 Thermoflexales bacterium
GCCCAGGCGGTCGTCGTCGAGGCAGTCGAGCGTGACGCGGTGGATGACGGGCGCGGAGGGTTCGGCCTGGTGGGGGATGACGTCTTGAACCAAGTAATGCCGTCCCCCCAGATCATTACCCATAAGTCGTTTGAACTATTTCTCGGCCTTGCGTTCCTCTTTGGCCCGCTGTGCTATCTTTTGAAACGCTGTGCTCATGCCCTTGATCGGGTTGATAAAGGTGTCTACGGCCACCTGCCACGCATCCGGCGCAGTCTCAGCCAGGGTGCGAAACAGCCGCTGCACGCGGCTTTCTTCAGCCTGATCGCCCTTGTGCGCCTCGGCTTCCAATTTTTGCACGGCATCTTGTGCGTCATCCTTATCCGCGCCGGCTGGCAAGGCACCTACTTGCCGCATGATTGCGCCAAAGGCATGGGCGATTTCATCGCCACTTAATCCTTGCCTCACAGTAGCCCGCGCACCACGGCCAATCGCGACCGCTGTGCTGCCCGTGATGTTGCCGACGGTGATCTTGTCCCCACCAACCTTGTCGCCATGCACCTCATCGCCGTGAACGATCTTGTCTCGGCCTACATAATCGCCACCGGCCGTAATCTTGTCGCGGCCAACAGAATCGCCCCCCACGCTGGTCACGCTGCCGGCTGCAATGGGTGCCAAAGGATCAGGCGCGGGCTGCCCCTTGCTCAAACCCTTACCGCCCAACAGCAGCGCAACCGGAAAGTTGCCGCTGATTTGAAAGTCTGGCACCTGGTCGGCATCGCACTCTTTCTTGGCGCTATCAGGCACGCGCCGGTAGACGTGGCTCATCACGTCAGAGACCAATACTTCTTTTGCACCCTCTTGTGGTTGGGCATGGCCGGTGAGCGCCTCAATCAGGTGGTAGGTAAAGATGCTCATCTTGCCGTCTTTACGTATATAGGAACTCTGATCACCTGACGAAGAGCTAAGCACAGCACGGCCTTTGCCGAGCGCCAATGTCTCCATCTTTGCACCCTTGGCGCTAGGTCCAACAGGGGCCTGTTCACCTTGCATCAGCAGCAAAGGCGTCACGGCTGCCTGGGCATATCCGGCCGGCACAGACAATGCCCCCTTGATACCCATCCCCGATGCGTGACAGCAATCAAGCACGACCAACAAGCGGCGCGGCGCAAGCGCGCCAATCGCTTCGGCCAAGTCTGTTGCCCGCAAAGCGCTCAACTTGACTTTTTCTTCTTTGAAATCGTAGGGCACCAGGAAGAATTCCGCTTGACTGCCCGAGCCTTCCCGCAGGCCATGCCCTGTGTAGTAGACGATAGCAGTTGTGTTGTCACTGCTATCAGCTTTGATACGCGCCTGTAGCCAATCCAAGCCATTCAGGATGCCCTGGCGAGTGGCGGCCTGGCCGGTGATGGTTTTGACATTATCGCTGGGGTAGGCGCAACGTTCCGGGTGTGTCAACACCGTGCTGACTGCATTGATGTCCTTGATGACAGCGGGCAAAGCCCAAGTTGCAACACTGTTTTCATTCACGCCGATGAGAAGCGCGTAACCATTGGTGAATTGGTCAGTCATGTCCCTCTCTCTCTATGAAATCGCTTTGCTGATGACGGCTTGGGCAATACCCCTTACAGCACTCGGGTGAGCGCGAATCATTCCAAACACAAACAGGTCACCTGCTGGTTTCCCAGCAAACAGTGACCTGTGCGAGCGTCCTGGTTTGGCGATATTGTGATATAATCTCTATTGCCAGGCGCGCCCGCAGCGCCGGCCAATTGCCCGGATGTGTCACCATCGCGGGCACATTTTTAATCTGATTTAATTGTACCCTGGTTCTTGTTTATTGCAAAGTTTGAAACGGCGAGGTTGGCTCTCTATGACTGCGCCAGCTTTTCCACAGCTGCTCTCCGGTCTGTCTCGGTAGAACGGGTGTAACGCGCCGTCGTGTTGATATTCTCGTGACCCAGCAAATCGGCCACGGTGACCAGATCGGCGTCCCCGTCACGCAAAAGCAGCGTGGCAAAGCTGTGCCTGAGGACATGGGGAGACACATTTTCGAGGTTTGCCTGCCTTGCATATTTGGCCAGGATGCGCCACACACCTGACGGTGTGATCGCCTCGCCCCGCTGGCCAATAAAGAGGTGATCATCGCCAGCCTCAGCCGGGTTGAGGCGCACTACAATGTACTCGCTCAGATACCGGCGTGCCTCGGCGTTTAACGGAATCTCGCGAAACTTGCCCCCCTTGCCGTTCCGCACAACGAGTGTGCCCGAACGTGGCTTGATCTCCACGTCGCCCAAAGCAACATTGCACAACTCGCTCACGCGCAAGCCAGTATTTGCCAATGTCGTTACAATCGCAATGTGCAACGGCCGGCCCGATTGTTGTACCTTGCGTACGAGCCGGTTGAGATCAGAACGCTCAAGCGCCTTGGGAGGAGTTTTGGCTTGCCTGACGCCCTTGATTCCGGCCGTGGGGTCAGCTTGGAGAATGCCGGCGCCTACTGCCCACCGGCAAAACGCAGAGAGCGCGGCCAGCTTGCGGTTGGCGGTAGCGGGCCGGGCCCTGCGGGAGGCAATCAGGTGTGATTGATATGCGCGGACATCCTCGTGGGTGATCCCGGCCGGATCAAACATCTCGCCATAGGTCTGCTGCGTCCATGCAGCATAATCCCTGAGATCGGCCAGGTAACCACGCCGGGTCATCTCACTCTTGCCCTGGCGGGCCATATCCGCATCAAAATCGTTGAGATATTTTTCGACCATCATCTCACTCCTTCACCTCAGCGTATGCGACGCCATGCCCAACGCCCGCTTTGCATCGCTTCCAGGCTGGTCAAGCAAATCTCGCCGGCGGGCAGACTTGCCTGGCTAAAGATATCAATTTGTTTTTTCAGTTGATCTTCATTGAACAGTACCAGCGCCAGGTGATGGGTCAATTCTACTACCTTGCGCCATTTGGTATTGAATCGCTCTGACGCCTCGCGCTGCACTTCGACCGGCCAACGTTGACCATTTATCGTTACCATCAGATCAGGCTCGACACGCGTGTTCCAGCGGGCCTGGGCATCAGCCAGGATAACGTCCGGATCGTCGTCAACCTGGTGTCCGGCTGCGCGCAAGATGTCGCGCACTTCCAGGATGGCGACCGCATGCGTGATGGATTGGTGTTTGCGCGCAAACACGTACAACTCGGACTCGACCGGTTCTTTGCCAAAGGCCTGGCGGTAATATGTGCGGGCCAAATCTGTACCCACTACCAGACGCCTGCTTCCCCCTGGCATTATTGAAAAGCCAACTGGCCTGCCTTTTTCTCTATAGTCGTCGAGCAATCCGGATTTGATCAACTTTTTGATAGCATTACGGACGCCGTTTTTGTTTTGCGCGTGACCACTTGTAATCAGCCGGGCAATAAGTGGCCACGAACGTCCCAGTCCCTCGCCCATGACCAGCCGGACAATTTCGGCCTGTAACTCGGAACGCAATTGGACCGTTTCGGCCGGGATGGTCGCCGTCATTGTTTGCGGCTTTCGCTCCAGCTCGGCAGCCAGTTGGGCCACTTGATCCTGCAAGCGTTGGATCTCTTGCTGTGAGCATGTGTTGATACCCTGAAAAACGTGCATCGTGTCAAGCGCATCGTGCAATTCCTCTAGCGTCTCGATAGCGAGATCGGCCACAAGGCGATTGGCGTAGATGCGCCGTGAGGGTTTGTAAACGCGGTGTAGCGCATGTGACCACGTGGCGCGCCATGATCCGATTTCACTCTCACACTCACCGCGTTTGCGCCTGACGCGGTATATATCAGCAATGCCTTGATATACTTTGTTCAACTGTTCCGTGGTAATGTGTGTCTTGCTCATTTTTATACTCCCTGCTATAATATGGATGGTGGTAGATCGTGCGAGGTATTACACCGCAAACATCCCGGCGTAGCTACCAATGATGGGACTGGCTTACGCCTTTCCCGCGCCTGGCTATAAGCCTTGCGCACATTGACAAGCCCGCTTGTGAGTACGGCACCACTGACCGAGCCCCTCCTGGCATTATGGCCTGTGGGCTCGGTTTTTTTATGGTATAGGAGTCCGTTCATCAGTTTACCGATTTATCACTTCATCAGGTGGTGGTGAATCGTGACGGGTGATTCCGGCACGGGAATCCAACACCACTATTGCCTGAACGCCATTGTGTCCAGCGACCCCGCTGTGGTCAACGCTCCCCCGGCTCGTTGTGATCAGCGGTCCCGCTGGGGCCAATGCCAGTCGTTTCCCCATTTTGATGCGCCATACAAATGTCCTTGATTCTATGGCGCATGAAAATCAAAATACCAGCGCACCGGCGATGTCTTGGAGCACTTGGCCGTCGTCGACATTCATGCCTTCGGCGACAGCTCGTACTCCACCGGCCCGCATAGTTGCCAGGGTGACTCTGGCCCTATGCCTGGGCGGGGTGCGCTCGTACAGAGCGATAATGTCGTCATCCTCCCCCTCACGTAGGACAAGGGTCAGGCGGATACGAACTCTTCGACTTGTGTCTTGGGGGCGGCCGCGTTTTCTGCTCATTCTTTCTTTTGCGAGAGAGCGAGCTTGTACAAGCCGCGAGCGGTCGCCAGCACCGGGTCATCCGGCATCACTGCCCGACCCTCGAAATAGGTTGTGAGCGGGGATCGGAGCAGGATCGCCCCACCGCCCACGAGGACGATGGAGGCAAAGCGCCGCCAGGCCCGCCCCCACTTTTTCTCGATAAAGCCGCGCACTTCTTCGGCCCACACAGGTATGTGCCCGTTCACATCCAATTGCCCGGCGCGCAGTTGAGCGTCCAGCTCGCCCAAGGAATAAAATTGCTGCAGATTGACGAGCTCGAGCAGCCGGCGCACGCCGCAGGTCGAGCCGGCGGTAAATTTCTGAACAGGCGATCTGTCCTTGACGACCATCAGTTCGACCGTATTGAATCCGACCGAGGCGATTCCCAACTCTTTCTTGAAATCGCCCTTGCGAGCCGGAATAAGCCGGCCGTCATCATCCAGCACATGGTCGAACAGCGCGCCCACGGCCTGCGACGTGACCTTGACCTCGGCCACGTCCACCTGGTACTCTTGACCATCGGAGAGCCAGGTGTGCGTGCCTTTCATCCACCTGCGCACAGCCTCGATGTTAGCCGTGACGGTTGCCTGCTCGCCAGCCATCGGCTCCAACGGCAAGCCGACTGTGATGGACAGCGGTGCATCGAGCGGGCCGTATTGTTGGGAAAACCTGGTCAAGCAGCCGTAAAGTAACGCGCGCATTTCAGGCGCGCTTGAGAATAGCCGGTCATAGTCCAGGTTTTCGACTGCTCGGCCACAATTGTGAGCGCCTGGCCCGACGTGGAACGAGCCGGCCGACGTCACCACTTGCATAGGCAGCTTCTGGCTGCGCAGGCCCATCATGCGCGCCAGGCGCTGGCCGCCGTTGACCGAAACCTGCGTCTCCATCTCCAACCCTCCCAACGGGCCTTGGAGCTTGAGGGCGCCCATTCCAAAGTCGAACCCCAAAGATATGCTGTTGTTCATTTGATTTACTCCTTGTGTGTATGTTTGCCAATACTTATCTATCGCCTGTCTGCTTGTCCCTGTGTGGGGGCCAGTGTGCCCCCTCATTGCCGCACTGGCCCCCACAAAGAGTGCAATCACAAGCGTGACTGTATCTTGTCTAATCCTCATATTTTGAGTTTCCACTTTCACTTCACCAATTTTGCTCACAGGATAGGGTTTCGCATCATTTTTGAGTATACGGGATACAAGGATACAGGATGCCAGGCTAAAATCGCCCTCCAACTTGGCCCGTATCCTATTCGCCGTGCTCGCATCCCGCTATATCCCCCCCGTATCCCGAGTTTCAGCAGGCGCTGCTGGGCGCAACCCGGCCACTCTAAGCAGCGTCTCAGTCACCCGCCGCGAACCATTCCGCCCGTTCTGCGGTGTCAGCCACCCCATCTGCTCCCACCTGGTTGCCATGTCATTGATGGTGCCATTACCTCTGTGAAACACCTTTGCCAACTCGTTGACCGTGAACGCACCACGCAAATTCTCCCAGGCAAAACGGACAAGCTGGCGCTCGAAATCCGAAATCGTCGGACCGCCGCCGGACCGGCGCAAGTCTTGAACCAGTTTGCCGACAGCCTCGTCGGACAGGCAATATCCCTGCAATTCCATCGGTGGCCCGTCTAGCTTGGCCAACATCCGACCGGGCCGGTTGCGCGGGATGTCCTGCGCACCCGGACAGCCGGCCACCTGGGCCGCACTCCGGTCATTGACGCGGAAAACGAGCCGGCTGGCCAGGTTGACGTTCACCACACGCGGCAGGCCGGACACCGCGGCCGCGTGCTGGGTGGCGCACCACAGGATGACGCCCGCGCTCCGGCCTCGGGTGGCAATGATCTTGAGATAGTCGGCGACACGGCTCCTGTCGCCCGCCTGCAGCGTCAGGTCGATCGTCTCGTCGATGGCTACCAGGATGAACAGCAACAGATCACCCGCTCGCTTTTTGTTGTAGGCGGTTATGTCGCGCATCCCCGCCCTGCCAAGCACGTCGCCGCGCCGGTCCACCTCGGCCGCCGCGTTGGCCAGCGCCTTTTCCGCCTGGTCGGGTGTGGTCGCAATGCCTTCTAGCAGATGGGGCACTCCCTGCCAGGGCGTCAGCTCATTGCGCTTGGGGTCGATCAGCACTAGGCGCAGAAGGTCAGGCCCATTTGCCTTGAGCAGCGCGCTCAGGGCCGCGTGGACAAACATCGACTTGCCGGCCCCCGTCGCGCCGACGAGCAGCGTGTGCCCCATTTGAGGCAGTGTGAGTTGCACTGCTCCCTCGCCGCCGATACCAATAGGAACCAACAACTCTCCAATTGGCAGATTGCCAAGATCAAGCGGCACCCGCGTGGGTAGCCGGACCGCGCAAACCTTGGGCCGCGGTTTCAACTCGACCACGACGGTCAACGGCCGGCGCGTCGTCCAGACCGTTTTTTCCAAAACGTCAGATAGGGTATGGATGATTTTGGGATCCACCAGGTTATCCGTGGGGAGCCACAGTGTTTCAGTGTCAATCGTATAGCTGGCCATCTCGTCACCCACCAAATGAGCTGCACGAAAACGGATTCCACGCACGCTGCCATCCTCCTCCTTGTGGGTAAACCCCATCCGGTCGTATGAGCGTAGAATCTTGTAGCCGATGACCTCAGCTTCCTTGATCGGTAAAGCCGACAAGCCTCTGGCATTCGTTGGTGTCATTGATCTCATTGTTGCTGACATGGGTCAGACCTCTGTGCATTGTGATCAAGATAGTCTCTAAACCTGTCGATTGCATCTTGATCGTTTATGACTGTTACTCTACTCATACGCGAGCGCCCCGATTCTGGCAGCGCCAGCACAGGCGCAGGCGTCACGTCTACCACAACCCCGCTCGCTGGTGGGTAGAAGTCAGGCGTGAGTGGCGGCGCGGGTTGTTGGCCTCTGCCGCCGATCTGCTTGGCCCAGGATGCAATAACATATGCCGTGTCGATCAGCGCCATAATCGCCGCCGCGTACAGCAAATAGACGCCCAAGTCGTATTGGCGCTGCCGTTCCATGAGCTCTAGCTCGTAGGCATCTTGAAGCGCCTGCGCCTCAATCGCCTGGCGTGTAGCTGCGGCTGCCTGAGCCTGGTCAGTGGCACGCGCACTCTGCGCTTGAGCAGTCGCTGTCGCTTCCATCGCTTGCTGGGTTGCCCGAGCCGCCATCGCTTGCTGCGTCGCCGCAACTTCAAGCGTTGCATGCATAATCGCCGCCTGGCTGGTTGCCACAGATGCCACGTACTGAGCCTGCAAGTCGCCCGCTACCCGAGTCGCCTCGGCCGCCTGTTGAGCTTGCCTGGCCCGCGCTGCCGCTGCCGCCGCCGCCGCTTGCTTGGCCTGCGCTTCCAACTGGGCCGCCTGGCTCTGCACGCTGCCGGCCGATCGCATTGCACTGATAGCCGATGTCGTCGCCTGAGCCTCGATAGCGGCCTGGGTAGCCAGCGCGTTCAAGGCATCCTCGGTCGCCGGCTGCTGGGCACAGACCGGCACAATCAGGACGATCAAAATTAGGCTTACCAACGCGCAGGCCAAAATCTTGGTCATAGTTACCCCGCCGTTTCCAAGACATATTGGCGATAGTCGGCGATTTGTTTGGGATCGTCGATTACTGTGATTTGCGGCATGCGTTCGTGCACTTCGGGAAGTGCCGGCTGTACGTGATTGCTTCCCCTTCCTCCCAGGAAAGCTCGCCCGATGCTGATCTGCAAATCTGGCCAGCGATTTTGCGCGGCGGCCAGGCTGACAGCATTGGACGATAATGCCGCCTGCAATTGGGCCGGCTCGCTGCCACTAGGCAGGTACTCACCCACTACTTGGGGCAATCCCGATGGCCGGCCGCGCAGCCTGGCCATAATCTCTGCTGTTATATCGAGCATGGTGGGCACCCGGTACACCGCGCCAGGGTCAAGATTGCGCGACGGATCGTGGATGATTTCCCATCCAAACCCGCGCCGGATGATCAAAGGATACTGCCCCTTGCCATCAGGATAGATCGTGGTAGCTTGTTTGGCCAGACAAGCCAACCCCACGAAAACTAATCCTACCAGCCCCACCAGCGCTGCCACACCGACCTCGATAGCCACCAGCGCGCTGCGCAGGACAAGGATAGGCGCTGCCGCCTGGGTCACTTGTCGCTCAATCTCACGCGCAGCTGCCTTGTCTGCCGCTTCCATTACCACGCGGATAGCCTGGGCCTCGTTCACGGGATTGCCAACCCGCAACCCGTTGCTGTCCAGGTTCCACGAGTAGCCGGCCATGGACGAGATAACACAGCTTCCCGCCACCAGGGCCAGCACGAGCATCACAATGGTTATTCCACCGCTATGTTTCATCGCTCACCTCCACATGGTCCTCAACCCATTTGAACGCCTTCCCTATGTCGTCCAGGTGGCCGCCATCCCCTTCGTGCTTGACCGCGTACCAGGCAACTCGCGCCGCTTCGTAGGCCAGTTGCAAGGCCTTGAAAGCCAGCGTAGAATCGCTGTACAAGCGTTCCAACTGGCCCAAACGATCCTGGAGCATCTGGATCTCATCGGCGTGTTGATCACGCCTCGAGTCATTCGGCTTGATGATCAGTTGTGGCATTTCTCTCACTCTGTGGGGCATTGCACCAACTGCCACGCAGCGGCCTGACTTCGCCCAAGTCGATGACCCCAGGTCGCACGCAAAGATTTCGCTTTGTGAGATAATCGCGCACCTGGTCGGCCAAAGCCTCGGCCTTGTCCCAAGCCGCGTTGTACTCGGCATAGTTGGGATCCTCGGCGGTTTGTGGCGTGCAGACGAGTTGCATAAATCGGACAGGGATGTAACACGACAAGACACATCCTGTATCGTCAATAGCCCGCACATGCACACCTATGCCGGCCAGACGAATGCCGTGCGAACTGCTTGTCTCGGTCATATCCATCACGACTACGCGGGCAATAATGCCGGCTGTATTCTCGTGCAGTTCTTGTACCAGGTCATCCAGATCGGTAAAGTGAATCACGATATTGCTCATGTTTTCTCTCCTGTCAGCAAACTTGTTTTCTACACAACGGGCACAACTTGGGCGAATTCTTGCTGCGTTTGAGCTTCCGCCTGAATCAAATGTCGTGTATCGCAAATCTTCGGGTGCACACCAGAAATTCTCAATTATGCCCGTGTACTTAAATCCTGGTTCGTTGGGTGGTATATAGGTATCCACGCTGACACTTGTGGGCAAATCGCCCTCAGCGGGCAAAATATCAACGATTGTTCCTCTCAATGATGGATGGTTTCGAAAATAGACTTTTTCACCAGCTTTGAACATACTGTACTGACCCTTTCTCTGCAATAAGCAGCAACACGGCTTTAGCCGCAACGGCAACTTTCGCTAGTTGAAGCTTTCACTTTTAGGAAGGAGGCTCACTTTGAACATAATCATGTTCTTGCCTGGTTCCGACGACGAAATGTACTTGTACGCTTTGCCCGACGATGTTGGACAGAGTTCGTTGGATAAGGGAGTGCAGTCGGTTTTCCAACCAGTCTTTGGCGTAACCGTTGTGGACGCCAATGACGAACATGCCGTTCTCGTAAGACATGACGGTTGCCTGGCGCACCCACGTATCGAACGTGGCGTGCGGCATCTGCATTTGTAGTTGCCCCAGGGCGGTTTGCCAAGCCTTGTATTGCTCCGATAGCCCTTGCTCGACCGAAAGGCTTTCATCACCCTCTTTGTCCTCGTCGTAATCCTCGGTTTCGTCCTCGTCATACTCCTCGGTTTCATCAGCCTGGTGATATGACTTCCCTCTGATAAAAGCTTCCCACTCTGCCGAAACGTCACCATTAGAGTATTTGCGTAGATAGCGCGGCAAAGGTTCATCGCCATCCCTCAGTTTGGTCAGAAATAGTCCAGGGACTTTGCCAGCATCATCTTGCTGTCGTCTATCTTTCACTTCGGCCAGAATGGCCCGCAACTCTGACAAGGTGTATTCATGCTGGGCAACGAATTCAAGCGCTTTCTCTAAAGACGTGTCGTTGTGGATTCCTACCTCAGTTTTGAGAAAATCTATTAATTCAGTATCAGCAGCAGCAAGTTGCCCTCTGCCTTGCGTTTCACCATTGCCGTGTGGCGTCGCGTGTTGCTGCTGCTTCTCTTCTAGTGATTCATCTGGAGAGTGCTTAGCCTATATTTCGCACTTTAAAAATTGAATAGAGAGCAAGTTGCGGAATCGCCCCATTTGTGGCAAAGTATAGGTGACGAAAAA
>JAFGFO010000440.1 GCA_016931085.1 Thermoflexales bacterium
CGGCGCGGACGGCGTCGACGTGGTGATCGGCGTCTCGTCGCTGCTGCGCAAGTTCAGCCACGGCAAAGAAATCGACGAGATCATCGACTTGGGGCTTGAGGTGGTCAGCTTTGTCAAAAACCGCGGGGTTGAAGTGCGTTTCAGCACCGAGGACTCGTTTCGCAGCAAGCGCGAGGACTTGTTCCGCGTTTATGAGGCGGTGGATGCCATCGGCGTGAACCGGGTGGGCATCGCCGACACGGTCGGCGTGGCGACCCCGCGCCAGGTGTACGAGTTGGTTTCCGCGCTGCGCCAGCGGGTCAAGGCCGACATCGAGTTTCACGGCCACAACGATTCCGGATGCGCCATCGCCAACGCTTTCGAAGCGTTGGACGCCGGCGCCACGCACGTCGACACCTCGGTGCTGGGCATCGGCGAGCGCAACGGCATCACCCCCCTGGGGGGGCTGGTCGCCCGCCTGTTCGCCAGCGACCCCAAGCTGGTCGCCAAGTACAATCTGCCCATGCTGACCAAGATCGATACCACCGTCGCCCGCATCGTGGGCGTGTCCGTGCCATTCAACAACTATATCACCGGCATCACGGCCTTTACGCACAAGGCCGGCATCCACGCCAAGGCCATCCTCAACAATCCCGAAACCTACGAAATCCTCGACCCGCAGGCCTTTGGCCTGACCCGCTACATCAGCATCGCCCATCGCCTGACCGGCTGGAACGCCATCAAGGACCGCGCCGAGCAACTGGGGTTGGTTTTGTCCGACGAGCAGATCAAAACCGTCACAACGCACATCAAGGCGTTGGCCGACCAGAAACCGCTCTCGCTGACCGACGTCGACGTGATGCTCCGGCATTGGGCTAACGGGAACGGGCACAAGACGCTGGCCGAGATGGAGATGGCTGAAGCAATGGCAGAGTCCCCAACTCACTAATTGCGTTTACAGAGGTGTTGGTGTATACTGCCTGTAGGGGCGGTGGGGCGGCCCGCCCCTACCATACGCGATAGGAGGAAATTATGCGCAATCAAGGGCAGATTGTCTTTGGCCTGATCGTCATCTTGATCGGTGTCTTGCTGCTGATCGGCAACGTTTTTCGCATCGACATTGGCAAGTTCTTTTGGCCTTCGGCCCTGATCCTGGTCGGGGTGTGGCTGTTGAGCGGGGCGCGCCTGGGCGGCTCGGGCCGGGCCATCGAGCAGCGGATCCTGGGCGAGATCCAGCGCGACGGCAACTGGCAGGTCAAAAACGAAGAGCTTTGGTGCCTGGTGGGCGAGATCGAGCTGGACATGACAGACGCTGACATTCCGCCAGGCGAAACGCGCCTGCGCACCCTGGGCTTTGTGGGCGATGTGGAATTGCTCGTGCCGGCGGGGGTGGGCGTGGCAGTCTTGTCCACAGCCTTTGTCTCGGACGTCAAGTTTTTCGGGCAAAAGCGCGAAAGCATCTTGGCGCCCTTGCGCGTCACCAGCGACGATTACGCCAGCGCCAAGCGCAAGATCCTGCTGGAGACGGCCGCCTTCGTGGGGGACGTCAAGGTCAGGCGAGCCTAGCTTGCGCGAGCCCCTAAAGGTTTCCAAAACCTTCAGGGGCTGGCCGGGGCTCAGACCGTCGTCTGGAATTTTTTCCCGTCCTGCTTGCACAGGGTCTGGGTCAGCCGGCGGCCGAGCATGACGCCGGTGGGCAGGCCGCCGCCCGGCTGGACCCACTGCCCGCACATGTAAAAATCCTGCAAGCCAGGCAAGGTCAAGCTCATCGGCTTCATCATAGTATGCGCGTTCTGGGGCGTTATCAGCCAACCTTCGAACGTGCCTTTCCAGTTGCCAGTGTAGCGCTCAAAGGTCAGCGGCGTGGCCACGTCCACCATCTCCACCTGCCCTGAGATGCCGGGGAAGCGCTGCTCGAGCAATTCCACCACCGTGCGCGCCACCTGGTCTTTTTTCTCGTCGTAGGCGGCCCGGTCCTGTGCCAGATCTTTCCAATACTCGTAGCTGCTGTTTAGCATGATCGACAGCGAGGTCTTGCCAGCCGGCGCCAGGTTGGGGTCCTGGTTAAAGATATGGACCGGCAACCGCGCGTGGAGCGCGTCGCCGATCTCGGTGGGCTGGCGCAGGGGGAAACTCAAGCCAGAAACCGTCTGGGCTTCGCCGGCAAACGTGCGATTGACGCCCACGCCCACGTACAAGAGCGACGGGAAGAGGGGCCATCTCTCGTAAGGCTCGCGCGTCTTGTCGTCCGCGTACTTGCCGTCCAGCATCTTGAAGATGGTGGTATGCCCGTCGGCGGCCGAGATGACGCGCCCGGCGCGGTGCTCACTCCCGTCCGCCAGGCGCACGCCGGTCGCCCGCTCGTCTTCCACCAGGATTTTCTCCACACGGCTGTTGTAGTGAATCACGCCGCCCAGGTCGAGGTAGCGTTGGGCCATCGCGCGCGACATGGGCATAGATCCACCGAGCGGGTAGCCGGCGTTCTTGTTGTGCAAGTAAGCAAAGGTAAAGAGCATAAATAACATCGAGAAGTCTGGAAACCACATGTCCACCAAGGCGCTGCGGAGGACGGGGTCTTGGAAGCGTGCGGCGAACTCGGCCGCCGTGATTTTCATCCATTCTTGCATCTGGCGGCCTCGGGTCGCGAAAAACCAGACCATCTTGAGACCATCTCGCAGGCGCACGAGAGCTGAGCCGGATTCGGGCGGCGGATCGAAATCCAGGCACATCCGGATGCCCTGGATGAACTGGCGGGTCAGTTCGGCGTCCTGGGGCGAAAACTCGAGCATGTGCTTTTCCAACCTGTCCACGTCCGTGTAGAAGATGAGGGTACGCCCGTCGGCGCCCTCGTAGCGCATGTACTCGTCCATGTTGACGAACTCGCGCCCCTGGGCGATCCCGACCTCTTGCCAGTAGCGATACATGCCGCTCTTGGGCGAAGAACCCACCAGCCAGTGGATGCAGCCGTCGATCGTATAGCCCTTGCGAGTCCAGGCCGTGCACAGTCCGCCGGGCTTGTCGTGCATTTCAAAAATTTGGGTTTGGTAACCGTTCATCTGGCCGTAAATCCCGGCCGCCAGCCCCGCAAAGCCGGCTCCAATGATGATGATGGTTGACTTGTCTTCCATGGGTTTCCTCTCATCACGACTGTCACGAATAGACGAATCAAGTTCATTATAGGATGTTTGCTCGGAATGTCAACTTGTTTAATATGATATAATAACGGGAGGGTCACGCGACGATGCGCCTGTTATTTCTCACGCCACAATTTCCATACCCGCCCCACAAGGGCACCACGCTGCGCAACTTTAACCTGATCAAGGGGCTGGCCGCGCGGCACGAGATCGACCTGCTGTCGTTC
>JAFGFO010000441.1 GCA_016931085.1 Thermoflexales bacterium
AGGTTGATGCCCGCCTGATGGGGCAGTGCGCGTCTATGGAAAACGCCAAAAAAGTACCACCAACCAAATTTGGTCACACCCTAATGAAATAGACAGATTGGACGTTAAGCGGTTTCCTCACCACTGTAAACCCGCAAGACAATCGGCTACCTTCCAACAAAACTACATCTGAAGAGATAC
Organism: Thermoflexales bacterium; assembly: GCA_016931085.1. The sequence continues at coordinate 181 of JAFGFO010000441.1, forward strand.
TGGCCACCATACGAACACACCCAGGGGCAGCGACTCGAACACGCCCCTGGAAGTAAGCGTGTGTCGACAAGACCCAAGTACAGTCAAGTACACATTCGGCCCTGGTGATATGGCCCACAAGCAGCTTGTCAGGGTCACTATCGCCTCTTATGGGGTGCGGCCCGGACATCCGGGCGAAGGGGGCAAGATGGCTCTATGGAAATCTCGTGTTCGATGTCCGGAACGCTGGACGACAAGCCTTGCAATCGTGATCGCGGGGCTGCTCTTGACAGGTGACGCCGCCGTGGCGAATCCGGCCGCCGGCCAGGCTGGAGCATCCTTCAACGTGAGTTGGTCAACTGGCTGCCAGGAAGCGCCGGCTGAAGCCGTAAGCGCGCTCGACTATGCCGCCGGGCTGTGGGGAACGTGGATCTCGTCCACCACGCCCATCGAGGTGACGGCCTGCTGGACACCCAACCTTGGCAGCGGGGACGCGTTGGGCACCGGCATGCCAAGCGAGTACGTCCGCAACTTTCCCGGCGCGCCGCTGGTGAACACGTACTACCCCATCGCGTTGGCCAACGCGTTGAGCGGCGGCGACCTGAATCCCGCCCGCGCCGACATGGCGCTGCAATTCAAGTCGGACGTGACGTGGTCTTTCGTGCTGACGCCGGCGCACACCACCGCTGCTGCCGCGGACGCGGACTTTGTGGCGGTGGCACTGCACGAGCTGGCGCACGGCCTGGGCTTTGTCGGCAATATGTACGTGAGCTACGACACCGGCTTTTGCGGCGACGGGCCGCAGGGCGCCCTCTACCCCTGCCCCACCGCCTACGATTGCTTCGTCGTAGACAGCAGCGGCGCCGCCGTGTTGAGCTACCTCGGCGATGACCGCTTCACACTGGCCGCACGCCTCAAGAGCGACGCCCACTTTGGCGGCCCCAACACCGTCGCCGCCAACGGTGGGACGGCGGCCAGGCTCTACGCCCCGGGCTATTGGACTATCAGCAGCCTGTCTCATCTCGACCAAGCCAGCTACGAAGGCAGCCCCAATAGCCTGATGACGCCCTTCTACAGCGGCGCGGCGCGCCATCCAGGCCCGGTGACGCTGGCGACGTTCCAGGACATGGGCTGGCTGCGCGCTGGCGGCGTCCCCAACGTCACCACCACCGGCCCGCGCGTCGTGGGCGTGGGGAGCGCCGCGACCTTTAGCGGCGAGCTGCTCTGGCCCGGCTACACCGGCCAGCCGCTCACCTACACCTGGACCACCACTGGCCAGGAGCCGCTGGCACACCCCGGCCTCACCGCCACCGACCAGGTGACGCTGAGCTGGGACACGCCGGGCGAAAAGGCCATCACGCTCACCGCCACGGATGGCGACGCGTTCGCCAGCGCGGTGCGCACGGCGCTCGCCTTCGCCGCGAACGCGAGCGGCCCGGCCCAGGGCGACACCAAGCACGCCTACACCTTCAACGCCGGCGTGACGCTGCCCGGCTTTCCCGTCACCTACACCTGGGAGGCCACCGATCAGCCCATCGCCGTTCACCCGGACCGATCCGCGTCCGACAGCGCCACCTTCACCTGGCTCACGCCGGGCACAAAAACCATCACCGTCACAGCCGTCATCGAAGGCGCGCCGGCACAGGCCGTGCACACTATCGACATAGAGGGCAGCGTGTTCGACCAGTTCATCTTCCTGCCCCTGGTGCAGCGGCAGTGAAGCCATGAGACACAGACCAGGCAGAGAGGTATACCCTGGTCATATAAGGAGCGTTTGAGATGAAAAACCAAAAAACAGCTTTATGGCTCGCAGCGAGCATTTTCCTCATCGGCCTGGGTGGGCTGGCGCTGCCCGGCGCTGCGTCGCCGTCGACCTTTGCCCAAGCGCCGCTCGACCCGGTTGCCACGGAGATGGTCACCGCCGCGCCGCGCGCCGCCGCCGCCTTTGGCGACCCCGCCTCGATCACGATGGACGAACAGGGCTACACCGTATGGACCTACGAATACCCCGATCTCGAAGGCCACTGCTGGATGCTCTCCCGCCTCCGCTGGCCCTTTAACCTCGGGGCGCAGGATCCCAGCGAGCTGAGCGAGACGACGTTGATTTTTAACTTTGGGCAGCGCCAATACGCCACCGGGCCAGACGGCGAGCAGCGCTACACCAACCCCACCTGGGCCGTGGCGCTCAACGGCAAGCCCGGTGCGTGGGTGGACGGCAGCTTTAGCGGCGACTGGAACATCATCGGCGCGATTGGGATCGAGCCGACGTGGCCGTTCATCATCCCCGCCGAGCAAGAAATCGCCTTCGACCACACCGAGCTCATCGATGGCGAGAACAACATCTGGTTCCAGCAGCAGGATTTCTGCGGCACGCCAGACTTTCAAGACATGGCCTGCACCTGCTACCAACTGTATCGCATCAGGCTGCGCGCGCGGGTCAAACTGGGCATCAAGGAGCTATCGCCCAAGCCCGGCACAGAGTACGTCAACACCAACCAACACCAACGCCCCGAAATTCGCGTCCTGTTCAACACAATCGTTTCTGATACCACGGTCAATGAGAACACCTTCCAGGTGTACTACCTCGACGAGCAGCAGCAGCCGGTCTATGTCTCCGGTGAGCCGCGCAAGCTGTCGGACGTCGAATACATCTTCCGGCCGGACGCGCCGCTCAGGGACGGCATCCGCTACCAGGCGCGCGTCTGGGGCGAGACGGAGGCGACGGCCGAGAAGCACGCTGACTGGGTCCAAGATGTGAGCGGCGGCCCGCTGGAAAGCGGCGCGCACTGGCCGTTCTGGACCCTCCCGCAGTTGGAAGTGCGCCTGGCGCCGGTGCAGGTGCTCGAAGAAGAGGCGCTCGTCGCCTACAAACCCACCGTGCTCCGCGTCTTCTTGTCCAGCGCCAGCTTTTATACGGACGTGTGGTACCTGGATTTGTGGGACCACGTGGATGTGGAGGACATCGAGCTGAGCTGGCGCTCGCCTTCCGGGGAGCACGAAGGGGCGGCCTCTTGGCGCGCGAGCGGCCCGCCCGATTGGCACTTTGCTTACACGCCGGAGACGGCGCGGCGTTACCGCCTCAACGACAAATTCAGGCGGCTCAGCTCGCAGGACACGGTCAACTATTACGGCTTCGTCCCCCAAGAGACGGGCTACTACTGGCTGCGCGCGGCGGTCACGGTCGTGGACAGCCGCGGCGAAAAGCAGCGCTTCGTCAGGCTGTCCACGCCGGACGTTGTCCAGACGCGTTGGCTCACGCTCCACGCGCGTGCTCTGGCGGTCGGCGCCGATTACGGCAAAAGCGGCACGGTGGATTTGAGCGCGCCGCTGGCGGGACACCGCGGCGGCGTGCAGGCCATTTATCCCGTGCCCAACGTGCGCCTGGCGCAACGGACCACCGCCATACCCTATTACGCGCCGGTGGCTTCGTCGGTGTGGAGTTCGTCGCCAGCCGGCGATTTTCAGCTCTTGAAGGCGCTGCTGGAGATGAGCTCCCTGTGCGCGACGAGCTCGGGCTGCGACTTGATGATTGGCTACGCGCCCATGGCGTGGTTGCGCGACATTGGCTTGACCTCGCCGAGGCAGGCATGGTACGGCATGTTGGTGCAGGATGTCTACTACGATCACTTCCGTTTCATCGTCGCCCACGAAGGCGGCCACCTGTACGGTTTCGAGCACGACACGTATAGCGGCGGGGACGGTTACGACGTCCGCCGCCGGGCGGACCGCCGCAACAGCGCGGCCGGCATGGAGCCGCAGACACAAAAGACGCTCAACATCATCAGCAGCTTTATGAACGAGGACCCGGTGGAATCACCCCCGCCGGAGCGGCTGTGGATCGAGTGGCGCAATTACCACTCCCTGCGCGCCCGCTTCAGCAGCGCTTCCCGGGCGTCTCGCCAGGCCAGCCTGGCCGAGCCGCTGCTGCTGGCGAGCGGCATCATCACCCCGGCCAGCGGCGCGGTGGCGCTCGATCCCTGGTACCAGCTCGAAGCCGGCGAATGGGAAGCGCCGGCGCCCGGCCCGTATCGGCTCGTGTTCCTAGATGGGGCGGGGCAAGAGATCGCCGGCTACACGCGCCCCTTCAGCACCGCCACGACACTGCAGCCAGCCGGGCGGGATTCCTGGACTATTCCTCCTGACGCGCCCGCGCCCTTTGCGATCAAGGTCCCCTACCCGGCCGCGACGGCGCGCGTCCAAATCCGCCGCGACAGCGACGACGCACTCCTGGCCGAGCGGACAGCCAGCGCCAGCGCGCCCACCGTCGCCATCACCTCGCCGGCCAACACGAGCTGGACCGGCCCGCAGCCCATCGCCTGGCAAACAGACCCCGCCCAGGCGCGGCATTTCATCTTGCAAGTCTCCACCGACAACGGCGCGACGTGGCAGGCGCAGGCCATTCACCTGCCCGGGACGACGTATACCGTCGAGACCACCAGCTTGCCCAACACCACCCAGGCCCTGGTGCGCGTGATCGCCACGGACGGCCTCAACACCGCCAGCGACAGCGCCGGGCTGTTCACGATTGACAACCCCGCCCGCGTGGAGTACGTCTTGCCCACACCGGGCGCGGAACACGTCAACGTCGAGCAGCCGCTCCACGTCGGCTTCCGCGACGCCATAGACGCCGCGACCATCCACAGCGGCACGCTCACGCTCTCCGGCGGCCCGGGCGAAGATGTGCCCGGCTACATCCGCTACGATGCCGAGACACGTGAAGCGACGTTCATCCCCAAGACCCGGCTGGCTTACAGCACCACCTACACCGCTCACGTCAGCGCCGCGATCCGCACGCCGGGCGGCAGCCCGCTGGCCGGGGAGGTGAGCTGGACCTTTAGCACCGAGGCCGACAGCTCGCCGCCGCGCCCGAGCCTGTTCTCCCCGCCGCACGGCGCGCTCAACGTCCCGACCGACACCGTCGTCGCCGTCGCGTGGGATCGCGCGTTGGAGGCCGGCACAGTGAGCACGGCGAGCTTCCAGGTGGCGGAACTGCACGGCGCGCTCCTCAGCGGCAGCGTGGCCTACGACGCCGCCGCGCGGATGGCCACCTTCACCCCAGCTACGCCCCTCGCGCCGCGCACGACCTACGTCGTCACGCTCAGCGAGGGCATCCGAGACACGCAGGGGAACGCCAGCTCTGAGCCGGCGGCCTGGGTCTTTAGCACCGGCGGCGCGGCGGCTGGACTGGCTTTCACCGGCAGCTACGCCGACAGCGGCCTGGACGCCGACGGCGACGGCCTGTACGAGCACCTGGATATCCGGGTAGGCGTGCGGGTCACGGCGACCGGCAGCTACGTCCTGCGCGGCGCGTTGGCCGACGCCGAGGGCGTCGAGATCACCTGGGCCTACCTCACCTCCACGTTGAGCACCGGCGTGCACTTGCTCGGCCTGCGCTTCGACGGCGCGGCCATTGGCGGGCGCGGCCTGGACGGGCCGTACACGCTCACCGACCTAGTGTTGACGCACACCGACAGCGGCGCCTACAGGCCGGCCGTGCTGGCGTCCACGTCCAAGCGGGACGCCTACCGCACCTTCGCCTATCCCGCCGGCCACTTCCCGGCCCCGCTGCGCTTTGGCGGCCTGCCGGATGTGCTGCTGCTGCCGGGGACCACCTTCCACGACGCCTTCAACGTGCGTGATTACGCCCGGCATGCTACCTTGCCAGGCAACCAACTGAGCTACACGCTGATGCTCAACACGCAGCCGGCCATGGGCGTGGCCTTGCAGGCGTCGGGCGCGGTCCACGTCAGGCCGGAAGCGTACTGGAAGGGCCGCGCGCGCGTGACCATCCGCGCCAGTGACGGCGTGTACGCCGTGCAGGACACCTTCGAGATCGCCATCGGCTGGCCGCAGTCGATCTACCTGCCGGTGGTGCTGCGCAACGAGGGTGGGGCCGGCGGCAGCGCGGCGCGCGACGGGTGGATCACGTACTTCCACGACGATTTCGAAGCCTCGTTTAGCTGGCTTCGCTATTCGTCTATATCCATAGACCCTGGCGGCGGGATCCCCTTGTGGGACAAGCGCGACTGCCGCGTCTACTCCGGGCAATACAGCGCATGGTCCTACGGCGGCATCAACTATGGCGACGCACCAGCCTGTGGCGCGGAATACCCCAATACACTCTGGACGATGATGTACAAATACATGCCCATCGACCTCAGATACGTCGCCCATGCCCAGTACAGCGCCAAGGTCTGGACGAACCTGCCGCCGGGCGACGAGGTCTGCCTCCAGGTCGCCGTCGTCGAGACGGGCGCCTGTCAAAGCGCATACGGGAATTGGCCAGCAGGCGACTATTACGGCGTCTGCCGCTCCGGCGTGACGGACGGCTGGGAGGACCTGACGATCGACCTGGCGAACGTCCCGACGCTTGGCAACGTGCTCGGCCAAGAGCGCGTGTGTATCGCGGCGGTTTTTGCCGTGGACGAAGCGGGCACGCGCCCCGAAGGCGCTTATCTCGACGACGTGAGCCTGCGTCTCTGTCCCGAAGGGCTGAGCGAGCACTGTGCCGGGACAAGCCCCTCGCCGCCCGCTAGCCCGCCCCTGGTAGCCGCCAACATCGGCGGCTACCCGGAGAGCGTCATTGAGGCCGCCGTGGCGGTGGAGGACAGCGGGCGCGTCCACGCGCTGTGGACCGGCAAGCTCAACCCGAACGTGCAGAATTACGTCTTTTACAGCAGCTCGCCCGACGGCGCGAACTGGACGCCGTACCGTATCCTCAGCTATTGGGGTGGGCGAGAGCCGCAGGTGGCGGTGGACAACGTTCACGGGCGCATCCACCTGGCGTACGGCAACGACGATGGCGTCGTCCACCACACCGTCGCCGGCGGCGTTGTCTCCGCGCCAGAGATCGTCGCGCCGCACAAGCGTTACTACTTGCCGGACCTGGACCTGCCGGGCGGCGGCGTCGCGTTTCCGAGCCTGACCGTCGCCGAGGGGAGTGGCTACGCCTACCTGGTGTGGCGCGAGGTGTACTGGGCACGCCTCAGCACTAGTTCCTTTTCGGCGCGCTACCAAACCTGGCATGCCTACTGGGATGGCGCGAGCTGGAGCGCGCCGCTGAGCCGGATCAACGACCGGGATACGCAGTACTCGACCATCGTCGCCGCGCCGGACGGCCAGGCGATGCTGGCGTGGTTCCAACGCTGGTCGCAATCGGCCGGCGATGGGGTCTCGCCGGGCGATCCCATCGTCGCGCGCACGGCCTACGGTACAGAGCCGGGCCGCTTCCCGCTGCGCCAGGCCACGCACGAGCTGTACTCGACGCCGCAGCGGGACCAGTCTATCGTGCTGGCTTACTCTGGCGGTGACGACAGCTTTGTGCTCGGCTCCGACCACGCGATGTGGCCGGGGCATTCGCGGGTCTATCGCTACGTGTGGAAAGATGGCGCCTGGGCAGGGCCGGTGAGCGTGGCGGAGAACAGCTCAGGCTGGGCCACGCCGGTCTACGTGGGCGCGGCGGCGGACACGCCCTTGATCCGCTACGTCTACCGCGACGATTATGTGCTCAAGACGCGGACAGAAACGGGCGGCGTGTTGAGCCCGGCGCAAGACATCGCCGACTACCTGAGCGCGCGCGGGTACACCAATGCCGGCTCGCCGCTGGCCTACTTTACCGGCCGCACGGGCGGCCTGCACATGGTTGTCAACGGCGAGAAGGACGGCACGGCCGGGTTTTACTACGTGCGGCCGTGAGCCTCGCGTTTGGGGTCGAAATCTGGTACTTCTCAAGACGTAGGGGCAGGCACAGGGGCCTGCCCTACTCCGTATTATTTGACAAGATACGAAATCTGGGTATGATTTTCAGCATAAGGAGAAAATCACCCTATGCGGAAGCATTTCTCGAACGTCATCGGCTTCGATGATGCCCCCTTTCCAGCCCACCACAAGGGGAATGTCAAAGTGGTGGGGACGGTCTATGCCAGATTGCGACTGGATGGCATCCTGATTGGCGAGGTCAAAAAAGACGGGCTAAATGCGGCCAAGAAGCTGGTGACATTGATTTCCCAGTCGAGATTCGCCGCCCACATTCAATTGATCATGCTTCAAGGGATCGCGCTGGCAGGTTTTAACGTGGTGGACGTTTTCTACATGCACGAGCAGCTCGGGCTCCCCATCCTGGTTGTTTCGCGCAGGCTTCCCAATATGGCCGCGATAAGAGAGGCTTTGTTGAACATGGGCGGGGGCCGGAGGAAATGGGCCTTGATCGAGCAGCTTGGCCCCATGGAAGCTGTAGAGCAAGTTTACGTCCAGCGTGTCGGGCTGACGCTCGAGCAAGCATCGACGGTCGTGAGGGAATTCAGCACAGCGGGTCATATCCCTGAACCATTGCGCATTGCCCACCTGATCGCAGGGGCCATGATGAATGGACAAAGCAGCGGACGGGTATGAAGCTACCGCGTAGCCAAGGAATTTGCCTGTCCTGGCTCGTGCCAGCAAGGCAGGGAACCCCAGGCCTCTGCGGCGTGAGTCATAGTCCTGTTTCACGCCGTTTTTCGGGTGGATGCATGCTTAAAAACGTGGTAGGCCAAAAAAACAGATGCGGGGGAATAAAGAAGATGAAAACCGGCCAGGAATGGCCGGTGGTGGTTTAGAAATGGTCGTAGCTGTAGCACACGTTCAATTCTCTTGGCCCGTTTTCTCCTGGTAGGCCTGTACCTGCTCAAAAAGAGTCTCAACGGTCTCCTGGCCAAACAGCTCCTCACGGAGATCCAGGTAGTTCCCTTGCCCGACCTGCCAGGCCGCCCAAAAACGGACTACTTTGGGCAAAGTCATGTGATCCATCAATACACTGGCGGCTTCTTGAAGGACTTGTTGTTCGTTTATAACTTGGATCATTCTTCCCACTCTCCTGCCATTTTCAAGACAAACTCGACCGGGTTAAAAACATGAACGGTTTTGTCTGTCCGGCTACTGTAACGCTTGATCGCTTTGTCATCGCACGTGAGAAAACAATCGCTCGCGGCTGCTTCAGCGCAAGCCAGATGAAGCGCATCCACAGCTTTTATTCCCTCTTGTTCCAACTCCAACGCACGCTGCCTGATTGTGTCATTCACTGGCTGGCGTGATCCGGCCAAGCCGAGGCAACGATTTACCCAGCGCTGGCGCAAGGGAAACGGATTGCGACTGTTTTCATATTCCACCACGGATGATGTCACCAACTCGGCGGTCTCGGACTCGATCATCTGGAGAATCAGAGCCGTTGCCAGCGTCTCCAACCATATTCTTGGTTGTGTCTGGTCATCAAAGGGCCGGTTGTATACACTTGTATCAAGATAGATTCTCACGCTGATCCTCATTTGCCTAAGCTTGCTCTAAGATGATTATACTCCAACCTTTGGTTCTTGGCTAGCAGGCTGTCGGAGAGACGATTTTGTAGGGCGGCTTTCCATAGCCGCCAGGCTTGCGGCAGGTATGGAAACCTGCCCTACGGG
>JAFGFO010000442.1 GCA_016931085.1 Thermoflexales bacterium
AATTGTCAAGAGGCTATCCCAAACCTTCGGTGTCGCGGGGATGATAATTGCGATCAGCGTTCCGCTAGTAGGTCATCTTCCTGTAGGTCATGGATAAAGACGCAGCTAGCGATACAAATGCGCATACTCAGCCTCAAAGATTTCTTGACGGGTCTTGCGCATCTGCTCGACGACCTCTTCCTTGGTGGCTCCTACTTGCAACCCACCCTCTTGGCGAACCAACTCGCGCAGGTCATCCCACCCCTGTATCCAGGTATGGCGTTGGTGAGCCAGGCGCGCCCAACGGGTGAGCATCTCGACCACATCCACTTGATCCTCTGTGGCCACCTGTGCCGCGCGACCAGGCTGACGCCGCTCACGCTGGCCAACTATCGCTCGGCCGGCAGCGCCCTGGTGCGCCACATGGCCGGGGCGCGTTGGGACGAGCTGGATGAGGAGGACGTGCGCGAGGTAGCCACCCTGGATCTGGGCGTCAGCACGCGCTCCCGCCTGCTAACGGTGATGGGCCGGGTGATCGAGTTTCTGCAAGAGGAGCTGGGAATGGACGTGGCCGGGTTGAACCGCAGCACGGTCCGGTTAGCCCGCCGGCTGCGGCCGGTCAACTTGCCCTCAATGGAGCACGTGGCGCAGATGCTGGCCCATCTGCTGGCCTGGCGGCAGCGCGCCCTGGCTCAAAAGCTGCCAGCCAAAGCCCGCCTGGCCTACGATGCCTTCCTGGCTATCTTGCTGGCCACCTTCTTTGGCCTGCGAAGGCGCGAGATCGCCCACCTGCGGCTGGGGGACGTGGTGCTGGATGCGCAGACACCCTACCTGCGCGTGTGGCGTTCCAAGCGCGGCAAGTCACGCGTGGTGTGGGCCAGGCATGTCCCGCCCGAGGTGCTCGACCTGCTGCGCGCTTGGTGGCAGCGCCGATGGGAAGCGGCCGGCGGCGACCCGGCTGCCCGCTTCCTTGACTCAGCTGAGGACGAAACCCTCACCGAGAGCCTGGGCCGGGCCGTCAACGCCGCCATCCGCGTGCTAGAGATCAAGCAGGACCCGGGCGCCTTGCCCATCACCTTTCACACCCTACGCCACGTGTACGCCAACCGCCTGCTCGTGTTGGGCGTGCCGCTGATCGAGATCGCCCGCAGCCTGGGCCACGCCGGCACCGACACGACGACCGGATCGTACCTGCACACCTTTGACTGGCTGCAGCACAGGCGGCTGGACGAATGGCTGGCTGCCCAACCCAAGAGTGGCGTGACGGCCAGCCAGATCGGCACGCTGATGGGCATCAGGCGTCCGGCCGTGCTGTCGGTGCTCAAGAAAGCGCCGCCCGGCGAGGTCGAGGACTGGTATGAAGAGAGCCGCCACCTGTATCCGTGGACAATGGGGGTGCGGCTGCTGGCCAGCCGGTTGCAGATGGATGGCAAGCAGCCAGGTGATCAGATCGTTCAGCCAGAGCCCTCGCCCGCGGACATGAGCGGTCGAGTCCTGGCAATTTACTACCGCGTGTTCAACCAAAATCACCACGACCCACTCCAGGCGTTGACGGCCGAACTCAGAGGCAATGGTCTGGCGGTGCATGCCCGGCGTACCCCACCTGGCCGCGGCGAAGCGGGCAGCGCGACTATGCAGATCAGTCAAGCAGGCAGTACGGTGTTTGTGCTGATCAAAAAGACACGCTGCCTGACTCGGCAGGACATGGAGCAACTTGAAGCGCGCTTGCGCAGTGGCAACTGGCCGGTCGGATTGGTGGTCAACTTTGGCTCACACCGGCCGCAGGCGAGAAGAGTGTACAACGACGCTCACAGCATTACCCGCTCGGCACCGGCGAAATCGGCCTGATCACAAAAGTGAATCCGGGCGCGCTGATCCGGTTATTCTGAACAACCACCTCGGGTGGAACAGGCTCAGCCGGTTTTAGCACAAACTGTCCCGCCTGCCATTCGCCGGTCAGCTCGATCGTCGTCTCGGCAGGAGCTGCCGTGAAATCAGCCAACGCATCAAAAAACGTATCAGCATCCAGATCGTGAGGCTCTTGTTCGCCGCGAGCAAGATAGCGCTCAATCACATCTTCTAACTCGGCTTCACTTATCCCAAGGAGCGTTCGCTCGTTCATTACCTTCCTCCTGTTGCTGTCGCCGGCGCACACGCGCCTTCCAAGTTTCGTAATCAACCACAACAATCTGGCGGCCCCGATGCAAAATCGAGGCGACCGTGGGCAGTTCGGCCTTGAGCTGCTCCCACGTCGCACGCTCAGCTTCGCCGTCAATCTTTTGCCAGGCTAATGGCTGCATCAAAACTATCATTACCTTCTCACGTCCTCGATAGCGAAAGCGACTGATGTAAAAATCGCGCCTCATCCCCGGCGAGCGACCATGCTGCAAGAAATATAGCGATGTCTTGATGTCACCATGCAACCCCAACACCGCCAAGTCATACGGGGAACGGCGACCCTGGCGAGTACGCAAGTCGTGCGGTGCAAAAGCGACGCCAGACTGCTCGAGATCTTCCAAAACCTGGACTTCAAAGGCATAGCCTTCAGCGAACATCTCCCACCAAAACAGCCAATAGCCCAACAACAGACGCGCCTCCACTCCAACACCTTCAAGCCAGGACGAGCGTTGCCAGAGAGCAAAAATAGCTCGAGCATAACGCGCCCACAAAGGAGTCCATCCACCAGGCACATTGTCCAGCTTCAAAAGGTCGGCGATGTATCGGTTAGCCAGATTGGCTTCGATCTGGCTTTCGTAAAGCGCTTTGAAATGTTGCAGGCCATCAGGTGTGTCGATCAGGGCATCACCGAGCAGGTCAAAAGCTTCAAATGCCAATGACCACTCGGCACGCGACAGACTCCATCGCCCCTGATCCAGGTATTTGAATACAATGCGTGTATAGGAATCACCGAAAGCGACCGGCAGCCACACTCTAAATTGCGCCAATGTGAAAACCTCGCCCAAGATTAGCTATATTATATCACAATCGCCGTCAATCTTTTGCCATCTCTATCAAAATGCCACATATCCCCACCCTCTTCTGCTACCCCGCCTACAGCCGCCCACAGATCGCTGACACTGACCGCCTCGATAACTTCGAATGGCCCCACACGCTCCCCAGTCGTCGGGTCTAGTGGCCAGAGCTTGGAGTCAAATCGCACACGCAATTCCGGGGAATCAGTCGTCCAGTCCGCTTCACTAGATCAAGCGCATAAAGAGTGCGGGTCGTCGGCGAGCTGGCGTCTGTCCACTGTTCACCATTATAGTGCCAGATTGCGCCATTCTCCCCAACGATCCACCCTTCACCTGAGGCGAGCATTTGCACATCCCACAGATGATCACAGGAAGGGCCAATGACTTGTTGCCACCGGTAGCCTTCGAAATGAATCAACCAGCCCTCCATGCCAACAGCCCAACCCTTATCAGTCCCTGTCAAGGCTATCGCCCATGGGGCTCTAAAGCCCCAACTTTTGTTCTCCATCTTTTGCCATATGGATGGCCTGGGCGGCGATCATGCACAAAAAGCCGAAACTGCCGCGCGGCCAGCCCGGTCAATGCGCCATCCAGAAATGGCTGCGAGTA
>JAFGFO010000443.1 GCA_016931085.1 Thermoflexales bacterium
ACCCGCTCAACACGGGCTACAGCGGCCTGGAGTATGGCTATCCGCTGTCACGCACCTTCAACGCGGTCGAGTTGGTCGGCAACCCCGCCACGCTGCAGCACCTGGTCCAGACCGACGTCCGCACCGGCTTTGTGTTTTATACCGTACAACACGTCTATACTCCCTACCTGGTCGTGGACAGCCATGCCCAGGCCATCGAAGGCAACTCGTTCCAAGACCTGGTTTCCAATTTCCCGTTTGGCACGATGCTCGTCACAGCCGAATGGCTGATGGTGGACTTGCGCGACGCCAGTGGTAAGGTGGAAACCCACGTGCGCGAAATCTTTGATTCGGTCGGCTTTGAGCGCCGCCAGGCTGGCGGAACCCTCGCGGTCGAACAGGCTGGTGAGCCTGTGCCGGTCGTGAGCCAGGAATCGTATTACACGGTGTTGGTCTCGCCCTCTCGGGTACCGGCCTCCGTTATGGATGCCCACTACCAAAAGATGGCTCTCGCGGCAGCCCAGGGCCAGGCGGCTTTCGCCACACTCGAGGCGCTTGGCGATGAAATCACGAATGAAGACTTGCCCGAGCTGCGCCAGGCCAGGCACGCCTACGGCGAGGTGGCCCGCGTCAGCCAGCGCCTGCACCTGCTGCTGTTTGCCTCCATGTCGGATTATGGCGCGGACTGGCTGCAAGACTCGTTCCTGGTCAAGCCCTACGCCGCTTCTCCGCGCCTCTTTATCGTGTCCTGGGAGCGCGACCAGGCCAACGACACCGACCAGATGCGTTTTGACCTGCGGAAAGACGCGGTGCGGACCGTGCTTTATCCCGGCCAGACCTGGCAAGGCCTGGTGGCCTTTAATTACGCGCGCGGCGTGCTGGAGGCCTCGCTGGAGAGCGCGCTGATGGAGCAGTTGACCGGCGAGCAAGCCATCAGCGTCGCGTCTGTTTTTCGCGAGGCGAGCCAACAGGGTATCCGGCTCGAAAAAGTCTCGGCGATGAACCTGGGCGTGTTGGACCGGCTGGAGATTTCAGACGAGGCCAAGGCGCGCATCACCGAGGCGCTCGAAAAACACCAGTGTTTCGTGCTCGTCCCCGAACGTTCGGTCACCGTTGGCGGCCAGGACACCGTCGGATGGTTCCTCATCGACATCATCAATGGCCACACGCTGGATGTGATGGAAAACGGACAGCACCAGGCCATCGTCGAGTATGACTTGTTATTCCAGGGATCGCATCAGGAGTACTTGATGGCGCTGATCGGCTTTTTCCACGGCTTTGCCGCCTATGGCATCGCCTTTTTGGCCAAGCTCATGGCCAAAATGCCGTTCAACGACATCGACCGCAAGCAGGCTTACGGCGAAGCCTTTCAAGAGGCCAGCGATGTGATAGATCAAATCGGCCAGGCTATGACAGATGCCTGGTCCACATTTGAGGATTGCTCGTTTGTCGACAATGACGTTGTGGGGAGCATGGCCGGCGCGACAGACGCCTATGTGAACGGCGTCGGCTTTAGCGCCTCGTTTTCCGTCAAGATCAGCGTGACCTTGTTCGAAACGCCCGGCTTTGTCGACTGTCTCAACAGCCTGGGCGCCGATTTGCCCACGGGCACGGTCGAACAGAGCTTTGTCGAGGTCGAATTCGAGTTCAAGATGGGAGGGCTTATCAACGGCGCCGCTTTGGCGCAGGCAAAAATCGCCAGTTGGCTCGACCCGCCCCTGCCCAAGAGCTTGATGGCGTACGCCACACCATCGAGGAGGGCGCCGGCGTATGCCCAGGGAACGCTGTGGGCCGCCCAGTCGCTGCAAGGCAACGAGATCTATGCCGCCCTTACATCCAACGCCAGCCAGGCCAGGGGAACGCTGGCGGCTCGCTGGGTGGCCGGCAGCCAGGCGGCGCTCGAATTTACGCAGTTAGCGGCCCCCATCGCAGCGCTATACGCCCCCGATGGGACAGCGCTTGGGAGCGGCGCCGTGCAGGTGGATCCACTTCAATCTCGCGCGACAGCAACGCTGGCTGAGCTGCCCATCACCTATGTCTTGACGGGAGAGGGTTCCAACTCGTTTTACGCGCCGGCCCTACCCCAGTTAGGCGCCGGCAGCAATTGGCTAAACGGCCTGCTTCGACTGAACTCTAGCCAGTCCTACACCGTAACTGTCTATCGCGCCTTGGCCACGCTCGACGGCAGCCGCGTCTGCACCGGCACGTTTTCGATGGTGGTCCCAGGCGCGGCGGCGGCCGTATCCGTCCAAGTCGCCGGCCACACGGCCGCCCCCAACCTGGCCGCCCAGGCTCGCATCCAGGCCCAGCCCGCAGACCTGACGCTCGGCCCGGCGGCTGGCATCGTCACGCTGGACGGTGTGGCGCTCGACGCTTCCAACGGCCTGGCCCTGGCCGGCTATACGGGCCCTATGACCGTCACGCCATCCACCCCAGCGGCGGACCTGGTCGAGTTGAATGGGACGGCCTCACTGTTCAGCCTGGCCGTTTCGCCCACGCTCGTGCTAGCTGCGCCCCACACCCCGGCCAGCGTACGGGCCTCTATCCTGGCCAACTTGAGCGACAACTATACCCTCACGGTAGAGGGGCCGCTGGACTGGAGTCTGGCCGTGGATCATGCCGGGCAAATTACGGCGCTTTCGCCGCTGGGCGCCGCGCCCGGCGATTACGCCTTCCGCCTGACGGCCCAGTCTCACGCGCATCCCGCCCTGACCCTTTCGACTGCTTATACCGTTCGAACGAGCGCTCAGCATGGCCTGGAGTTGGGTGTTCAGCCCGACCCGACTTTTACAGTTCCCACCGGCCCGCTGGCGCCTGGCGCGGATCCAGACAGCATCAACAATGGCCAAGTGCAGTTGCCCGGCGCGGCCTACACGCTAGACATCACCAACACCTCGACCACGTCGCATACCTTCTCTATCTCTGTCTCCAGTCTCTCTCTTCCTCCTGACTGGCTCATCGTCAGCGGGAACGTGGGGCAGGCCGGCACGACCTTGACCCTGCCGGCCGGCGGGGTAGGGCGGATTGGCTTGTACATCTCACCGGCACAGCTCACGTCATTGCCGCCCGCCGCGAGCTATCCCTTTACCGTCACGGCCACCATGGGTGAGGCGCCCTCGCTGAGCCGGCAGCAAGTCGCCGCCTTTGCCATGCCGGCCATCGCCTTCAACTACCTGGAGGCCGATCCCAGCCTGGTTTACGGCAGCCCGGGTGTTTCGACCACCTTTGACCTGGCCCTGACCAACGTGGGCAACGCCGCCGGCGCGTTCGACGTCCACGTTAGCTTGCCTATCACTACCTGGGCGGGTGGCGGTTCTTACAACGTGACGCTGCCCGCCGGCGAGAGCGACGAGCGGGCGCTAGTGTTTACGCCTACCCACGCCGCGCTGGGCAGCCACGGGAACATCCGCATCACAAGCCCCGCCCCCGGCACAGCCTATACCCAGACCGCCTACGTCGCCGTGCAAATCGCCGGCCCGTGCGTGCTAAGGACTCAAAACACCATCCGCGTCGCAGCGCAGTTAGGCGACACCCAACTGGCAGCCTCGCTGCAAAATCTCACGCTGCAATTAGGACGATGGGAATTGGATGAAAGCGATCTCACTTTGCAGGCGCGCGTTGTGGCAGCTTTGAATGACGTGCTGGCGCATCTGCACGCGCGCTATCCTCAAATAGACACCGGCGACCTGGAAGCCTTGGCCGCAGCGCCTGCTGTGGATGGCTTCTGCGCGCCTGCCGCGGCCCTTCAGGACGACCTGACGACCATTGCCCAGCGGCACGTGACGGCCGCCTTTGCGCCCGGCCTGGCGGCCACGCTGCTGGGCCGGCCCGTGAGCTACACGCTCACGCTGCGCAACCACGGCACGCTGACTACCACCTACGCCGTGACGTTGAACGGCCTGCCGGCCGGCTGGGCTAGTTGGACCAGCCAGAGCGCCACCCTGGCCCCCGGCAGCGCTGCCGGCCTGGGGTTAGTTATCACGCCGACTGTGTTCAGCTATCGCCGCTTTGGCGCGCAGGTCCAGGCTGTGGAAGACGATTTTATCCGGGCCTCGGCCACCGCTGGCTTGAACGCGGTGGATGCCTTTGTGCGCCTATTAGCCGTGACGCCCACGCCGTCCTTTGTAGAGACGGGCATCAGCTCTACCACGCTCTCTATCCGCGTGGCCAA
>JAFGFO010000444.1 GCA_016931085.1 Thermoflexales bacterium
CGTGGCCAAGTGGTAAGGCGACGGACTTTGGATCCGTTTACCGAGGGTTCGAATCCTTCCGCCCCAGCTCAACCAGGGCTGCGCACACGCGCGGCCCTTTTTGTTTGGGAGTAGTCTCATGATCGAGCTTGAACTGAGCCGCATGGCCCACGGCGGCGAGGCCGTGGGCCACTACGAAGGCAAAGCCATCTTTGTGCCATACGCCATCCCCGGCGAGCTGGTGCGGGCCGAAATCGTGCAGGACAAAGGCCGCTACGCCCGCGCGCGGCTGCTCGATATCGTGCGCCCCTCGCCCGAGCGCGTCACGCCGCGCTGCCCGCACGCCCCCCCCAACGGCCAGTGCGGCGGCTGCCACTGGCAGCACATCGCCTACGAGGCCCAGTTGCGCTTCAAGGCCAACACCGTCCGCGAACAGTTGCAGCGCCTGGGCGGCCTGGCCGACCCGCCGCCGGTGACCACGCTCCGGGCGCCCTCTGCCTGGCTGTACCGCAACCACGCCGAGTTCTCGTTCACTCCGGAGGGTCATGTGGGCTTTTTCGACCCGGCCGGCCGCCGCGTCACCCCCATCCGGCAGTGTCACCTCCTCGAGCCAGCCCTGGCCGAGCTCTTTCAAGCAATGACCCTCGACATGCCAGAACTGACCCGCCTGGGCTTGCGCAAAGGCTCGGCCGACGATGACATCATGCTGATCTTGGAAACCCAGGACGACCAGCCGCCCGGGCTGGAAACCGACCTGCCGCTGTCGGCGTGCTTGCTCACGAAGGATGGGCAGCTCGTTCAATTCCTGGGTCGTGCGCAGATTACGTATTGCGTATTGCGTATTGCGTATCACGTTTCTCCGCCGACGTTCTTCCAGGTCAACACGGCCCAGGCGGAGAGGCTGGTCAGCCTGGTCAGCGAGTTCCTCGACCTGAGCGGCGGCGAGACGGTGCTGGACGCCTATTGTGGCGCGGGGCTCTTCACGGCCGCCGTGGCGGCTCGGGCCGCCCATGTGGTGGGCATCGAGGCTTCGCCGTGGGCCTGCCGGGATTTCGAGCAAAACCTGGCCGGAGCGGATAACGTGACGCTGATTGAGGCTGAGGTGGGCCATGCCCTGCCGGAGCTGGCAGACCGCTTTGAGGCCGTCGTGCTCGACCCGCCGCGCGGCGGCTGCGAGGGAGGCGTGATCGAGGCGCTGATCGCCAAGGCCCCCCGCCGCATCGTGTTCGTGTCGTGCGACCCGGCCACGCTGGCGCGTGACCTCAAGCGCCTGCTGCAGGCCGGCTACCAGCTCGAACGCCTGGCGGCGCTGGACATGTTCCCGCAGACCTTCCACGTCGAGACCTGCGTCAAGCTGGTCAGGTAGGGCGTAGGGCAGGTTTCCACGCAAAGCCTGCCACAGGTGCGGCGGCTATCCGCAGGACGCCTTTGGCGTAGAAAGCCGCCCTACGTGGCCCGGCGCAGGCGCAGGCTGTTGCTGACCACGAAGACTGAGCTGAAAGCCATGGCCCCCGCTGCCAGGACGGGTACCAGCCAGCCCAACGCGGCGGCTGGGATCAAGATGATGTTGTAAAAAAAGGCCCAGAACAGGTTCTGCTTGATCGTGCGCATGGTGCGCCGCGAGAGGAGGATAGCGCGCGGCACGCCGTGCAAATCGCCACTCATCAGCGTCACCCCTGCGGCGGCCATCGCCACGTCCGCGCCGGTGCCAATCGCCAGCCCCACGTCGGCCTGCGCCAGCGCCGGGGCATCGTTCACACCATCACCCACCATGGCCACCACTTTGCCCGCGTCCTCCAATCCCTTGATCACGGCCGCCTTGTCGGAAGGCAGCACTTCAGCGATCACGCGCTCCACGCCGACGCTCCTGGCAATCGCCTCGGCCGTTTGGCGATTGTCGCCGGTGAGCATGATCACTTCCAGCCCCAAGCGCCGCAATTCGGCGATGGCCTCGGCGGAGCCAGGCTTGGGGCTGTCGGCCACGGCGATCACGCCGGCCACCTGCCCATCCACAGCCACCACCATAGCGGTCTTGGCCTCGGCCTGGAGGCGCGTGATATGCGCCTGCCAGTCTGCCAAGCCTTTTTGCTCCATCATGCGCGTGTTGCCCACCCACACCGCCTGGCCTTCCACCTGGGCCGTGACGCCCTGGCCCGGCACGGCGGTGAAGCTGTCCGCTGCGCCAGGTGTCAGCTCGCGTTCGGTGGCGGCTGCCACGATCGCCTCGCCCAAGGGGTGCTCGCTGTTCTTTTCCGCCGCAGCCGCCAGGCGCAGCACGTCATCTTCAGTATATCGTTCCCCGTCCACAATAATGTCCGTCACCGTGGGACGCCCGCGCGTGATTGTGCCGGTCTTGTCCAACACCACCGTCTGGACGCGCCCGGCCGTTTGCAGCGCCTCGCCCGACTTGAACAAGATGCCCATCTCGGCGCCCTTGCCGGTGCCGACCATGATCGCGGTGGGCGTTGCCAGGCCCAACGCGCACGGGCATGCAATCACCAACACGGCCACCATGTTCATCATCGCCCGGGTGACATCGTCAAGGCTTCCCTGCCCCACCAGCAGCCAGCCGATCAACGTTACGACGGCCACCGCGATCACCACCGGCACGAATATGGCCGACACCCGATCGGCCAGTTTTTGGATCGGGGCCTTGCTGCCCTGCGCCTCTTCCACCAGGCGAATGATCTGCGCCAGCGCCGTTTCCTTGCCCACCTTGGTGGCTTCAAAGCGGAAGGCGCCCTGCTTGTTGATCGTCCCGCCAATGACGGACGCCCCCACCCCTTTTTCTACCGGCATCGATTCGCCGGTGAGCATGGACTCGTCCAGAGTGGACTTGCCCGCGACAATGACGCCGTCCACGGGCACTTTTTCGCCGGGGCGGACGACGACGACATCGCCCACGCGCACATCGTCCACCGGCACGTCGCTTTCAACGCCGTCGCGGATCACTCGGGCGGTCTTGGCCCGCAGCCCCATCAGTTTCTTGATGGCCTCACTGGTGCGGCCCTTGGCGCGCGCCTCCAGGTATTTGCCGATGATGATGAGCGTGATGATCATCGCGGCGGTTTCGAAATAGACGTGGCCCTCCAGCCAGCCGAACAGCACCGGCAGCGAGTAGAAATAGGCCGCCGAGCTGCCCATGGCGATCAATACGTCCATGTTGGCCGCGCCGTTGCGCAGCGCTTTGTAGGCGCCCACGTAGTACTGCCGCCCCACGTAGAATTGCACCGGCGTGGCCAGGGCAAACAGCAGCCAGTTGAACCACGGCGACCCTGCTCCGTGTTCGCCCATGCCAGGCGGCGCAATTCCCCAGGCGGCCAGCAGTCCAAAGTCACGCCCCATCGAGAGCAAAAACAGCGGCACGGTCAAGATCAAGCCGGCGATCAGCAAATGGCGCTGGTGGGCGATCTCTTTCTCGCGCGCGAGGCGCTCCGAGTCTTCGTCTCCGGCGTCGTCACTCTGGGCCACTTCCAGCCCCACCGAGCTGGCAACTCGCCGCAGGTCCGCCTGGCTGAGGAGGGTGGGAATATAACTGACGACGGCCCTTTCGGCGGCGAAATTCACCTGGGCCGAAAGCACGCCCTCCAGCCTGGCCAACGCATGATCCAGCCGCTGCGCATCGGCCGCGTCGCTCATGCGCTTGATCGGCAGCACCGCCTCGCCGGCCGCCACGCCGTAGCCGGCCTTTTCGATGCGGGCCACGATATCGCCCAACTTGAGCGCGGCCGGGTCGAATTCCAGGCTGGCGCGCTCGGACGCCAGGTTGACATTCGCGTTGGCCACGCTCGGCAGTTTGCGCAAGTTGCGCTCGATGGTGACGGCGCAGTTGGCGCACGTCATGCCGGTGACAGGTAGAGTGATTTGCTTGGTGCTCATACGTTCATTATATCAAAGCGGCGCGAGCTTGTCCAGGGTGTTTATGGCCTGTATGGGATAGGCCAAATGGCTTGATCACGAATGACACGAAAACAGGCGAAACTCGTGATTAAAAATGCACTTGCGCAAACGGCGCAAGTGTGGTAAACTAGACCCAATCAGGTAAAGCGTTGATCGGGACAAGTAACCGCACGGCCACTTGACAGAGAGAGAGGGTCACCGACTGCAAGCCCTCTTCAAGCAACGGCGGCCAAAACCACCCGAGAGCGGCCTGTGGGAACACGGCTTTGCCAAAGCCGACAGTATCCAGGCCCGGGCCAGCCCGTTACAGCGACACTTGACAAGGTCAAGTGCAAGTGCGGCAGCGTACGGCTCGCCTCGAGCCGCTGGCGCTGCCGAATGTGGGTGGAACCACGGGAGTCTAGCCTCTCGTCCCAATGGACGAGAGGATTTTTGTTTATATGGAGGTGCAACGATGGACAAAATCAGGGTCGGTGTGATAGGTGCGACGGGTATGGTCGGCCAAAATTATATCGTGTTGTTGAAGGGCCACCCCTGGTTCGAGATCACTCACGTGTCCGCCTCGCCTCGCTCGGCCGGCAAGACCTACGCCGAGGCGGTGGCCGGGCGGTGGGTGATGGACGAAGACATGCCGGCCGGCGTGGCAGACCTGGTCGTCGGCGACGCGAGCGATGTGGAAGCGGCCAGGGACCAGTGCGAGCTGGTGTTTTCGGCGGTCGATATGGACAAGCAGGCCGTGCGCGAGCTGGAGGAACGCTACGCGGCCCATGATATGCCAGTCGTGTCCAACAACTCGGCCCACCGCTCCACCGAAGATGTGCCCATGCTCATCCCAGAGCTCAACCCCGGCCACGTTGACATCATCCCCTTGCAGCGTAAAAAACGCGGCTGGAGGCGGGGCTTGATCGCGGTCAAACCCAACTGCAGTCTGCAGAGCTACCTGCCGCCCGTCTATGCGCTGATGGCAGCCGGTTACGAGGTGGAAAGCATCGTCGTCACGACCTTGCAGGCCGTGTCGGGCGCGGGCTACCCCGGCCCGGCCTCGATCGACATGATCGACAACGTCGTGCCTTTCATCCGGGGCGAGGAGGAAAAGACCGAGCAGGAAACGCTCAAGATATTGGGGCGTATCCAAGATGGCCGCATCGTCCCCACCGGCTCGCCCAAAATCGCGGCTCACTGCAACCGGGTGGGAGCCGTTCACGGCCACATCGCCTGCGTCAGCCTCAAGTTCAAAGCGAACCAGCCCGCCTTGGATGAGATCATCGCCACCTGGCGCGCCTTCGAGCCGGAGCCGCAAAAACTGGGCTTGCCCTCCGCGCCTCGACCCTTTCTCATCTACCGGCTGGAGCCGGACCGCCCCCAGCCGCGCCGCGACCGCGACGCGGGGCGAGGCATGGCTATCACCATCGGCCGTCTGCGCGACTGCCCGGTGATGGACTGCCGCTTTGTGGCGCTGTCACACAATACGATACGCGGGGCGGCCGGCGGCGCGATCTTGAGCGCCGAGCTGATCAAGGCCAAAGGCTACTTGGAATGATTCTGTCAACCTGGTGCTGAATCTCGCCTTTGCCTTGAAAATACAGAAAAACATTCGTGGAATTCGTAGATTCGTGAAATTCGTGATAAAAAGTCTTAACGAGGTGTAAAATGTCACAAGAACATGAGCAACATAATGCGCCATTAGGAAATGGCGACCAATTGCATCGCATCCGCCACAGCGCCTCGCACGTGATGGCGCAGGCGGTGTTGGAGATGTTCCCCGAAGGCAAGCTCGGCATCGGCCCGGCGATCGAGGACGGCTTTTACTATGATTTTGAGCTGCCGCGCCCGCTGACGCCAGAAGACCTGAAGGCGATCGAAAAGCGCATGCGAGAGATCATACAGGCGGATATCCCCTTCGTCTACCGCGAAGTGAGCGCGGAGGAGGCGCGGGCCGCGTTCAAAGACCAGCCTTACAAACTCGAGTTGATCGCTGGGCTGGAACAAGGCGGGCTGAACGAGGACGGCGAGCCGGCTGACCAGGGCGCGGTCAAGATCTCTTTCTACACGCACGGGCCGTTCACCGACCTGTGCCGCGGGCCGCACGTCGAGCGCACCGGGCAGATCAACCCGGACGCGGTCAAGCTGCTGACCATCGCCGGTGCCTATTGGCGCGGCAGCGAAAAGAATCCCATGCTGCAGCGCATCTACGGCACGGCCTTCGAGTCAGCGCCAGAACTGAAAGCCTACCTGGCCTGGCGCGAAGAAGTCGACAAGCGCGACCACCGCAAGCTGGGCAAGCAGCTCGACCTGTTCAGCACTCACCCTGACTTGGGCGGAGGGTTGGTGTTGTGGCACCCCAAGGGCGCCATGATCCGCCACCTGGCCGAAGAGTTCTGCAAGAACGAGCACATCAAGGGCGGCTACGACCTGGTCTATTCGCCTCACATCGGGCGCGCTCAATTGTGGGAGCTCAGCGGCCACCTGACCTGGTACAAGGATAGCATGTACTCGCCCATGGACATCGACGGCCAGGATTATTACATCAAGCCGATGAACTGCCCGTTCCACATCATGATCTACAAGAGCGACGTGCGCTCGTACCGCGATCTGCCGATACGCTACGCGGAATGGGGCACGGTCTATCGCTACGAGCGGGGCGGCGTGCTGCACGGGCTGCTGCGCGTGCGCGGCTTTACCCAGGACGATGCGCACGTCTTTTGCCGGCCCGACCAGATGCCGGAGGAAATCGACCGCGTGTTGAACTTTTGCCTGCACATCCTGCGCAG
>JAFGFO010000445.1 GCA_016931085.1 Thermoflexales bacterium
AATGGCATAAAATTAGTGAAAATTAGCGAAAATTAGCGGATGAAAATCCGGCATGGTAGCTTGACATAGTAAGTTTTGCTCTATTGCGAAAAAACACAAGTTCACTAAATAAGGAGACTGGAAAATGAAACACACATTTAACGTACTGGCTATCGTGATGGTAGCTACTCTCGCATTGTCAGCTTGCGGGACCCCGGCTGCTCAACCGGCGGCTTGTCCTACTTGCCCCGCCTGCCCCGCTTGCCCCGAGGCGGCCGCGCCGGCTGGCGGCAAGCAGCTCGTCGTTTACATGCAGATGGGCGGCCAGCAAGGCGATCCCTCAACGTTGGCGCGGACGAACGGCGCCAAGGCCGCCGCGGCGGCTCTCAATATAAAACTGATCGAGCAGTACTCGGGCTGGGATTCTCAGAAAATGATCGACCAGTTCAAAGAGGCCATTGCCGCCAACCCGGATGGCATCGTCATCATGGGGCACCCCGGCGAAGCCGCCATGGGGCCGCTCGTCGATCAAGCTGAGGGCATGGGCATCGTCGTCACCAGCGGCAACAACCCGTTGCCCAACATCGAGTCCAAGTATCAGACCAAGGGATTTGGCTATGCCGGCGCGAACCTCTACTCTGGCGGTTATTTGACCGGCAAGTCGATGATCATGGCCGGCAGCCTCAAGTCTGGCGACGAGGCCCTGGTCTATGACATCTGGCACCAGGAAGGCAGAAGCCAAAGCCCCCAAGGCATCTTTGATGCGCTGACCGAGGCCGGCCTCAAGGTAGAAAAGCTTGACGTTACCGATGACGTGGACAAGGACGCCTCGTTGGCCATCCCGATCCTGACGGCCTATATTCAGGCCCATCCCAATATCAAGGCCATCGGCACCCAGCACGGCAACCTGACGGCGGTCATGCCCAAAGTGCTCGAAGCGGCCGGCAAGAAAGCCGGAGACGTCGCCATCGGCGGTATCGATCTTTCACCGGCGACGATCGAGGGCATCAAGAGTGGCTATATCAGCGCCAGCTTTGACCAGGTACTGTACCTGCAGGGCTATTTCCCGGTCCAGCAGGTCTGGCTGACCAAGAATTACTTGATCCCCGGCCTGCACATCGATACCGGCGTCGGCACGGTTACTCCGCAGAACGTCGCCCAAATCGCTCCGCTCATCGAGCAGGGCATTCGCTAATTCACTTGCATGATGCCTCCATCATCCGGTGGGGGCATTTCTTGTATCCGTACCTGGCTCAAGTTATCGGCCATGACGAGCCCTCACCCTGGCGGGTGAGGGCTTTTTTGTTAGATCGTACCGCCGCTTACAACTTGGGCAGGGGTGCGGCCCGAGCGGTCACGGCCTGAAAGCGCGCATAAGCCTCGTCCCAGCGCTCCGCCTGGCGTGGCTCGTACGATTCCAGCGGGAAGGCGGTCCGGACGATCTCGCGCGCTTCGGCCCACGACGCACACACACCGCCCGCCACCGCCTGCGCCAGGATGTTGCCGAGGGCAGTCGCCTCGACCGGCCCGGCGTACACGGGTCGCGCGCAGGCGTCGGCCGTCAACTGGCACAGCAAGCGGTTCTGCGACCCGCCGCCGACGACGTGAATCACTTCCAGGCGTTGGCCGGTGATTTTCTCCAAGCGCTCCAACGTCAGCCGGTATTTGCACGCCAGGCCCTCCAAGGCCGCGCGCACAAGCGCGCCGTGGCTGGATGGGGCAGCCTGGCCCGTTGCGGTGCAGAAAGCCCGGATCGCCTCTGGCATATCGCCCGGATTCAAAAACGAGGGGTGGTCAGGATCGACGAAAGCCTGGAAAGGCTCGGCCCGTTCGGCCAAGGCCGTGAGATCGGCGTAGCTCAAGTCAGTGCCGGCGCGCGCCCACGAGCGGCGGCACTCTTGGAGAGGCCACAAGCCGGCCAGGTTCTTGAGCAGGCGGATCGTGCCGTCGACGCCGCCTTCGTTGGTAAAGTTGAAATCACGCGTGGCATCGGTGATGACAGGCTGCGCTGAGACGACGCCCACGAGCGACCATGTGCCCGAGCTGATGTAGGCATACTTGTCGGCGCGCGCCGGGACGGCCGCCACTGCCGAGCCGGTATCGTGGCAGGCCGGGGCAATCACCTTGGTCCCACGCAAGCCAACTTGATCGGCGACCGCTGGGGCAAGCAGGCCAATCTCGGTGGCAGGTGGGATCACGCGCGGCAAGAGGTGGGGAGGCAGCCCCAACTCTTCCAGCAGCCCGGCCGCCCAGGTATTGCGGCGCGTATCAAAGAACTGGGTCGTCGTGGCAATCGTGTATTCGCCCAAACGCTCGCCCGTCAGCCAGTAGTTGAAGAGGTCGGGCATCATCAACAGCGTTTGGGCCGCCTCGAGCGCCGGCGAGCCGGCCATGGCGTACAGTTGATACAGGGTATTGATCTGCATAAACTGTATGCCGGTGGTCTCAAAGACCTGCGCAGAGGGGACGCGGGCAAACACTTGCTCCATCACGCCATCGGTGCGGTGGTCGCGATAGTGATAAGGATTGCCGATGAGTGTTCCGGTCTTGTCGAGCAAGCCAAAATCCACTCCCCAGGTATTCAGGCCAAGGCTGGCAACTTCGCCAAACTGCCTGGCAGCCAGGGCGAGGCCGTGTTGGATTTCCTCAAAGATACGCAGCACGTCCCAATGCAAGTGGCCGGCCACTTGCACCGGCCCGTTGCGAAAGCGATGCAGCTCGTGGAGCGCCAGATTTTTCCCATCGAGGCAGCCCACCACGACCCGCCCGCTTTCTGCGCCCAGGTCAACCGCGATCATGTTTCCGGTCATCATAGTATTCCTATAGTTTCTTGCCCAGCATCAGCTTGGCGTTGTTTTCGCCGCCGTTTTCCAGGTAGAGCAGCGGCGTGGGACGGTCAACGCCTTCGATAAAGCTGGGGCGCGCTGCCCAATTGGACTGGGACAGAACGTTGTTCAAGTCCATCCAGTATTCCAGGCGGGCCGGGCTGAGGCCCTGGATCATGTGAAAGTGATTGGCGGGCGGATAGTGTTTGTACTCGACCATCGTCGCGTACTTGGGCACGACAAAGGTGTGCGGCCACTGGGCCGTCGTCGTCTGGCACAAGGCTGTGGCCAGCGGCTCCGGCACCTCCGCCGTCGTCGCCTCGTCCCAGCTCAGGCCAAAGAGGCCAGACAGGCGGCTGTAGGTCAGGCGGCCGGCGATGCCGGCCAATCCACCCGGCGAGACGAAGGTGACCGAGTTGCCCAGGCCGGGGAAGTAGCCTTTGTCAGCCACCGGCATGCTGACGCCGGCCATGATCTCGTCGACGCTCGCGCCCGGCCTGGCGGCCCAGTCGAACGACGCGCTGCCCGAGTTGTCGCCGTCCACCAGGCCTTGTGTGGCCCAGGCCTCGCCGGCCGGCAACTGCACGCCGAGCTTTTTCGCCAGCGCCTCGAGCTCCCACCTTTCCCAGACCTTGCGGAAATCCATGAACAACGGTGGATTGCCGCCGGTCAAGGCCGAAAAGAACAGCATCGTCAGCAAGCCTTGCACGTCGGCCTCGGTCGCAAACGGCGTAGGCACTTTGCGCCCGTTGTGATCGAAGGTGGAATTGAAAAACGATTCCATGGCGTCGGCCACGGGCAGCGGGAGGCCGCGCAGGTCCGAGCCCCATTCCAACTGGCTCATAAAGCCGCCGCCGACGGCGTTCAGGTCGTGGAGCAGGTCGCGCGCGACCAGGTACAGCGCCAGGCTTGTATCAAAGCGAGCGGAATCAGCCTCGTCGCGCAGTTCCAGCCGGCGGCCCACCTTCTCGTCCACAAAAGCGCGCAAAGCCTTGAGCTCTTGCGTGTCGTAGGCGCGCTTGTTCAGCATATCGGCCAGGAGCTTCATGTCCAGCCGGGTGATTTCGATCCCGAACTGCGCCCGCGTGGGCAGAATGTGCGCCAAGGCCGTCTCCATACCCATCGAATCGTGCCCAAAGACGACCACGCGCCGGCCCTTGAGCGCCTGCGTCGTCACAGCCGCAAAGGCCCAATCTACCAGCGCCTGGGCCGTGCCCTCGGTCATCACCGGGCTGTCGCCGGTGTCGGGCCAGGTGCCCACGTTCAGATGCGAGAGCCGCCCGTATTGCGCCAAAGCGCCGTTGATGGCGTGAGCGAACACGACGCCCGGCTTGGGGCCACTGTTGCCGCAGGTAAAGTTGATCGGTGTGTCGAGGGGAAACTGCTGCAGCAAGGATATGACACTGAGCTGCGGGAAGGCCCAGGTGTCTGGCACGCATACCAGCACCTTGACGCCCGCCTGCTGGAACTGGGCAGCGACGAGGTCGGCCTGCGGCTCGCCGTCAACCAACACGGGCGACCAGACCACGCGCGCCGGCTTGCCGTCCGGGTACTTGACGCGCTCGGCCAGGATATCGGCTGTCATTTGGACGATATTGCGGCAGCGTTGGCGGCTCTGCTCGTCGATGCGGGGATCGCCGGCGACAAAGACGCCAATCGCCGGGGCGTTGTGTTGAGACTTGGTCTCGGCAAGTTCGATTGCTTTTCCCATGTTTTTTTACCTCCCTTGTATATCATACTTTATAGTTACCAACATACTCCATAAACGAAATTTTGTCAATCATTTCCGGCTGTCTATCGCAGTGTTTGGCTTGACATCGCCTGGCGCGAGCGTTTCACGCTGGGGACTAATTTCACGCTTTGGAGTTGAGGCTTTCGCCCTTGGCGCGCAGAGCGAGCCGGAGAAACCGCC
>JAFGFO010000008.1 GCA_016931085.1 Thermoflexales bacterium
CCGGCGCGCCGCAGGTCTACCTGCTGGCAGCCGCCGGGCTGCTGCTGCTCTCCGCGTACTGGCGGGGCAGGCAGGTGCGGGTGTAGAAGTAGGGCAATCTCCCCGAAAGCGGTGGCCTTCGGTCGCTGAGCTCTCGGGGAGCTTGCCCGCCATAGTGCAGATTACTGGGTCAGCAAGAGTATTTTCTTGACGGCCTCACGGTCAAGTTTTACAAAGTTGCCAACAGTTCGGGTGTTCCCGCCGGTGCCTTTATCGGCCATTTCGTCGATGCGGTCATCGTGGATTCCCAAATCGGCCAGTCGAGTGCCAAGGCCGATGGAATGGGAAAAGGCTTCCAGTCTTGCGATGCCGGCACGCGCCACCGCTTCAGGGTTGAAGACGTCCATTTCCACATTCCACACCCGCACCGCCCATTGGACAAAGCGATTCAGGTCGTGGTGAAGCACGTACTTCATCCAGGCCGGGAAGACAACCGCCAGCCCGGCACCGTGCGCAACGTCATAGATGCCACTGATTTCGTGTTCGATGTCGTGCGAAGCCCAATCGCCAATCCGCCCGGTGTTGAGCAGGTTATTATGGGCAATCGTGCCAGCCCACATCAATTCTGACCAGGCATCGTAATCTTGGGGATTGTTCAAAACTAGGGGAGCTTTGCTGATCAGGGTTTTCATGGTCGCTTCGATCAGGCGGTCGGTGAACTCCACGTGATCGACGTTGGTGAAATAGCGCTCCATTAAATGGGCCATGATATCCGTTACCCCACAGGCTACCTGGAACTTGGGCAGGGTATAAGCCAACTCGGGATTGAGGATTGAAAAGCGCGGATAGATCAACTCGGAATTGACGGCCCGCTTCAACCAGCCATCTTCGTTGGTGATGACGGTTCCCGTGCTGGATTCACTCCCCGCTGCCGGGATGGTCAGGACTGTCCCAATGGGCAGGGCGTCAGCGGGTTCGCCCTTGCCGAGGTAAAAGTTCCAAACATCGCCTTCGATGACGGCTCCCATGGCGATGGCTTTTGCTGAGTCGATGACGCTCCCGCCGCCCACTGCCAGAATCAAGCCGAGCTTGTTTTCTTTGCACAGCTTGACCCCTTTGTGAACCAGGCTCAAACGGGGGTTCGGCTTGACCCCGCCCAGTTCAATCCATGTGACGCCGGCTTTCTTGAGAGACGCGGTTACCCGGTCGTAGAGGCCCGAAGCCTTGATACTGCCGCCGCCAAAATGCAGAAGGATATTCTTGCTGTAGGCCGCGACCTGTGCACCAACTTTTTCTTCCGCGCCACGGCCGAAGATGATCCTGGTCGGATTCTGAAATTCAAAATCTATCATCGTTCATTTCTCCTTTTTTTCGTTGAAGAATTTACAAATGTTTACGGTTTCAGCGCGTACACCTCGACCGCTTCGCGCTTGCCGCGCACCGAGAGGGCCGGCAGCGGCTCGGCCTCTACCTGCATCGACTGGCTGGCGGCGTGGTAGGTCTCGGCGTTGAGCAGCACCTCGTGGCCGACCTCCTTGGTCAGGCTCTGCAAGCGCGAGGCCAGGTTGACGGTGTCGCCGATGACGGTGTACTCCAGCCGCTCCTGCCCACCCACGTTGCCGGCGATCACCGGCCCGGAGGCGATGCCGATGCCAAAGTGCAGGATGGGGGCTTGGGCCTGGACCTGGGCCTGGTTGAAGCGCTCCAACGCGCGCTGCATCCCGAACGCCGCGCGCACCGCGCAGGCGGCGTGATCCGGCCTGGGATTGAGCGGTGTGCCAAACACCGCCAGCAGCGAATCGCCGCCGAACTTGTTGACCATGCCGCCCTCTTCGACGATGGCGGCCACCATCGCGCTCATGTAACGATTGAGCAGCGTGACCAGCTCGGCCGGCGGCATGCTTTCCGATAGCCCCGTAAAGTTGCGAATGTCGGAAAAGAGCACCGTGCACTCGACCAGGCTGCCGCCCAGCTCGGCGCCGTGCTCGACCGCCTGGCGCGCCACCTCCGGCGTGACGTACAGGTTGAGCAGCGTCCGCACCATCTCTCCCCGCCGCAAGCCCTCCGTCATCGCGTTAAAGCCCTCGGCCAGGTAGCCCAGCTCGTCGTTGGTGGTCACCGGCGACCGGACGTCCAGGTTGCCCTGCTCGACGCGCCCCATGGCCGCCTGCAGCTCGCGCAGCGGCCCGACGATGGAGCGGGTCACGAACACAGCCATCCCCACGCTGGCCAACACGCTCACCCCCAATATAAAGCCCTCGAGGATAACCAGGTTGTTGAGAATCACTTCTGGATTGGGAGCGCCCACCAGGCTGCGGGCGCGCTGGAGCGAGAGCGAGACCAGCAGTCCCGCAGGGTACAGGCCGATCAGCAAGAATACGATCAACAGCCGCCCCAGCACCGGCAGGCGGAAGGCTCGCGCCTGGCTGAGCTTGCCGTCCGGGAAAAAGACCGGAATGGCCTGCCGCCAAATCACGTCCAACGCGAAATACACGATCGCCGTGGTCACCACGCTACTGACGCCCAGCGTGGCGATCAGAGAATCCCGCAGCCCACCCACCCATACAGAGAAGGGCATTCTGCTCAAGATGAGGGAGCTCGTCGTAAACAGCAGCAAGGCCACTACCCACATCAAAAAGTTGAAAACGGCTTGCCGTGAGACATAGTTGAGCGCCTGGCGGCGGATGCTGTCTGGCACCTCGGCTGGCGCAGCTCCCTCCCGCAGGCGGTTATACCATTCGGTCAACAGGGCCTGGTTCATACCCAGCGCGCGGGGAGCGCCGACGATGCCGATTGCGAAGATCACGATCATGACCACCACGAAGAAAACGAGAAGGCCGGCGGATAGCGATTGCACCGCACCCTGGCCGACGGGCAGGGGCGCGATGACCTGGCTGTAAAAAAAGAGCAGCATCGCTCCCAATACGTTGGCGACGATGGTGACGGTGTTGATCTGGCGCTCGATCGTCTTGAATGGCGGGAAACGTGATTGAGCCATTTATCACCTGCTTCTCAAAGCGCGCACCAGCAGTGCCACGCCGGCGCCGACGAGCACCAACGGCCACCAACTCTGGCCGAACAGGACAATGCCTATGCCGATGATGGCCAGGATGGCGGCCGGATAGACGGCCCAGTCGCTCTCACCGCTGCCTCGCCCCACGACGTAAATCAGGCCAAACACAAGCGCCAGCCCCAGGAAAAAGACGCCGCCCAGCACATTGGGCGACTGGGTGGCCAGCACCAGGGCCGGTATCGCGCCGATCACCAGCAGGATGCCGGCGGGGATCAATGCCCAGCGGTTCTTTTGCCGCTCGGTCAGGTACACGCCCAGGAACGGCAGGGCGACGCCCCACATGACGAGCGTGCCGATCACTTCGCCCGGCAAGCGCGAGGTGGCCGCGATCACGATGGCGATGAAGGTGAGGATGCCGCCCGGGATCAGCGCCCACCAATAGTCTTTGTGGCCGCGGCTGGCTTGCACGGCGTAAATGAGCAAGAACGGCAATCCGACGCTAAAGACCATCAGGCTGCCGGCCCATTCGCCAGGCAGGTTCAGCACGGCGCTCATATAAATCACCGCGCTCACTCCCAGCAGGATGCAGCCAGGGATGAGCGACCACCACTGCTCTTTGTCAGTGATAAAGTTGAGCAAGAACAACAAGCCCAAGGCGGCCAGCCCTACCGACCAGATCGGCGCGCTCAGCTCGCCCAGCAGTCCAAAGTTTTGGGCCAGCAGAAACGCGCCGGCCAGGATCAGCACAATTGCCCATATAATAGACCAACGTGACTTCATGTGTTTTTCTCCTTTATCAAATCCCCAGGTATGCCCGGCGTACCTCCTCGTGCTTTGCCAGGCTGCGCGCCTCCCCCTCCAGCCATAACTTACCCTCGTTGAGGACGTAAGCGTAATCGCTCACCGCTAAGGCCATGTGCACGTTTTGCTCGACCAAGAGCATGGTCAGGCCCTCGGCTTTCAAGCGCTGCAAGGCTTCAAAGATGTTCAGCACGAGCAGAGGGGACAAGCCCAAAGAGAGCTCGTCAAACATCAAGATTTCCGGCTCGGCCATCAGCCCACGCGCCACGGCCAACATCTGCTGCTCGCCGCCACTGAGTGTGCCGGCCGACTGCTTCATGCGCTCTTTCAGGCGCGGAAACAAATCAAACACCTTGTCCAGGTTGCGCTGCAAGTGAGGGCGAGCACGCCCCGAGAAGGCTCCCATCTCCAGGTTTTCGTATACCGTCATCTCGGTAAATAATTGCCGGCCCTCAGGCACCAGTGCCAGGCCAAGGCTGGCGCGCGTATGGGGTGGCAAGCGGGTGATGTCCCGCTCTTGAAAAGTCACCGAGCCTTGCCATGGAGGCAGCAAGCCCATCACTGCACGCAGCAAGGTCGTCTTGCCCACCCCGTTTGAACCGACCAGCGTGGTTAATTTGTTGGCTTCCAGGTTAAAACTCACGCCCCACAGAATCTGGACTGGCCCGTAACCTGAAACGATATCACGCACCTGAAGGAGTGCCATTAACTTCTTCCCTGTCTGCTGCCAGCAGTTTTTGCGCCAATTTAGGATCGCCCAGGTAAGCCTCGATCACGCGTGGATTGTCTGCTACTTCTTGAGGAGTCCCCTCGGCAATCAGCGCCCCATAATCCAGCACCAGGATACGATCCGAGATAGCCATCACGGCTTGCATGACGTGCTCGATCATCAGGATCGTGACGCCCTCGTCCCGGATGCGGCGGATGGTATCCAGCATCAGCGTGATCTCGGCCGGATTCAAGCCGGCCAGCACCTCGTCGAGCAGAAGCAGATAAGGCCGGGAGGCCAGGGCGCGCGCCAATTCCAAGCGCTTTTTCTGAGCGACGTTCAAGCTGCTGGCCAGTTGCAGGGCACGGTCGGCCATTCCTAATCGCGCCAGCACTTCCTCGGCCACGCGCGCGGCCGCAGCACGCGTGTGTCCCTCGCGCCCGAAGCATGCACCGACCATCACGTTTTCGCGCACGCTCAGCTCGTTGAGCGGTCGCACTACCTGGTGAGTGCGAGCCAAGCCAAGTTGGGCTATCTTGTAAGATGGCAGACTGGTGATATCTTTCCCCTGGAAAAACACGCGCCCGGCCTCGGGCAGGTACACGCCATTGATCACGTTAAAGAGAGTGGTCTTGCCGGCGCCGTTGGGGCCAATCAGCCCCAGGATATGTCCCTCCGGCAGCTCAAAGCTCACATCCGTCAACGCCTGCAGCCCCCCAAAGTGCTTGCTAAGCCGGTCAATGCGCAAGAGGCTATTCCGATAGCCCATCATTCCAGCACCTTCCGCAGTTGGGGAAAACGCCCCCGCAGCCAGCCGACGACCCCGCCCGGCACAAAGAGGACGATCAACAGCAACGCCAGCCCGGCAAAGGCCAGGTGCAGGTTCTTGAAGATGGGACTGGTCAGCAGGTATCCGCGTAGGCGCTCATAAGTCACTGCTCCCAAGGCCGGTCCGATGACTGTTCCCTGCCCGCCCAGCATGACCATCACCAGGGTCTCGATCGACATGTGCAGTCGGAAGGCGTCGCCTGGCTCCACGTTGCCATTCTTGAAAAAGTACAGCACGCCGACCACGCCGGGGAAGAAAGCCGAAATGACATAAGCAAGCGTTTTGAACCTCGGCGCGTTGACGCCCATCACGGCCGCCGCCTCCTCGTCCTCGCGGATGGCCATCAAGCCCAGGCCGAAGCGCGAGTACTTGACCAAAAAGCTGGCTGCCAACACGGCGAGCGTGACGACCAGTAGAAGACTATAGGTCGTCCATAAAGCTTGCGCCGGGCCGCCGTATTGCTTGTACACGGCAAAGTTAACGAACAGGCCGGTTGGCCCGCCAAAGGGGGAAAAGGTGTTGACGAAGGCCCTGGCCGCTTCGTTGATGCCGATTGTAGCCAGGGCAAAATAGGCTCCGCGCAGGCGTAGAATGGCCAGACCCAGGAGGCCGGCCAACAACGCCGAAACGAGCCCCCCGGCCAGGGCAGCCGCGTAAAGCGGCCAGCCGTGTTGGCTGAGAAGATAGAAGCCGCTATAGCCACCCAAGCCGAAGAACACAATGTGGCCAAAGCTGACATAGCCGGTATAACCCAGCAAAATGTTCAGGCTGGAAGCCAGGACTACGAACATGAGCGAGGTAAACATCATCTCGCGTAAGGTGTCCTGGCGCGTTAAAAGGGGCACCAACCCGCCGGCCAGCACCAAGCCCAACGTTAGCCAGAAACCCGCTTGTCGCCACGTGTTCATCTAGCGCGCTCCAAGTAACCCACTGGGACGGACAAGCAGAACCAGGACGAACAACCCAAACTCTACTACCGGCACCCAGCTCACTGGCAAAAAGGCTGGGATCAAGCCCTCCAATAACCCAAGCACCAACCCGCCCACCAACGCCCCCAGGGGATTGCCCAAACCACCCAAGACGCAGATCACAAAGGATTTTGTCTCGTAGGTGCCGCCGCTTAGAATGGTGAATGGGAAAAAAGTAGAGATCAACCCACCGGCCACCGCCGCCAGCATGGTTCCTAATCCAAAACTGAGCGCCAGCACTTGGGCCGAGGGAATGCCCATCAGCTCGGCCGCCGTGCGGTTGTTGGCGACTGCTCGAATGGCCTTGCCCGGCGAGGTGCGGTACAGGAACAGGTAAAGGGCGGCGGTGAGAAGAACAGCTACCAGGGCCGCCATCAGGCGAGTGCCCGGTAGGGTGAGGGGACCGAGAGGCAGTGTCCCCAAGGAAAAATCAATGTTGCGAGGAGAGGTGGTAAAGACCGCTGTGCCGATCCCGATAATGATCATGTTGACCGCGAAGGTGGCCAACAGGCTTGAAAGATGCGGCGCGTCGATGACGCGATGCACGGCTGCAGCGTATACCAGGAACCCAGCCAACAGTCCAAGCCCCGCCACGACGAGCAAGGCCAGGTAGGGATGCAGTCCCAGGCCAGTGAAGAGCAAATAAGTGCCAAACATCCCCAAGGCCATGATCGCGCCGTGTCCCAGGTTGATGACGTGCATCACCCCCCAGATCAGGGTCAATCCCATGGCCGCTACGCCATACACAAAGCCCAGCAGCAGGCCGTCCACTAAGGAAGCTGTAACTTGAATGGTCATAGTTGTATTGGACAAACAAGTGCAACGCACCTTTAAGGTGCGTTGCACTTAGCATCACGGCAGAGGGTACAAAGCGTCGGCCGACTTGCCTTCCAAGGGCCAGACAACCTGTTTCACCAACTGGGCCTGGGCATCCTTCTGCCACTGGATGTAAACCATCTCGTGGCCGATTTGCAAGCCGTGTGCCTTGGCGCTGGTGTCAAACTTGACGTGGCCGTAAAAAGTCATCACGTCTATCTTGTCAAGGGCAGCTTTGACTCGCTCGGCTTCGAGGCTGCCAGCTTGCTCGATCGCCCTCTGCAGGATCACGCCGGCTACATAACCACCTGCGCTGTGATACGACGGCTCTTCGTTAAACTTGGCCTTGTAGGTGGCGACAAAGTCGGCGCTGCTGAGGCCGTACCACTCCAGGCCGGCCGACTTGGCCGATTCGGCGGTGTATTTAGCCAGCGGTTCCCACTGGCTGGGACCCACCACGCCCGCCGCTGCCTCACCCAGCTCGGCAAACTTGGGTTCAGGTGGGGCAACCAGCAGGGCAATGGACTTGGCTTTGATGTCTTTCTCGAACAACTGCCGCGCGAATGTGCTGCCGTCGGCAAAGTGCCCCCCACCCATCACGGCATCTGCATCGGCCGGGATCTTGTTGATGAACGGCGCAAAGTCGGTTGCCCCGCTGTCATAGCCTTCGAATAAGACGATCTGGTAGCCTTTGCTTTCACCGTAGGCCTTGGCGGCGTTGCTCACATCGGTGGAGAACTTGTCGTTCTCGTGAATGATGGCTATCTTCTTGGCGCTCGGATCGAGCCTGGCCAGCAGATCGAAGGCGCCGGTCAGGTAGCGGCTGGCAGGCGTGTAGGCCTGGTAAACCAACGTAAACCCTTTCTGGTAGGTGCTGTCGGAAGCGGCGCCCGTGGTGATCATGATCTTGCCGTACTGCTCGGCAATCACAGCCGAGGCATCAGCCAGACCGCTGCTGTATGGACTGATGAGAAAGTCGGCCTTGTCGTCGTTGATCAACTTGGTGTAAAGCTCTTGCACGCGGTCCTTATTACTCTCGTCGTCGTAGAACTTGGTTTCGAACTTGACCGTCGTGCCGTCGCTCAACTTGATCCCCCCGGCTGTGTTGATGTGTTCGACCCAAAGACTAAGCCCGTTGATCTGCCGGGTGGACTCGACGTTGAGACTGCCGGTCTGGGAAGCTGTAAAACCAATGACCACTGTCTTGGCGCCGGCTGGGGCCGGGGTTGAGGCGGGTGGCGCGCAGGCTGCCAGACTGGCCATGGTGAGATAAATGGCCAGACAAAAAATTCGACGCTTCATTTCCTTCCTCCTTTTCTGAAGATCCTCGGAAAGTAGGGCATGTTTCCCTACCTGCCACTTTCTTACAAGTATAGTATACTCATAATCTACCAGGGCGCAAGTGCTGCATTTTCAGCCAGACGTTTCTGAGTTATAATAGGCTTATCACAGCCTGATTCGAGGGATATCTTGAAAGCGGAATCAAAATCGCAAATCGCAAATCGCAAACACCTGCACTTGTCACCGCAGGTGCAAGTGTCACAAATTCGCTACGCCGCCTGGCTGGCGCTGGCCCTGTTGCTGGCCGTCTCCGCTTGGGGCGGGCTGTACTATCTGGTGACCCAGGTTCATACGCCTGTCCCTCCGCCGTGGCCCAGGGCGGCGGCTTTTCTGGCATTATGGGGAACGGCGCT
This sequence comes from Thermoflexales bacterium, assembly GCA_016931085.1. The sequence continues at coordinate 8,810 of JAFGFO010000008.1, forward strand.
GCTGGGGAGCTCCTGGCCGATCCTGTTAGCCGTCAATCAGCGTCTCGATCCCCAAACGCCGCCAGCCCGCGTCTGGCGGCAGAGCGCCTGGATCGGCCTGTTGGGCGTCTTTGTAGCCTGGCTGCAGATCAATCGCGCCCTGGGGGCTGTCCTGGTCATCACCCTGGCCGGCGGCTTGGGCCTGATCGAGGCCTTGTTGATTCTGCGGGCGAATTTGAGCAAAACAGGCAAGAAATGAAACACGACACAAGGAAGGCAAGCATGGCAAAACAGAAACTGCGTCGTTTACCCAGCGTGGATCGCCTGTTGGCGGATAGCGATGTACACCCCTTAGTTGAGGCGTGCGGCCACGACTTGACTGTGGCCGCGCTGCGGGCCGCGCTCGAGGCCGCCCGAGCGCGGATTCGTGCCGGTGAGGATGCGCCGGAACAGGCCGCCTTGGTCTCCCACGCCGGCGGCTTGCTGGCCGATTGGACCCGTCCCCGCCCCCAGCCCGTGATCAACGCCACCGGCGTGATCGTCCACACCAACCTGGGGCGCGCGCCGCTGTCTGAGGCGTCCCTGCGCGCGGTCCAGACCGCCGCGGCCGGCTACTGCGACCTGGAGTACGACCTGGAAGCGGGCGCGCGTGGCCACCGGATGGCGGCTGTGGAGGATCTTCTGTGCCGCGTGACGGGCGCCGAGGCCGCCCTGGCGGTCAACAATAACGCCGGGGCGGTGCTGCTGGCGCTCGCCGCGCTGGCGTGCGGGCGCGAGGTCGTCATCTCGCGCGGGCAGTTGATCGAGATCGGCGGCGGCTTTCGCATCCCCGAGGTGCTGGCTCAAAGCGGCGCGCGCCTGGTCGAGGTCGGCACCACCAACCGCACCCACCGCCGCGATTACGAGAACGCCTTGAGTGAGGACACGGCGGCCATCCTGCGCGCCCATTCCAGCAACTTTCGCATCATCGGGTTCACAAGCGAGCTTGACATCGCCGAGTTGGTCGAGATCGGGCACGAGGTCGGGCGTGTTCCTCTGACTGGCGAGATCGCTGATTGGCGCACGATCCCCGTCATCGACGACCTGGGCAGCGGGGCGCTGCTCGACACGGCGGCTTATGGCCTGGCGCACGAGCCGACCGTGCAGGAAAGCCTGCAAGCCGGCGCGGCGCTGGTCTGCTTTTCGGGCGACAAGCTGCTGGGCGGGCCGCAGGCGGGAGTCATCGTCGGGCGCAAGGACACTATCGACAGGCTCAAGACGCATCCCCTGGCGCGCGCCTTGCGGGCCGACAAGCTGTGCCTGGCGGCTCTCAGCGCCACCTTGACACATTATCTGAAAGGCGAAGCCGCGCAGTGTGTGCCGGTCTGGCAGATGATCGCCGCGCCGTTGGGCGAGATCGAGCGGCGGGCGCGGCGTTGGGCGCGCCAATTGAAGACGGCCGGCATCCAGGCCGAGCCCATCCCCGGCCAAAGCACCGTCGGCGGCGGCAGTTTGCCCGGCGAGGCCTTGCCCACGCGCCTGCTTGCCATCCGCTGCGATTCGCCCGACGCGGCCGCCTCCCAACTGCGGCGCAATGTCCCCCCCGTCGTAGCGCGCATCGAGGCCGAGCACCTGGTGCTCGACCCGCGCACCGTCCTGCCCGGCCAGGATAAGGCGCTGCTGGCCGCCCTCGAGCGCGCTTTTCAAGGCGCGAATCGTTGACATCCCGCCAGCAGCGTGCTATACTCAGAGGAATTGAATGATCCGCATTCTAGCTATCGAAACGTCGTGTGACGAAACCTCGGCGGCGGTGGTGCAGGACGGCCGGCGCGTGCTGTCCAACACGGTCGCCTCGCAGGTCGATTTTCACGCCAAGTACGGTGGCGTGTTCCCCGAGCTGGCTAGCCGGCTGCACGTCGAGGTCATCGTGCCCATCGTGGCAGGAGCTTTGGAGCAGGCCCATCTGGGCTGGAGTGATCTGGACGCGGTGGCGGTGACGCGCGGGCCGGGGCTGGCCGGCAGCCTGGTGGTGGGCGTCAACGCCGCCAAGGGCATCGCCATGGCACGCCACTTGCCGCTGATCGGCGTCAATCACCTGGAAGGCCACGTGTACGCCCACTGGCTCGAGGTAGAAGGCGACGGCACGCCACAGGCCGAGCTGGCCTTTCCCCTCCTCTTCCTCATCGTGTCCGGCGGTCACACCGAGCTGATCGTCATGCGCGACCACGGCCAGTACGAGTTGGCCGGCCAAACGGTCGACGACGCCGCCGGCGAAGCGTTCGACAAGGTTGGACGGCTGCTCCAGTTGGGCTATCCGGGCGGCCCGGCCATTGAGCAGGCGGCCCAGCGGGGCAACCCGCACGCTTATCACTTTTCCATCCCCAAGCTGGATCAGCCTTACGACTTTAGCTTCAGCGGGCTTAAAACGGCCGCCTTGCGCCTGGTGCAGAGCAAGGGCGAGATCGGCCCGGACGGCAAGCTGCCTGCCGGACTGCCGGTTGACGATATCGCCGCCAGCTTCCAGGCTGCGGTGATCGAGCAACTGGTCGAGCGCAGTCTGGCGGCTGCCAAAACCTACGACGTGACGTCAGTGTTGCTCTCTGGGGGGGTCTCGGCCAATCGCGCCTTGCGCACGGCGATGAAGGCGCGTTGCCCCGTGCCCGTCCACTGGCCGCCGCTGTGGCTGTGCACCGATAACGCGGCCATGATCGGCGCGGCGGCCTTTTGGCATTACCAGGCCGGCCAACGGGATGGCTGGGCCATGGACGTCGAGGCCAATCTGCGCCTGGCTTAGGTGCCCTTACCTGACCGTGATGGTCACCGGGGCGCTGGACAGGGCCAGCCCGCCGGGGTCAAGCCCCTGGGCCGAAAAGGTGTGCACGCCCGGTGTAAGCGTCCACAACGCGCGGTACACACCCGCGTTCCCCTCAAAGCTCGCCAATGGCTGCCCATCCACCAGCAAGCTCACCCCTGCCACTTGTACGTCATCGGCCGGGCGGGCCGAGACGGGGATGCGCTGCGTGTCAAGCGGCGTGAGAGCGGTGAGCTGGTATACCGTTCCATGATCGGGCTGGGTCATGACGAGTTTCAGGTTTGAAGCTGCTGGCTGCGGGTCGGATGTTGGAGGCTGGGGGGTGGAGGCTGATCCCCAATCCAAAATCTGAGATCTGCACTCTAAAATTCCATTCTCCTCCGCCCATGCCTGGGCCTCGCCCGGCAAGACCAGGCAGACGCGCTCGACCACGCGCCCGGCCGGCGTGGCGGCCGTCGCCGGTTGGCCCGTCGCGCCGTCAAGCTTGACCCGCCGGTAAAAGGTATCGTACTGGGTGGGCTGCGTGCCGGCAATGAACCACTCCGTCCGCGTGTGAGGGCAGGCGGCGGCTGGATTGGGCAGCAAGCCGGACAGCGCGCAGACCTCGACCCGCAGCAGGCCTTGCGGCGGGCTGAACGGGCGCGCGGGCTGCCCCTTGAGCACCGCCTCCATAAAGTCGTGCCAGATAGGGCCGGCGCCGGTGATGCCCGAAACGTGCAGCATGGGCTGGTTGTTGGCGTTGCCGACCCACACCCCGGCGACCAGCTCGGGCGTGTAGCCCAAGGTCCAGTTGTCGCGCCAGTCCGACGTCGTGCCCGTCTTGGCCGCGGCGGGAACGCTCAGGCGCAAGACATTCCACTCGCCAAAGGCCGGCGCGCGCGCCTGGGGGTCGCTGAGGATATCGCTGACCAGAAAGGCCACCCGCTCGTCGAGCACGCTTGGGGCGGGCGCCTGCCGCCAACGGTAACGCAGCGCCCCGCGCGCGTCGCGCACCTCCAGCACGGCGGCTGGCTCGACGGCGTAGCCCCCGTTGGCAAGCACCGCGTAGGCGGCCGCCATGTCGAGCAGGCGCACCTCGCCGCCCCCCAAGGTCAGCGCCAGGCCGTAACGCTCGCTGTCGCCAAAGGTGCGGATGCCCATCTGGCGCGCCAGCTCGATCATCCGCTCTATCCCCACCTGGTCGAGCACCTTGACAGCCGGGATGTTGTACGATGACGCCAACGCCTGGCGCAGCAGCACCGGGCCGTGATAGCGCGAGTCATAGTTGCGCGGGACGTACGGCTCGCCTTCGCGGGTGACAAAGGCGGTTCGCACGTCCAGCACCATCGTCGCCGGCGTGTAGGGAGCCGGCCGCTTGGGGTCGAAGGCAGCCGCATAGGTGACCGGCTTGATGGCCGAGCCTGGCTGGCGCAGGGCCAGGGTGGCGTTCACGGCGCCGCTGGTCTGCGCGTCAAAGTAATCGGGGCTGCCCAGCATGGCCAGGATTTGCCCCGTGTGGGGATCGAGCGCGACGAGCGCGGCGTTGTTCACGTTGCGCGGCTGCCCCTCATCTCCATGGCTCAGGTTTTCCAGGTGACGGCGCGCGATGGCCTGGGCCGTGTTCTGCCAATCGAGATCGAGCGTGGTGGTGACGACCAGCCCGTCCCGGTACAATGCTTCTAACCCGAACTGGCCCTCGAGCCAGGCTCGAACGTACATCACCCAATGCGGCGCCTCGATGGGGTGGGGCACCGCCGCGAACCCCAGCCGCTCATTGCGCGCCAGGGCGGCTTGCTCGCTCGAGATCGCGCCGTGTTTGACCATCAGCTTGAGCACCGTCGCCTGCCGCCCCTGGGCGGCCGGCAGATTGATCAGCGGATCGTACGCCGGCGGCGATTGCGGCAGGCCGGCCAACAGGGCGCACTCGGCCAGGTCCAGCTCGCCCGCTTTTTTGCCGAAATAGGTGTTGGCGGCCGCTTCGATGCCGTGAGCGAGATTGCCATAGTAGACCTGGTTCAGGTAAAGCGCCAGGATCTGATCCTTGCTGTAGGCGCGCGCCAGCCGCCAGGCCAGGATGCTCTCGCGCAGCTTGCGCGTCAACGTGCGCTGGCTGCGCTCCTGGGAGCTGAGCAGCAGGTTGCGCGCCAACTGCTGGGTGATGGTGCTGCCGCCCGAAAGCGTCTCGCCGCCGCGCAGGTTGATCCACACCGCCCGCACGATCCCGGCCCACTCCACGCCGGGATTGGTGTAAAAGGTGGCGTCCTCCGTGGCCACCGTGGCCTGGCGGCAGTAAAGCGGGATCTCGTCCAACTGGAGCGGCGTGTGCCGCCCCGCGTGTGGGTCGTTGATCTGGTACAACAGCCGCCCGTTGCGGTCGAGGATGCGTGTCGACGGCGCGTGCAGATTGGCATCCAGGCTGTCTAGTGAGGGGAGGTCCACAAACAGCCAGGCCCGCACGGCCAGCCCCACGCCCAGCAGGGCCAGCAAGAGGGCGAAGGAGATAAAAATACGCTTGCGCATAGTATTCTCAGGTGACCGGAACGTAAATCGCCCGCTCGGCTTCCGGGCCATCGACAAAGGCCGGCCCGTATTCTTCGATTTCCAGCGGGCAGGCCAGGCCCAGGCCCGATTTGGGCAGCCAGGTGTGATAGATATACGCCAGGCTCAGCTCGAGTTCACGCGCGCGGCCCTTGTGGATGAACCTGGCGTAGCTCATGGCCGGGATCGTTTTCACCACCAGGCTGGGATTCGTGACGTGTGGGGATTCCACCTTGACCGCTGCCATGTAAAAAAAGTCGTCGCCTTCCCAAGCGCTTGGGTAAGAGACAATGCCATACCTGGCTGCGTCTTCGATTCCCTCGCCGTGGCCGCCCAACATCTTCCACAGCCCGTCGGCTGCCTGCCGCTCTCCCCTGACCAGGGTCGAGAATCCCGCGACGCAAAAGGCCTCCCTCTCTACCGGTACCGGCTTGAGATAATCGCCCTGGTTGACGTGCTCGATATAGTCCAAAGTGAGCCTGGGCAGCAAGGAGCGACGCGGTATTCTGCCGTGCTTCTTCCATTGGCTAGGCTGCACCCCAAACATGCGCTTGAAGGCGCGCGAGTAGGTTTCGGGGCCGTTGAATTGATAGTCCAGGGCGACGTCGATGATTTTCCGCTCGCTTTCGAGCAGCTCGCGGGCGGACTCGGACAGCCGCCGGCGAAGGAGGTAATCATAGGGCGTGTGATGGGTGAGCTGGTTGAACAGGCGGCAAAAATGGAACAGCGAGCACGCTACCGCCTCGGCGGCGTCGGCAATGACAAGCTCTGCCTGGAGCTTGTCTTCCATAAAGTCGATCGCGTCCGCTATCAGCCTGGTGTTGGACATGACAATGATCCCAAATCACTTACATTGTAACTGATTTGGGATAGTTTGTCACGCCACAGGAACATAAACGTCGAGTTCCGACTCGTCGATCTTGTCCAAGCCTTTGAAGCGCGAATCGTAGCGTTGGAAGCTGTAAGCGTAGGCCTGCTGGTGGTCTGAGGCCGTCAGCCAGGCTTGAATCTCATGGAGCCAATCTTCTGAGGTGATTTGCTGCCCTTTCAACGTAAAAACGGCGTAGCTCGCGGGCGGCAGGACTTTGACCGACAGCTTCACCGGCACGTCTTCCAGGCGCTCGACCTGGACCCCGACAAAGACCTCGTAATGCCCCGTCGAGGCTGTTTCTTCGTGCGGGATGTGCAGCTCGTAGCTGACGCCTGGCTCCACCACGTGCGCCAACTGGTCCGCGTGGTGCTCGCAGTACTTGATAAAACGGCTCCAAAGCCGGCCGATCTCGTTCTCCTCGGTCCAACCCCCGCTGCTGGCAAAGGGATCGCCAAAAAAGCCAAGGCCCAGCAGGATGATTCGATCGCTCGAGACGATTTTTGTCGGTTCCACCTCTGTCTCCTTGTAAGGTCTAGACTTCCGAAGTCTTCAAGACTTCGGAAGTCTCCTTGAAGAACGACTTGACGACCGGAAAGACGCGCTCGACCTGGCTGAACTCTTGCAGGTGGTTCAGGCCTGGGATGATCTCGACGCGCGTGCCGGCTTGTTCGAGCGCCTGGCGGTGGGCCTCGATCCAGTCCATGGGCACTTGGTTCTTGGTGCCGCTCAGCAGCAGCGCCGGGCAGGCGACGTCGCCAGGCTCGATGCTCGGCCAGCTTCGCATGGCCTGCAAGCACGCCAGGTACGTGGGGATTTGCCCGCTGGCGATCGGCTTGCGTTCCTTGGCAGGCAGGGCTTGGCCTCGCTTGTAGGCTTCCACCAGGGGCGCCCATTTGGTCACAAAGTCGGTGATAAAGTCCTCGTCTATCGGGCCAAAGGGGACGCCGATGATGGCCACCGCCGTCACCCGCTCCGACCAGGCGCCCAGGTAGCGAGCGATGTTGCCCCCAAAGCTGTAGCCCCACACGGCGAACTGGTCCACTCCGCATGCGTCGGCCACCGCGTCGATGTCCTGGCAAATCTTTTCGATGGCATAGTCCGTTGGGTCATACAGGACGCTATCCCCTGAAGGTGCGCTGTCCCCGCTGCCCCGGATGTCGACGGTGATGACGGTGAAATCGTCCTTCAGGCGCTCGACGTAGCC
>JAFGFO010000446.1 GCA_016931085.1 Thermoflexales bacterium
GCGAAGCGTCCCGGAGGGAACCCTCGGGCGGTCCGGGCAAGCATGCTGCCCGGTACCAACACGATCAAAGTCTCGTTGTAGTACTAGTAAGTATACCATAAGAAGGAAAAATCGGGTACACCCCGTAGGGGCGCTTCGCGAAGCGCCCCTACAGCAAGCCAGGCAGCAAGTGCACCAGCACTAGGCCGTGCTCCAGGTCGATTTGGCGAATGACCTCGCTGCAGGCGGGGAGCAAGATCTCACCGCGCGCGCCACGGACGACGTAAACGTCATTCGCCCCGGTCTCCCAGATAGCGTCCAGCGTACCCAACTCCTCTCCTTCGAGCGTAACGACTTTTAAGCCAAGCAATTGGTGGCAGTAATACTCATTAGGGCCAAGTGGGGGGGCATCCTCCAGCCGTATGCGCAGCAACTGGCCATGCAGGGTCTCAGCCTGGCTGCGATCATCGCAGCCGACGAGCTTGAGCAGCAGCTCGGCCCGATGCCAATGGAAGCGCTCCACCTGGCAGGGCGTTTGGGACTCGCCCAGGTAAAGCGTACCCAGCCGCAGCAGCTCGTCCGGGCGCTCCGCCAAGGCCTGGAGCTTGAACTCGCCTCGCAAGCCCCAGGCCCGCCCCACGCGGGCCACAGTTAAAAAGCGAGGCTCAGGAGCGGCATTCACTCCTGGGCCTCGGCTGGCAATTTTGTCCATGTCTGGAGGCTAGAGAACTTCCAGCGTCACTCGCTTGCCTTGCCTGGCAGCGCCGGCGCGCAGCAGCGTGCGGATCGCATTGATCACCCGTCCATTTTTGCCAATGATGCGCCCCATGTCTTCAGGCGCCACTTGCAATTCGAGGACGAGTGAGCCTTGCCCGGCGACTTCACTCACTTGCACTTGCGAAGGATCATCCACCAAGGATTTGGCGATATATTCGACTAACTCTTTCATTGTGTCAAGCTCCCTTGTTTCTTGTCAGGAATTGGATTTGATTCAGGTCAGGTGTTGGATCGCCAGATGTGTGCCAGGCAGGGAGACCCGCTTATTCGGTCGCCGCCTCCTCAGCTTGAGCAACTGGCTTGGGTCTGGCGGTCTGGGGGCGCAGCCTCGTCCTCGCATCGACTGGGGCTTTCGTTGCATCAGCTTGCCGGGCTTCTTCCAACAGAGCTTCCAAGGGCTCGCCCGCTTTCAGTCGCCGAAAACGCTCCCACGTGCCACAGTGCGTCAAGAGCCGCTGCACAGAAGTAGACGGCTGTGCCCCAACATTCAACCAGTATAACGCGCGCTCTTCGTTGATCTCGACGCTACCCGGTTCCGTGCGTGGATTGTAAAAACCAATCCGCTCGATAAAGTTGCCATCGCGTGGCGCCTCGGAATCAGCCACGACGATCCGATAACTCGGTTGGCGTTTGGCGCCGATACGGCGCAATCGAATACGTACCACTCTCTTACTCCTTAATGTGCTATCTACAATTTGATATGTGACTTTAGTGGAACATGGACATCAGCCCACGTCCTTTGTTCGAGCCCAATTGCTTCATCATGCGCTGCATTTGGCGAAATTGGGACAATAACTGATTAATTTCCTGGACGCTCGTGCCGCTGCCGCTGGCGACACGCCGTTTGCGGCTGCCATTCAGAATGTCGGGATGGCGCCGTTCCTGGGGCGTCATCGAGTTGATGATGGCTTCAACGCGGCGCATCTGCCCGTCGGCCAACTCGGGTGCGACGTCCACTTTCAGCTTGGAAAAGCCCGGCACCATTTCGAGCAGTTGGCTGATCGGGCCGAGCTGCTTGACCTGCTGCACCTGCTTGAGAAAGTCCTCCAGGTCAAACTTGCCCTCCAGCAGCTTGTTGGTCAGCTGGACGGCCTGCTCCTGGTCCAGCGTGGCTTCGGCCTTTTCAATCAGGCTGAGCACATCGCCCATCCCCAAGATACGGCTGGCCAGCCGGTCCGGCGCAAACGGTTCAAGCCCATCGGTCTTTTCGCCAATGCCCATGAACTTGATCGGCACACCGCTGACCGAGCGCACGCTGATGGCAGCCCCGCCGCGCGCGTCACCATCCACCTTGGTCATGATCAAGCCGGTGACGCCAACACGTTGGTTGAAATCGCCGGCCGCACGCACCGCGTCCTGGCCCGTCATGGCGTCGACGACCAGCAGCACCTCCGCGGGGCTGGTCAGTTGCTTGATGGCCTCCAATTCAGCCATCATCGCCTCGTCGATGTGCAGGCGGCCGGCCGTGTCCAGGATCACCACGCTGTAGGCGCCATCGCGAGCGCGTTGCAGGGCATTGCGGCAAATTTGGGGCGGAGGCGTCTGTACGCCTTCGCTGTGCACCGGCATGCCCAACTGCTTGCCCAGGACCTCGAGTTGAGTGATGGCGGCCGGGCGATAGGTGTCAGCCGCGACCAGGAGCGGGCGTTGGCCCGACTGGCGCAAGCGTTGGGCGAGCTTGGCGGCCGTCGTGGTTTTGCCGCTGCCCTGCAAGCCTACCAGCATAATGACGTGTGGGCTGGGGCCGGACAGGTTGAGCGGCGTTGCCTGGCCCAGGGTGGCAATCAGCTCTTCATGAACGATTTTAACGACCTGTTGGGCCGGGTTCAGGTGCTTGCGAACCTCGGCGCCCACCGCACGCGTACGCACGCGCGCCAGGAAATCCTTGGCGACGGTATAGTGCACGTCGGCTTCCAGCAACGCCAAGCGCACCTCGCGCAGCGCGGCATCCACATCCTCCTCGCTCAATAAGCCGCGCTTGGAAAGCTTGTCAAAGACTGCCTGTAACTTGCCGGTCAGTGTTTCAAACATAATTTACCGTACACCACGTTCGCCTCGTGCGAATGTAAATTGTAACGTAAGTAGTGGGTTTAGTCAAGTCGCAGTTGACGTGGACTCAAGTCCGCACTATAATGTATAGAATGACGATGCCCAATTGGGATGTCCAATTTGGAGGTTTGCCATGATTGCTCTCAACAACGTGTTGGCCGTTATATTAGGCGGCGGACGCGGCAGCCGCCTTTATCCCCTCACCAAGATGCGCTCCAAGCCGGCCGTGCCCATCGCCGGCAAGTATCGCCTGATCGACATCCCCATCAGCAACTGCATCAATGCCGGCATTTATCGTATCGCCATCCTGACCCAGTTCAACTCGGTCTCGCTGCATCGCCACATCACCCACACCTACAACTTTGACGCTTTTCACACAGGCTGGGTGCAGATCCTGGCCGCCGAACAAACGCCGGACAGCGTCGATTGGTACCAGGGCACGGCCGATGCGGTGCGCAAGCAGTTGTTCGAAATCAGGGCCACCGGCGCGTCTCACGTCCTGATCCTGGCCGGCGACCACCTTTACCGCATGGACTATGCCGCCATGGTCGATTTCCACGACAAGGCTGGCGCCGAGATCACCGTGGCCGTTCAACCTATCGCCCGCCAAGACGCCGCGCGCTATGGGCTTTTGAAGCGTGATGCCGAGCTGCGCATCGTGGACTTTGTCGAAAAACCCAAGGACCCGGCCGTGCTGGCCGACTTTGTCAGCCGCGACGATCCAGAACGGCCTTACCTGGGATCGATGGGAATTTATCTCTTCAACACCGATACCATGATCGCTCTCCTGCAGGATGTCGAGTTGGCCGACTTTGGCAGCCACGTCATCCCCAGCGCGCTCCAGACCCGGCCTGTGTTCGGCTTCGACTTTGACGATTACTGGGTGGACATCGGGACGATGCGTTCCTTTTACGAAACCAACCTGGCTTTGGCCTCTCCCCAGCCGCCTTTTAACTTTTACGATCCCAACCGGCCGATTTATTCGCACCCGCGCTTCTTGCCTGGCTCGACCGTCGAGGAGAGCGCGCTGCACCACGTGGTGTTGGCTGAGGGCGGCTGCATCCGTGCAGCCAAAATTACGCATTCCGTCATCGGCGTGCGCAGCCAGATCGGCGAAGACGTCACCATCGCCGACAGCATCGTGATGGGTGCGGATTACTACGACCCCAGCGGCGTAGAGCCGCGCGGCGGCATTCCGCTGGGCATTGGGCCACGCTGCCAGATCGAGGGCGCTATCCTGGACAAGAATGTCCGCATGGGCGCCGATGTGGTCATTCGCCCCTTCCCAGACAACACCAACATCGACACGGATCACTGGGTGGTGCGGGACGGCATCGTCGTGGTGCCCAAGAGCACGGTCATTCCGCCCAACACCTTCATCGGCCCCGGCAGCAGTGACTAGGGCGGTCGAAGACGACGCCAGAGCGGAACATGGGAAACTTTTTAACTCTGTGTCCTCTGTGGCTCTGTGGCTATTTCCGACATGGCCGGCAAGGCAACCCGGAAGCTCGCCCCCCTGCCCAGCGCGCTTTGCACGCTCACCTGCCCGTTGTGTGCTTCGACGATCTCTTTCACCAGTGACAGGCCCAAGCCCACACCGCCGTGCCGGCGGCTCATACTGCCATCCACCTGGTAAAAACGCTCAAAGATGCGCTCCAACTGATCGTGCGGGATGCCGGCGCCGGTGTCTGTCACTTCGAGCACCACGTTCGTTCCCTCGCTTTGCAAGCTCACGCTAATCGAACCGCCGGCGGGGGTGAACTTGAGCGCGTTGCCTACCAGGTTATCCAGCACACGGCGCAAGTGAGCCTCGTCGCCCAGCACTTGCGGCAGGCCGGGCGCAAGATTGGCCGCCAGCGACAACTGGGCTTTGGCAGCCGCCGCCTCGAAATCGGCCAACTGCGCGCGGGCCAGATCTTCCAGGTCGATGGGTTTGCGTTCCAAGCGGCCGGACTCGGCTTCCATAATAGCCATCAAATCGTCCACCAGCTTTTTGAGCATGCGCGCCCGGCGGGCGATAACGGCCACCGGGCCGCGTTGGTCGGGCTGCAGCTCGCCCAAGTCGCAGTTGTCCAGCAGCTCGGCGTAGCCCATAATGATGCCCATCGGCGTGCGCAGCTCGTGCGACACGTTCTGGATGAACTCGCTCTTGAGGCGATCCAGCTCTTCCAGCCTGGCCAGGGCAGCCACCAAGACCTCAGCGCGTTGGCGGGACTCGGCGTACAGCCGGATCTTTTCGATGGCGGTGGCCAATTGCCTGGCGAAGGTGATCAACAAGCGCTCGTCAGCCTCCGCAAAGGCCTCCAGTTGGGCGCTTTCGGCGTTGATCACGCCGATGAGGTGTTTGCCCACTTGGAGCGGCACGCACAGCTCGGAGCGAACCAGCGGATCGAGCCCCAGGTATTCGGGAGTGCCGCGAACGTCGGCGACGCGGCGGGGCTGCCCGTCCAGCGCCACGCGTCCCGTGATCCCGTTCCCCAACGGGATGGCCTCGATCTCCCCTTCTGCCAGGCCGCGGTACGAGGGGTGGAAACGCAGGACGCCAGCGCCCTCGTCCAGCAGCAGGACGCCAAAGTTGTGAGGATACAAGGTCTCACCGACGATCTGGGTGGCGCGCTCGATCAGCGCCGCCTCGTCGGTCGCTTCGGCGCCGGCGGTGGCGACGGCGTGCAGCACGACCAGCTCGTTCAACTGTCGTTGGAGCATGAGCTCTTTCTGCTTGAGCTCGGTGATGTCGGTCATGACGGCCATGATGCCGGCAAAACGGCCGTTGACCATACGAGGCCGCCCGCTGACCAGGAGAGACAGCCGCCGGCCATCCCGGTGCAGCGCGTCGATCTCGTAGCGTTCCGCCTGGCCTCGAGCAAGCCGCTCGCCGATAGCCAAGACGAGCGCGTGCTGATCGGGTGGGACGATGCTGAACATGTCTAACTGGAGCACTTCTTCGGGTGTGTAGCCCAACAGGGCGGCCGCGGCCGGGTTGACAAAGGTAAAGTGTCCCTGCTCGTCTTGCAAGATGACGCCTTCGGCCATGTTTTGGATGATTTCCTCGTTGAACTCTTTGAGCTGCCGGAGCATTTCCTCGGCCTGCACCCACTGGCTGATATCGCGCGCGATGCCGATAAAGGCTTGAGGCCGGCCCTCCGCGTCTCGAATCAGCGAGGCGCTCAACTCGCCCGTAAAGCGGCTGCCGTCGACCCTGAAATACTGATACGTCAGGTCTTTAACGCAGCCTGTTTCCAGCGTGCGCCGCATGTTTTCGATGGCGCGCGGCCGGTCCTCGGGAACGATAAACTCGAGAGCGTTCTGGCCAACCGCCTGTTCTACACGCTCGAGGCCGTACAAAGTGGCCGCCTGCTGGTTGCATATGAGGATATTGCCCTGCAAGTCGGTCAGCGTGATAGCGTCGGGCGAGGTCTCGACCAGGCTGCGGTAGCGCTCCTCGCTGTCGCGGGCGCGGTCGAGCGCCTGGCGCAGGCTGTTCATCGCCAGACTCAGCAGCACTGTCGCCAGGCTAAGCATGGCGGCCAACATAATCCAGTGGGCAAGCGTGGTCGTCCGGGGTGGCGCAGTGAAAAGAGCGTTGGCCTCGGCGTAGAACAGGCCCAACGAGGCGAGCAGGCTCAGGGCACCAAAGACAAGCGTGGTCCTAGCGCCCAGCAGCAGTCCGGCGAGCAGGATGACCACAAAGTAGGCCGTGACAGCGGTGTGGCGTATGCCCTGGCCGGCCAGCCCAGTGTAGATCGTCACAATCAGAAAGATGGCTGTGGGTAACAGCAGGCTGGCTGCCCGCACCTGGCCACGGCGCAGCAGAAAAAGCGCTCCCAGCAAAACGGCGGCCGTTCCCAGGGCGACCCGAGGGGCTCGTGGCGACGCGAGGATATTTAGGCTGACGACAAACATGGCCACGATGGCCAGGCTCGTGAGCAACATGGTGTTCAAAAGGAGAGCGACACGGTTCTGTTCTTCGCTCTCCAAGACCGGCAGGGCAAGCCAACGTCTAATCCGGGCCAACATTGTCGTCTCCTCTGATTGTCGTGAAAAGACCATGGTCGACAGTCAATTGCCCATTCACACACTCCGGGATCTTCCCGGCACGCGCGGCAAAAGGCCAGACAGGTCCCCCCTGCCTGCTTGCCTCTGTTATTCCTGAGCGTCTATCGCACTCACGACACTTCCCGGTCGAATTGTTTTGGGCAGCCTTCGCCCTACACCGGTGTAGGTGCCAGGCGCGGCGCGCCGGGCAGTGGCTGCACGCGAGGTGGTGGGGGTGGCGGCGCGTCAGGCTGAGCGCTCAACGGCTCCGGCGGGAGTGCCTTGCCGGTATAGAGCGCCTCGAACTCGACCTGGCCAATCGTCTCTATCCTGAGCAAACGTTGCGCGACGGCTTCCAGCCGCTCGCGCTTTTCGGTCAAAATGGCTCGTGCTCTCTGGTAAGCCTCGGTGACGATACGGCGCACCTCGACATCGATTTCTTGAGCCACACGCTCGCTATAATCGCGTTGTTCACCCAGCTCTCTGCCCAGAAAGATCATGCTATTGTGCTTGCCGTAGGCCATGGGTCCCAGCTTGTCACTCATGCCATAACGCGTGACCATGGCGCGCGCCAGCTCGGTCACGCGCTCCAAATCATTGCCGGAGCCTGTCGTCATCTCACCAAAGACAATCTCTTCGGCCGCGCGACCGCCCAGGATATAGGCCAGCTTGTCCCGGAACCTGGCCCGGCTGCCCAAATAACGATCTTCGGTAGGCAATGCCACCGTGTACCCCAGGCCCTCCCCGCGCGAGATGATACTGATCTTTTGGACCGGGTCACCGTGCGGCACGCTGCGCGACACGATCGCATGGCCTGCTTCGTGATAAGCTACGATGCGTTTTTCCTTGTCGCTGAGAATGCGGCTGCGGCGTTCGGGGCCGGCCACCACGCGCTCCACAGCTTCTTCAAACTCTGCCATGCCAATCGTTTTCTTGTTGCGGCGCGCCGCCAGGATAGCCGCTTCGTTGACGGTGTTCTCAATGTCGGCCCCCACGAATCCGGGCGTGTTCCTGGCCAGTTGATCCAGGTCGATGCCGTCCCCCAGCGGCTTGCCACGCACGTGCACGTCCAAGATGGCCCGCCGTCCCCTGATATCGGGACGATCGAGCACCACACGCCGGTCGAAGCGGCCGGGGCGCAGCAGTGCAGGGTCAAGTATATCCGGCCGGTTGGTAGCTGCCACCACGATCACGTTAGTGTCGGTGCCAAAGCCATCCATTTCCACCAGGATCTGGTTGAGCGTCTGCTCGCGCTCGTCGTTGGCGTGCCCCAATCCAGCGCCGCGATGGCGGCCCACGGCGTCGATCTCGTCCACGAACACGATGCACGGGCTGTGGCGCTTGGCCTGGTCGAACAGGTCACGCACCCGGCTAGCACCCACGCCCACGAACATCTCGACGAATTCCGAGCCGGAGATGGAAAAGAACGGCACGCCGGCCTCGCCCGATACGGCCTTGGCCATCAGCGTCTTGCCACAGCCGGGAGGCCCCACCATCAATACGCCCTTGGGGATGCGCGCCCCCAATTGGATGAACTTGTCCGGTTCTTTGAGAAACTCGACGATTTCCGCCAGCTCTTGCTTGGCCTCGTCCGTGCCGGCCACGTCATCGAATGTCACCGTAGGCTGCTCGGCATCCGCCATGCGGGCCTTGCTCCTGCCGATCGAAAAGGCCTGGTTGTTGGCCGAGCGAGTCTGGCGATACATGTACCAGATAAAGCCAGCGACCAAAATGACAGGCACGATATAAAGCGCCAGTTGTACCATCTCGTCATAATTGCTCGGCGGAACGACCTCGAACTCGATCTCCTCCAACTCAGCCGCCGTTATCCCGTACACGGTCAATTGTTCGGCCAGGCTGTTGGCCGCTTCCTTGTGCAGCTTGCCGTCTGGCCGATTGGCCTTGAACTCGATGCTCACTTCATCGCCACTCATGCTGATAGTCTGCACTTCACCAGCGCGGATCGCCTCGGCTAGCTCCTGCAGTTGCATGCTGCTCGTCGGCTCTGGCGCCGGTATCCGGCTGATAATGATCACCCCCATGATGACAAAAATAACAATGTAAACCAACCAATTTCGATTCTGCTCGCCCAACTCAACCTCCGTATACCATCTCTTTACCTTGTAAGCAATTATACCTCAAAACTGTTAATTGGGAATTAGAATTTGCTGATTTGTTGATTTGCCGGGCTATGTTATAATTTCCTGGTATTGAGAGTTGATTTTATGAGGAGGTCACGCTTGTCAGTGTCTCGCTTGTTTCAAACGATTCTTGTGCTAGGGGCGTTGGTGACGGCGTTGGTAGCCTGTGCCCCCAAGCCGCTCATCGTCAGCGCTGATCTGTCACCGTCGACAATCACGCCCAATGGCGACGGCCAAGGCGATGCCACGCACATCAGCTACACCTTGGGGCGGAATGCCACCCTCTCGCTCTACTTTGAGAATGCAGAAGGGCAGCGCTTTTATTTCCGCCGCGAGCTGGCACGCAGCCTGGGCGCTCACGAGATGCTGTTCGGCGGGGTCATCGACAACCGCATGCTGCCCGACGGCACCTACACCTGGGTGATCGAGGCCAACGACGGTGCCGAGTCCGCCAGCCGGAGCGGATCGCTGATCATTGCCAACGCCGATACGGAAGTCTTGACGCTGACCAAGCTCACGGCTTTTCCACCCGTCTTTACGCCAAACCGCGATGGCTTGAGTGATCGGGCGACCATCAACGTGGCTGTGAGCAAAGACGCCACACTGCGCGTGTATCTGCTGGGGGCAGATGGAATCGAGTACCCGGTGACCGAACAGGCTGGGCAGCGGCAGCTAGGCGAGAAAGGGCTACACACCTTCGACTATGATGCCGGCGTCGACCAGGGTGCCGAGCCTCCCCCGGATGGCGACTATACGGTGGTGGCTGAGGCCATCGACCACGTGGGACAGTTCACCCAGATTACCACCACGCTGACTATCAGCCAGGCCGGCGTGCCGCGCGCCGAGATCGTGGACGGTGAGGTCGAGTTCAGCGCTGAAACTATTTTGCTGGGTGAGACGCTCTACTTTACGCTCACGGTAGAAAACTATGGCGCTGTGCCCATCCGCACCAGCGGGCCGCAGCCAGGCGACTGCTATGACATGGAGCAAAATTACAACTTTCCGCGCCCCGAAAAGGCGAGCGGTTACCCGACAGAATCTGGCGCGTGGCGGATAGGCATCGATTTTGACACCTCTCTGCGCAATTACCCCTACCGGTGGGCCGTGGGTAGCCCATCCGAGTTGGAAGTTGTCACACTGGACGGACAGGACTATTACTACCTGCCGGCGGGCCGGCGGGCCGTGATCAGCGGCTGCATCCGCATCACTCAAGTGCCGCCGCGTAACCCGCTCTATTTCTGGGCCGGCCTGATCCACGAAGACGTGGAAATTTCGTCGCTTAACAACAACGTGGACCCGCATCACATCACGATTGACGTGGCCACCTCACCGGTGAGGGAGTAGAAAGTAGGGAGTCGGAAGTAGGAAGTAGGATGAACGAGCTCGATTTGGCGATCGTCATTGTCAACTGGAATGTGCGCGAGCTGCTAGCCGCGTGCCTGGAAGCGCTATTTAGGTTTCAGCTTTCAGCTTTCAGCTTTCAAGTCGTGGTGGTTGACAACGCCAGCCGTGACGGCAGCGTGGAGATGGTGCGGGGGCGTTTCCCCCAGGTGCGGCTGATCGCCAACAGCCACAACGAGGGCTTTGCTGGTGGCAATAACCAGGGCCTACGTGAGCTGGGGCTGGGAGCTAGACACTCGACGCAGAGCATCGAAACCCGAAACCCGAAATCTGAAACCCAAGGCCCGGATCGCCCTCGCTACGTCCTACTCCTCAATCCAGACACGCTTGTGCGCGAGGGAGCTATCGCGGCGATGGTCGATTTCATGGACCGCACCCCCCAGGCCGGGGCGTGTGGGGCGCGGCTGGTGTACGGCGACGGCAGCTTTCAGCACAGCGCCTTTGGCTTTCCGGGCCTGGCACAAATCGGGCTGGATTTCTGGCCACTGCACGGGCGTCTGCTCGAAAGCCGCCTGAATGGCCGTTACCCACGCCGCCTGTACGCTGCCGGCCGCCCCTTCGAGGTCGATCACCCGCTCGGCGCGGCCTTGATGGTGCGGGCCGAGGCGATCGCCCATGCCGGGCTGATGGACGAGGGCTTTCACATGTACTGCGAAGAGATCGACTGGTGCTGGCACATCAAGGCGGCCGGCTGGCGGATCTATTGCGTGCCGCAGGCCGAGATCGTCCATTACGGTGGGCAATCGTCGGCCCAGGCACGCCCGGAGATGATCGTGGCCCTGTGGCGCAGCCGCAAGCGCCTGTACACCACCTATTACCCGGCCTGGAAGCGCCGCCTGGCTTTTGCGCTCGTCCGGGCCGGGGCGCGGGCCCAGGCCGGGCGCCTGCCAGACGCCGCCCTGGCCAACGCCTACCGGCAGGTGGGGGAGATGTTCAAGACCTAAAACGTAATGCGTAAAACGTAAGAGGAGGAACGATGAGCAGTCTGATAGACAAAATTCTGACCTTGATCAATGCCCGAGTGCGCGGCCCACAGCATAGCAGCAAGCCCAAGGCAGACGCGGGGGAGCAGGCAGCCGTGCCCTCTGCGCCAGCCAAGGTGCCCGAAGTGACCGAGGGGCGCCCGCGCCGGTCCACGGCCGAAGTGAGCGAGGCCACCGCCGAGCCAGACGGGCAGGCGCGCGAGGCCCCCACCCCGCCGCCGGCCGGGCGTCAAACTCCCCCGTCTTCCGGCCCAGGCGGCGAATTGGACGGCGGACGCGTGGCCGACATGCTCAAAAAGAAGCGCGAGTAAGGGCGCCCGCCTGTGGTCGTCCAGGGGCAGACACAGGGGTCTGCCCCTACTTGAAGCTGCGCGGAGCGGCTCGAAACGGAGCGTCCGAAATCCGAAATCCGAAATCCGAAACTCACAATCCCAAATCTCTTCTTGCCATCATCCTCACCCTCAACGAGGAACGTCACATCGCGGCCTGTATCGACAGCCTGGCGTGGGTGAAGCAAGTGTTGGTGTTCGACAGCTTTAGCACGGACGAGACGATCGCCGTGGCGCACCAGCACGGCGCGTTGGTGATCCAGCATCGCTTTGAAAACTATGCCCAGCAGCGCAACGCGGCTCTGGCCGCGGCCCCACCGACCGAGTGGGTGTTCTTTGTAGACGCCGACGAGCGCGCCACGCCCGATCTGGCGGCCGAGATCCGCCAGATCATCCAGGCCGGGCCGGCGGTGGCCGGCTATTACGTTCCACGCCACAACTATCTTTTTGGCCACCTGACGTTGGGTGGGGGCTACTATCCCGACTACCAGATGCGCTTGCTGCGGGCCGGCCATGCGCGTTACGAGCGCCCGGTCGAAGAAGTCGCCGTGCTGGATGGCCCCACTGCCCACCTCAAGAACGTGCTGATCCACTACAACTATGATAGCCTCGCCCAGTTTCACACCAAGCAGCGCCGGCGTGCCGCGTTGGAAGTGGACGCGCTGCGCCGCCAGGGTGTTCATCCCAGGGCCTACCACCTGCTCTCACAGCCGGCGCGCCATTTCTGGTGGCGTTTCGTCACGTTGGGCGGCTATCGCGATGGCCTGCATGGCCTGCGGCTGTGCGCCTTGTTGAGCTACTATTACGGCCTGCTGCCCTACCTCTACCTGTGGAGCAGGCGGGGCCAGGTTCAAGTTTAAGGTTTAAGGTCTCGTGTGCAAGACCGCCGTCGCCGGCCTGATCTGCCGGCGGAAAGCACACCTGCTTCCCGCCGTGCGCCCTTCCTACTCCCTACTTTTCCCTCTTCACGAGTAACACGCTCGTAACTGAATTGACATCCACTCAATCCCGCTTTGCTTTATAATCAAAGTGCAATTGGGAAACGAGATTATGTCGCATAGCTGCGCGCGCTGGCACAAAAAGATCGATATCAATTGTCAAACCTAATTCAGGCATCTAGTGTGTAGGAGGGTATACAAATGAGTACAAAAACAGTCTTGCGAATGCTGATTATGGTCAGCTTGTTAGTCGGGGTGTTTCCCGTCTTGCCTGCTGCGGCGCAAACACCCAATTTTTACACTTCGGTGAGCATCACCAATATCAGCGGCTCGCCCATCGTGGAGGGCATCTTTACCACGGACGTGGTCGTGTCTGTGAGCAACAGCGGCTCCAGCTCGCTGGTAGGCGTCATGGGAGCGGAGATCTATGTCAGCTACAATCCCGCTGTGGTGCGCTTTGCTGGCCTTTCGCTCAGGAGCGGGTTCTTCGATAGCCCGTACGGAAGCGGGGGAACGGAGAATCCATGCACGGTCGCGACCAACTCGATCACCAACACAGCCTGCGTGCACATCGTCGCCACCCAGCAGCCTGGCGCCGGGCCGGTCTATAACCGGACAGGCACCCTGGCTACCATTCAATGGATGGGCGTAGCGGCCGGCGTCACAGACCTGACCGTGCTGCCGGGCACGCTCGCCTCGCCACTCTCCAAGCTCGTCGACACCGATGGCTATGATGTGTACATCAACCACACCGTGGGGGCCACCATCGACATCCGCAGCGTCGGCACGATCCAGGGCTGCGTGACTCGCCGGGGCTACATCGCGCCGAGCAAGGGGCCGATCACCGTGACCGCTTCGATCGGCGCTTCGATGCCCATCACGCAGACCACGACGGACAACTGCTTCGTCTTGAGCGTGCCGATGTGGGGCACCTACGTCGTGCAGGCCTGGTATCCCGGTTACCTGGCAGCTCGCAAGACCGGCGTGTACGTGGCCGGCGCCTCGCCGCGAGGCATCGACATCGGAACGACGGTGCTCCAGGGTGGCGATGTGAATGGCGACAATCTCATCAACATCTACGACCTGGTCAAGATCGGGGTCTACTACAACGCGAGCGGCTTGGCTCCACGCGATGCGGTGGACATCAACGACGATGGGACGGTCAACATCTACGACCTGACCATCGCCGCCAGCAACTATAACAAGACCGGGCCTACAGCCTGGTAAAAAGCCACATCTGAAAGTATAATAGGAGGCAAAATGAACACTCGAATTTCTCTCAAGGATGTCCTGGCAGGAACTGTCGCGGTCGTAGTCATCGCCTTGTTCGCAGGACTAGCCGTTACGCAGGGTGTGTCGAGCGTGCACGCCCAGGTAAGCCCGCTGCCGACGCCCCCGGCGCCAGCGCCGACGGCGGTCTGGCCGCCGCTGCCGACGGCCTGGCCGCCAGCGCCGACGGCCGTGCCGCCAGCCCCGACGGCGGTGCCGGCTCAGCCGGCAGCGCAGGTCCTGGGCTATCACACGGTGCGCGCCGGGGAAACCCTGTTCTGCATCGGGCGGGCTTACGCGATCTTGCCGTGGGCCATCGCCACCCAGAACAACCTGGTCTACCCGTACAACTTGTACACCGGCCAGGTGCTGGCCATCCCGAACTCGCCGTGGGTCAATCCTTCGGCCGGGGCGGTATGCGCGGCTCAGTTCGGCGACGACCCCATCCAGGCGACGCCGGTGCCGGCCTACCAGCCGCGGCCGACTGGCGGCTGCCAGACAGTCTACACCGTGCGCTACGGCGATACGCTTTACTCGATCGCGCGGCGCTATGGAACGACGGTATGGGCGATCGCGTCCGCCAACCGCATCGCCAATCCGAACCTGATCTTTGCCGGACAGCGGCTATGCATCCCATAGCGGTGCAACACGCTCTCCCACAGGCTTGCCACCAGCACGAGGCGAGCCTGTGGGAGAAGCACAGTCAGAGTGATGATGTGATAGACCCTTATTAGCCTTGGCCTGGTGGTGAACGAGCTACCCCCCTAGGCACGCCTTAAGAATACCAGGAGATGAAACGATGAATACCAAAAGACTTGTCCAAGCACTGGCGGGCACGATGGCCGTGGCCATGCTCTCTATGTCGACCCAAGCGCCGTTGGCCGGCGCTGCCTCCGCCGTGATCCGCTTCGACCCGGCCACGCTGGCGCTGTCACCCGGCCAGACCGGCACGGTCAACGTCTACATTGACAACGTGAGTGGCCTGTATGGCGTTGAACTCCACCTCTCGTACAACCCGGCTATCGTGGAAGTCGTGGACGCCAATCCGAATACCGAGGGCGTGCAAATTACAGCCGGTTCGTTCCTCAAAGCTGACTTTATTGCGCAGAACCAGGCCAATCCTAGCCAGGGCACGATTGACTTTAGTGTTCTTCAACTGCCGCCCAACGCGGCGGTCAGCGGCAGCGGCGTGCTGGCCACCATCACCTTCAGGGGCCTGACGGCCGGCAGCTCGCAGCTCGTGTTCACTGGGGTCAACCTGGCCGACGCAAACGCCGGCGCGATCTCGGTGACGCCCCAGAGTGGCCAGGTGACGGTTGGCTCGGATGGCGTCGTCCCCACCTCGACCCCGGCGCCAGTCTATCCGACTGCCACCCCGGCGCCGGTCTATCCGACCGCCACGCCCGTGCCCGGCTATCCAACCGCCACCCCGGTGCCGGTCTATCCGACCGCCACGCCCGTGCCCGGCTATCCAACCGCCACCCCGGCCTTGCCTCCCACCGGCGGCGGCATTCTGGGTTACCACACAGTACGCCAGCAAGAGACGCTGTTCTGCATTGGGCGAGCTTACAATGTCCTGCCGTGGTCCATCGCCAGCCAGAACGGGGTCATCTATCCCTACCGGCTGCGAGTCGGCCAGGTCCTGGCCATCCCCAACGTGTTGTGGACCAATCCGCCTTATGGGCCGGTGTGCACGCGCCAATTCGGCGGCGGTTCGACAACAGCGCCCACGCCCGTCCCACCATCTTCTGGCTGCCGGGCCACACATGTCGTGCAGCGTGGTGACACACTCTCTTCACTCGCTCGCCGCTACAACACAACGGCGTGGTCTATCGCCATTGCCAACAACATCTTGAATCCGAACCTGATCTTTCCCGGCCAGGTATTATGTATTCGCTAGACGAGTTCGCCAGACCTGACAGGTCTCAAGAAGACCTGTCAGGTCTTTGGAAGGCCTGCCAGGCCCTTTCTGCCAGTCCCCCCGATCTTGCCCCCCTTAACGGTAAGGAAGTAACTTTCCTACTTGGCACACATTTTACGAACGAGAATGTGTAGAAAATGGTGACGTTGTTTCCTAACAACGCCTTATCGTAATTGGAGGTAAGGACATGAAAAGCACGAGACAGAGTTTCAAGATTTTTGCGGGGGTCATCGTGGCCGCCATCGTCATCTCGCTGATCGGCGGTCCTCAACTGGCACACGCCAGTTACACGTTTGTGCGGACTGACCCGCAGGCGCTGACGGTGGCGGTCGGCCAGGTGGCAAGCGTTTACATTCGAATCGACAACGTGACGAACCTGGCCGGGGTCGAGCTCCACATGACGTATAACCCAGCCGTCATGAGCATCCAAGACGCCGATCCCAGCCAGCCAGGCATTCAGATCGCGGCCGGGTCGCTGCTCAGGCCGGACTTTATCGCGCAGAACAGCGTGGACCCCGTCTATGGCCGGATCGACTTTAGCGTGATGCAGTTGCCGCCCAGCTCGGCGGTGAGCGGCAGCGGCGTGCTGGCCACCATCAGCTTCTATGCCACGGCCGCCGGCAGCTCGCCGCTGATCTTTAGCCTGGTCAATTTGTCCGATAACGTCTCCGTGCCCATCGCGTTCAGCGTGCAGCACGGGCAGGTGACGGTGGGGGGAGCGACGCAGCCTTACTACTATCCCACTCCGACGCTGGCGCCGGCCTCGAACATCCTGGGCTATCACGTCGTTCGCGCCGGCGAGTCCTTGTACTGCATCGGGCGGGCCTACCGGGTTTCGCCCTGGGCCATCGCCAGCCAGAACGGCCTCACCTACCCGTACGCCTTGTGGGTGGGCCAACAGTTGGCTATTCCAAACGTGCTGTGGACCAATATGACGGACGGCCCGGTCTGTCAAAACCAACTCGGCATATGGGCTTCGTCGCCACAACCAGTACCCACGCCGCAGCCTTACACCTACCCCACGCCCACGCCGCAGCCTTACACCTACCCCACGCCTGTCCCAACAGGCAGTGGCACGTGGTACCAGGTGCAATATTCCGACAGCCTGGACAGCATTGCCGCGCGCTTCAACACCAGCGTGTACGCCATCATGCAGGCCAACAACCTGACCAGCACGACCATCTACGTCGGGCAGTGGCTGTTCATCCCGGCCAGCTCCTACACCTATCCGCCAAGCACCAGCGGCACGTGGTACCAGGTGCAGTATTACGACACGCTGGAGAGCATCGCCACGCGCTTCAACACCAGCGTGTATGCCATCATGCAGGCCAACAGCCTGGCCAGCTCGACCAGCATCTACGTCGGGCAGTGGCTGTTCATCCCGGCCGGCTCCTACACTCAGCCGATCCAACCCCTGCCCGGAGCCTATCCGGGCGAGGCGTGGCTGGGAGAATACTTTGACAACATGGAGTTGGGAGGCTCGCCCCAGGTGCGGCAATTCGATCCAGCCATCGATTTCGACTGGAAAAATGCCTCACCTTTCCCGGGCCAAATCCCCAAAGACTTGTTCTCTGTGCGCTGGACGAGGAACGTGTACTTTGACGCCGGCTCGTACTACTTTTGGGCCTGGGTGGACGACGGAGTGCGGCTGTACGTCGACGACCAGGTGGTGATCAACGAATGGCACGATGCAGACGGCGTGAAACAGCTCGGTTACGCTACGCTGGCGGCCGGCGTGCACAGGGTCAAAGTCGAATACTACGAACACGGCCACGACGCCATGATCTCTGTATGGTGGGAGAAAATATATTAGGCCCTACGACGCCGTCGTCTGCGACGCCGTCGTCTGTGATAGCCGCTCGTCCTCGATCGGCCCGTATACCCTCAGACCTGACCCCGCCAAGTTGGCGGGGTCTTAATTTTGCCTAATGCGCACAATCAAGTATAATAGTGACTACTCGGGTATTTGTCACCCTGAGCGCAGCGAAGGGTCTCTACGTTTGAACAACGAGATTCTGCGGATGCATGGCACCCGTCCTTCGCTCAGAACGACAGGCTGAGTCGATACGTACACAATACACATAGGAGGTGAACAATGTACGAAACTTTGTCGTGTTTAGCCTTTGTGGCCATGATCCTGGTCGCTGTGGCCAGCGCTGCCATCAAGATCATCCCAGAATGGGAACGGGGGGTGATCCTGCGCCTGGGGCGCCTGGTGGGCATCAAGGGGCCTGGCCTGTTCCTGATCATCCCCTTCGTCGACCGCATGATCCGCGTGAACTTGCGCATCGTCACGCTCGACGTGCCCTCGCAAGAGGCCATCACGCGCGACAACGTGACGGTCAAGGTGAACGCGGTCGTCTTTTA
>JAFGFO010000447.1 GCA_016931085.1 Thermoflexales bacterium
CGCAGAGCACGCAGAGAGCGCAGAGTTTTTAAAATTCTTCTCGGCGGCCTCGGCGCTCTCGGCGGTGAAAGAGTTTTGGTTGCGGCGCGAAGCGTGCCGCGCTATGAATCAGAGCACAAAAGCAGCTTGGAGAACAGCGCTGCGTTTTGGGAGTTTGCACCAACGTTCGTCCTGCACAAACAGCAAAAACATCGACAACGTGGGAGTTGTCAACACGAAAGCTGCAACTTGAGACCTGCAACCACGCTCGTCAGCCCACCGCCTGGGTCAACTCGCGTATGTCCGAGAACGGTCCATCTGCTGCGCTGACCTTGGACACGTTAAGCGCCATCAACGGCACTTGCTTTTCCGTCCCGTCCGGTTGTGGGATGGCCAGGCTGCCGCGCTCGCGCTCACGGATTGAGTAATGCGAGCGAATGCTATCATCAAACTTAGCAATCAACTCTTCGCTCAACTTGGGCGCCACCTCTGTCATCGTTACGATGATGAAATCATCTCCACCACTATGTCCCACAAAATCGGCCGCTGTCCCCAGGCGATCGGTCGTCTGGCCAATTAACTGGGCCGTGAAACGCAGCACTTCTTCGCCGGCCAGGAAGCCATACATATCGTTAAAGGGGCCAAAGTGGCGTATGCTGATGCGCAACAAAGCCCAGTCTTCATCTTGGCGGCGCAGGATATGGCGCAATTCATCCTGGATCAGGCGCGGGCCAGGCAGGCCGGTGGTGGGATTCGTCAGATTGTCAAAGGCGGCCCGGCGCAGCGCGTTGCGCACGCGCAAGCCAAGTTCCTCAATGTCTACCGGCTTGTTCATAAACTCGTCAGCGCCGGCCGTCAGCCCGCCCAATTTGTCGGAGCGATCGCTGCGTTGGGTCAGGAGTGTGACATGGATGTGGCGCGTGCGGGGTCTGTCACGGATTTTGCTCATCAACGCTGACGCATCTAGATTGGGAGTATCCAGATCAATGATAATCGAGCGCGGCAATTCACTCCGTGTCAGGGCCAAGGCCTCCTGAGTATCGTGGGTGGACAGGACTTTATAGTCGCCACCTTCGAAATGCTCACGCAACAACTCGCTGCCGCTCTGGTCGGCCTGGACAATCAGGATGGTCCCTTTGCTCACGGCTACCTCCTCATTTAGGCAGTCTATTGAACGCTAATCATGATACCCCTATTATGACATGACTTGGGGCTATTTGTCAAATCGGTTTGTGCCGCCAGATTGGCGCTTGCGCTTTAATGCCGGCCTGGTATATAATGGTGGTATGAAGGGACTGTGCGAGTTGGTGGACAAGTCGGGCCTAGGGCTGCTAGGCTGGGGAATCGTCACGCTCGGCTTGGCCGTGGTGGGCGCGCTGTCCGGCAGCAGCCTGTTCACCTGGCTGAGCGTGGCAGCCTTGTCGGTCTTGTTGATAGCGGGCGGCCTTATGGCAGCCCGTTCAGGTCGCCAACAGCAGCGCGAACGGGTCCTGGCGCGCCGCGTAGAACACAAAGTCATCGTTCAAGAGCGCGAGCGGATCAGCCGCGAAATTCACGATGGCCTGGCCCAGGCGTTGGCGCTCTTGAACATGCGCGTGAACGTGGCTCAAAACCTGCTGGAGGCCGGTCAGGTGGAACAAGTCGGCAAAGAGCTGGCTGAGGCCGCTCGGCTCATCGACGCCGCCAACCATGATGTGCGCGAAGCCATCACGGCCTTGCGCTTGACTTCTCCCAAGGGGGTCAATTTTGTGCCTATGCTCGAGGAATTCGTGCTGGATTTTGGCCTGCGCAACGACGTTCAAACCGAGTTCATCGCCATGAACGGCAGCAGCAGCGTTGTACTCAACCCCTTGATCGAGGTCCAACTGATGCGCATTATCCAGGAGGCCCTGACGAACGTGCGCAAGCACGCCCACGCCCATCACGCCCAAGTCACGCTGGACAGGCGCCCCTCATACCTGCAGGTCGTCGTTCGAGACAATGGCCAAGGTTTTGATATGGATGCCGTGCTGCAAGGCCAGAACCGCCAAAACTTTGGGATCACGACGATGCACGAGCGGGTCGAGGCCATCGGCGGCAGCCTCGACATTGTGACCTTGTTGGGCTCAGGCACATCTGTCACAGTCAGTGTGCCGGTCGAGCTGCAAGAAGGTAAGAAAGGAGTAGACTCTAAAGGTCCTGGGCTATAAGAATAGCCTGAGACCTTTAGGGGCTGAAAGCTATGCCTCCCTTACGCATCTTGTTAGTTGACGATCATATCTTGTTCCGCAAAGGCCTGGCCAGCTTGCTGGATAGCCAGCCGGATTTTGACGTAGTCGGCGAAGCCAACGATGGCTTGGAGGGCTTGGAGAGGGCCAAAGCGCTCAAGCCCGACTTGATTTTGATGGACGTGACAATGCCGCGCTGCAGCGGGCCGGAGGCCACCCGGCTGATCACGCAACAACTGCGCGGGGCGCAAGTGGTCATGCTGACCGTGTCGGACGACGACGTCGACTTGTTCGCTGCCATCCGTGCCGGTGCGATGGGGTACTTGCTCAAAAGCATGAAGCCGGACGAGTTGTTCACTCATTTGCGTGGACTGGCTCACGGTGAAGCGCCGATCAGCCGCTTGATGGCAGCCAAGCTTTTGCGGGAATTTGCGCGCAGCCGCAGCGAGCCCCCCATGCCCCCCTTACATACTTCGACCGTGCTGACCGATCGCGAGCAAGAAGTGTTGAGCTTGATTGCGCGCGGCCTGACCAATCGCGAAATCGGCGAAAAACTACACATCGCGGAAAACACGGTCAAAAATCACGTGCGCAGCATCCTCGACAAGCTGCACCTGGCCAACCGCGCCCAGGCGGCCGCTTATGCCGTGCAGGTACAAATGAGAACGGATTAATACCTTCCAGGAAGCTTGAAGCTTCCTGGAAGGTCTACGAGGAGGTGGATTGTCTGAACAAGTAGCTGTGACCGGCAAGCGCCCGGCGCGAGGGCCGCGCGGCCGCGTCGTCATCTTTGGTACCTGGTGTAAGGACTGTGGCCTGTGCGTGGAATTTTGTCCCGCCGGCGTGTTGGCGTTGGACGAGGAAGGCCATCCTTATGTGGCGGCGCCCGAAAAGTGCACGGCTTGCCGTTGGTGCGAGATACACTGCCCGGACTGCGCGTTGATCGTCAAGTCCATCGAAGAGCCGGCCGAACGCGGAGGAAAACGGTGACACTCAAATTGATGCAGGGCAACGAAGCGATCGTATGGGGGGCGTTGGCGGCCGGCTGCCGTTTTTTTGCCGGCTACCCCATCACGCCCTCGACCGAAATCGCAGAAATCATGTCGCGCGAGCTGCCCAAGTTGGGCGGCAAATTCATCCAGATGGAAGATGAAATCGCCAGCCTGGCAGCGGCCATCGGCGCCTCGGTGGGCGGTCTCAAATCTATGACGGCCACCTCCGGCCCGGGTTTCTCGCTCATGCAGGAGCACATCGGCTACGCGGCGATGACCGAGATCCCGTGTGTGGTCGTAGATGTACAGCGCCTTGGCCCCAGCACCGGCCAGGCCACCAGTCCCTCGCAAGGTGACGTGATGCAGGCCCGCTGGGGCGCTCACGGCGATCACCCGATCATTGTCCTGTCCCCCTCGTCGGTGCGCGAAGCGTTTGACTTGACGGTGGAGGCCTTTAATTTCTCGGAAAAGTATCGCACGCCGGTCATTTTGCTCGGCGACGAAACCGTGGCCCACATGCGCGAAAAGGTTGACCTGCCCGATCCAGAGGATGTGGAGCGCGTGGAAAGGGTGACGACCAGCGTGCCGCCTGAATGGTACAAGCCGTATGCCGAGAGCGCCTCGGACGTGCCACCCCTGGCCAACTTTGGTGAGGGTTATCGCTACCACATCACCGGTATGTATCACGATGTGGCCGGCTTTCCCACCCAACGCCTGGATGAAATCGACCCCTGGATTGCCAGGGTGCATCGCAAGTTGGAGCGCAATCTCAACGATATCCTCTTGTACGATGAGAGCGAGTTGGGGGCGGCTCGCACGGTGGTCATCGCTTACGGCGTGTTGGCTCGCTCGGCAGCCCACGCGGTCAAGCTGGCCCGCGCGCGGCGGCACAAGGTGGGCCTGCTCAAGCTGCAAACGCTCTGGCCTTTCCCCGAGACGTTGGTCGATCGCGTCGCCCAGGCCGCTGGGCGGATCATCGTTCCGGAGATGAACCTGGGCCAGTTGGCCTTGGAGATCGAACGCATTGCGGGCCGCCGGAAAGTGACGCGCGTGAACCTGGCCAATGGCATGATGGTAACGCCGCAAATGATCCTGGCGGCGATAGAAAGTAAAACGTGAGGCATTTATGAGCCGAGAAGAACATACCGCCTACGCCTACCTGCGCCACAACAAAAAGTTCCCCAATATGTGGTGCGCGGGGTGCGGCATCGGCATCGTGATGACGGCCCTGATCCGGGCCATCGATCGACTGGGGTTGGACAAAGACCAGGTGGCCATTATTTCAGGCATCGGCTGCGCCGGCCGCATGCCGGTCTACATGGATTTTAACACCATGCACACCACCCATGGCCGTGCCCTGGCTTTTGCCACAGGTCTCAAGCTGGCCAAACCAGACATGAGCGTAATCACTGTCATGGGCGATGGCGACGCCCTGGCGATCGGCGGCAATCATTTCATTCACGCCGCGCGGCGCAACATCGGCCTGACGGCCATCGTCGTCAACAATGCAGTGTATGGCATGACGGGCGGCCAGCACAGCCCAACGACGCCGTTGAGCCTTCAGTCGATGACCGCCCCTTACGGCAATATCGAGCGTAGCTTTTCGATCGTCGACCTGGCTGTCGCGTCCGGCGCGGCCTACGTGGCGCGCAGCACCGTCTATCACGCGCTCGAGCTTGACAAGTACATAGGGCAAGCGATTGCCACGCCGGGATTTGCCGTTGTGGAAGCTGTCAGTTATTGCCACACGACGCTGGGCCGGATCAACAAGTTGGGCACAGCGGTTGAGATGATGCGCCGGCTCAAGGACGACAGCCTGACGCTCTCGGCCGCCGAAGGCTTGGCAATGGAAGATCGACAGGACAAGGTCGTACGCGGCGTGTTTCACAATGACCCGGACAAGCCAGAATACAGCAAGCTGTACGAGGCGCTCATTGAATACGTGCGGGCTGGAGGAGAATGGCCACTGTTGCACACGTCGATCAGGGGGTGAGGATTGTGAGTGAACGATTCGAGATTCGCCTGGCCGGTGAGGGCGGGCAAGGGATGATCCTGGCCGGCTTGATCCTGGCCGAAGCGGCGGCGATTTACGATGGCAAGCACGCTGTGCAGACCCAGAGTTATGGGCCGGAAGCGCGCGGCGGGGCCAGCAAATCGGAGGTGGTCATCAGCAATGCCGAGGTCGACTACCCCATGGTGACCGAGGCCGACGTGCTGCTGGCGATGGGGCAGGAAGCGTGCGACAAGTATTTTTACGGCCTGAAGAAAAACGGCCTCCTGATCGTAGACTCGGACAAAGTCGGGCGGGTGCCCACCAGCCGGGCCGTGCGTGTTCCGATCACACACCTGGCCATCCAGACCACCGGCAAGCCCATCACGGCCAACGTCATCGCGTTGGGGCTGCTGGTGGGCCTGACCGGGGTCGTTTCGCCGGAGGCGATTGAAAAAGCCATGCTGGCGCGCGCACCGCTTGGCACCGAGGACATCAATCGCCAGGCATTGCTGGTGGGGCTCCAGGAAGCAGCCATGCTGCGTGGCAACACCTGAAACCTGAGACCTGAAACTATTTTCCAGATAGACAAATTGGGACGAGCACACATCAAACTGGCGTGGGCCTTGCTGGCACTACTGCTGGCAGCTTGCTCCGGCCAGTCATCCGACAGTTTACCCTTGACGGTGGTTGCCCTGCGCGGCACGTCTCCGCCGCTGGCCGACTGGCGGTCTCCCCCTCCGCCGGTGCTCAGCGTGACCGCCTCGCCGGCCGCCCAATCGTCATTGTCTACAGCGACGCCGGCGCCTAGCGTTCGCACCCCTACCCCAGCCCCGTCTATGCCGGTGCTCATGTTGCCGGCTTACCAGTTCTCCCGGGATGACCTGGTGTTGCTGAACGGCGAGGTCGTCAGCGATGTTTTGCACGTGGACACCGGTCTGTTGACGTTGGTGGAGAACACGACCCTGCCGCTGGCGCTTATCCCCGACAGCGAGCTCGTGTACGGCTCGGCCTATGCGAATTTTGACATCGCGGCCTTTGTCGACCAACATGACGGCCCCCTCAAGTCTTATCGCGAGACGGTCGAAGGGCAGGTGTTGAGCGGCGCCCAGGTGGTCGAATACGTGGCTCGCCAGTACAGCGTGGGGCCGCGGGTGCTGTTGGCCTTGTTGGAATATTCCGGCGGATGGGTGACGCGGCCGTCGCCCGACTGGGTCGCGTCGGACTTTCCGGTCGGCCACGTCAATCCCCAGTGGCGTGGGCTGCAAGCCCAACTGACTTGGGCATCCAATCACCTCAACTTTGGCTACTATGGCCGCAAGCAGCGCGGCGTGGGGGCGGTGCGTTTTGCCGACGACACCTACACACTCGTGTCGCCCGAGTTGAACGCCGGGACGGTGGCAGTCCAGATCGTGTTGGGGCTGACGAGGTCGTACAGGGGGTGGGAGGGGGCCGTGAGCGCGCGCGGCTTTTTGGCCACCTACCGCGCCTTGTTTGGCGATCCGTATCAATACGACACAAGTCCCCCCTTGCCGGCTGATTTGCAGCAACCCCTTTTGGAGCTGCCGTGGGCCGCGGACGAAACGTGGTATTACAGTGGCGGGCCGCACGGTGGCTGGGGAGGGGGCAGCGCGTGGGCCGCGGTGGATTTTGTCCCACCTGGCGCATTGAGCGGCTGTTACGATTCCGAGACCTTGGTCAGGGCCTCGGCGGCCGGCCTGGTCGTGCGCAGCCAACTGGGGATGGTCGTGGTCGACCTGGATGGGGACGGCCTGGAACAGACCGGCTGGGTGCTCAACTATGCTCACATCGCCAGGCGTGAGCGGGTGTCTGCCGGCACGCGCCTCAAGACGGGCGACCCGATCGGGCACCCCTCGTGTGAGGGTGGGGTTTCGACCGGCACCCACGTCCACCTCACGCGCCGCTACAATGGCGAGTGGGTGATGGCTGGCAGCGGTCCCGTCCCCATGGTGTTAGCGGGCTGGACGGTTCGCCAGGCACATACGGCTTACGATGGTGAGATGGTCAAGGGGGAGAGGACACTCACCGCCATTGCCGGCCGCAGCCAGGGGAACAATGACGTGACGCGCTGAGGCGCTCAGTCGTCTTCGTCGCTCTCTTCGTCCAGGCCGCGAAAATCGAGGCTTTGGATCAAATCCCGAAACGCGCTGGGCATCTCTTTGTGGCTGACCTCCCCGCGGCGACGGCCTCGGCTTTTGCGTTGCGGGGGAGTCGTTTCTCGCATCGCCGTGATCAAGCGCCCCTGCCACCACGCCCGCAGGGCGATCATGCCACTATCGCCCAGTATCCGCATCATTTCCAACAACCATTGCGCGGTGCTGGTGACCATGGTGCGGAACATTTCGGGTAAATCTTCTGGGCTTAGCGGCGCTTCGCCCATCATATCTTCCAGCATCTGCTGCATCTCGACCAGGATCTCGGGGTCGAGTTCGGTCAGGTCGATGAGCATCCCCAGCAAGTCTTGGACGTGATCCATCGGCTCGGTCAGCCAACACAAGGGGATGGTGAGGTCCATCGAGGCGCCCTCTAGCGGCTGGAACGCACTCAGCACGTCTAACAGGCTGTCCACGTCGACGCCGACGTCGTACAGCACGTAGGCGATTGACATGCCATCTTCCAGGCTCATCGGCCCTGCGTGGACGTAGCCCGTCCAGTGGTCGTTGAGCGTCACGTAGCGACTGAATTCTTCTCCCCAGCTCGCCAGGTTATTGTATGGAATGACTTCGAATGGAGAAACGCTGTCCGGCTCGCTATACACATCGTCCCACTGCTGGTACCAGGCCTCCCATCCGTTGCGGGATTCACTCATAGAGTTATTATACCCCTAGTCGCCGATATGTCAACGGTCAAGTTGCCAGGGTGCGCAGCAATTCCCTGAATCCCTTGACAATTTGCTTGATCAAGAGTAATATCGCTCTAAATTTGCTCCTCATTCGTTTTTCTTCCATACCTGTGGCAACAACTGGGCGGACGCGAGATGATCGAAGATAGGCGTCGAGCACTGCAATCAAACGACCGGCTGGCACGGCTTGACTGGCACAGCCTGGCCGCTTTTGGGCTGCCTTTGCTCCTGTACGTTCTCACCATGGCTCCGACGGTTTATGGATTTTTATTATGGCTATGGCCATCGAAAGGTTGTGGGAATGATACGATTCAGGGTGAATAAGAGCTTGTTCCAGCCAGCAATTTGGCTGCTGGCCGGGCTGCTGTTGGCCTCCGCCTGCAGCGCTCCAGCGGCGATGACCGGCACGCCGCCCGAAGCGCCCCCGCAGCCCACACCCTCCCCCGACACAGCGGCGTTGGGTACAGCGGCGCCGGGCACGGCCTCCCCTGACGCGCCGGCCCCGCCTCAAGCCGGCGAGCAGCCGGCGATCGTGACCGAGATCAAGCTCGATCTTTACTACAACCCGGCCTTGTACCCTTGCCCCCTGGCGATTGACCCCCAGGCGAGGCAGTTGTACGTCAGCGGCGTGCCCAGCCGCACCTTCGTGCTGTCCACCGTCGACTGGCTGCTCGACGCGACGCTGAAGGCGGGCGGGAACCTGGCGCTAGACGCGCTGAACGGACGTCTGTTCGTCGGGACGCCGGCCGGCCTGGACGTGTACAGCAGCGCGTCGCACGCCTTCTTGACGCACATCGAGCTGGCTCGAGCGTTGACCACAACCGTGACCCCCCAGCCGCCCGTCATTCCCTGGGCCGGGCCGTCGCGCGGCGACGTGTACGCGATCCAGGCCGACCTTTACCGCGTTCTAGGGGTTGGCCTGTCCGCCACGCCCGTGATGAAGCAGGTGGACAAGGCGCGCGAGGTGCGCGCCATCGCCGTCGACGAAAACCGGGCCGTGGTGTATGCCAGCCTCAACAACGGCATCCCCGGCTCGAACAACCGGAACGATCTGTGGCGATTTGACATGCAGGCCAGCCGGAGCGAGCGCCTGTTCAGCGGCGTGCTGGATTTCACCCTCGATCCCGTTCGCGGGCGCGTGATCGCAACCGTTCAGAGCTCTCGATCGAGCCTTGGCGAGCTGCAGGTGTGGGGGGGGGCGCCGCTCACCCGCACGCATCGCCTGTCAAACGTGAGCGGGCAGTTGGCCCTGGACAGCACGCGCGACCGGCTGTACGTCTTGAGCATTGGTCAGCGCACGCGCCTGATGGTCTTGCAAGCCGGCACACTCGCCCTGCTGGCGGACATGGCGCTGCCTGGCCCTTACACCGCGATGGCAATGGATGAGGCTGGCGACCGGCTGTACCTGTTGTCCGACGATGGGTACATCCTGGTCGTGAGTGGGCACGGCCAGCGGGCCTCGGCCCAGGCCCTCCAGGTGGTGGCGCCGCCGGCGGCGCCCGTGCTGCGCCTGGCGGCCTCACCGGATGAGAGCACCCTTTTTGGGCTATGGGGAAGCGACGCGGCGCGCGGGGGCGTTTTATTGTCGAGCCGCGACGGGGGCGCCACGTGGAGCCCGATGGGGGGCGCCTTATCTGAGATGGACGTGACCGACCTGGCCATGGCCGCGCCGCACACCCTGTTTGCCGCCACGCAGCGCGGCGTCTATCGCTCGAGCGACGGCGGGCGGAGCTGGCAGCCGGCCAACTCTGGGCTGGACGATATGTGGATCGTGCGCGTGGCCCTTTCGCCAGCCTACGAGCGCGAGCCGGTGGCGTTCGCCGTGAGCTTTTCCGGCGCCGCCTATCGCTCCAGGGATGGGGGACGAAGCTGGCAGCCATTGGCCGAGCGTTACGGCCGGCCGATCCAGGCGGCGAACGCCTTGGCGCTTTCGCCGGATTTCGAGCGCGATCGCACACTATTCCTCGGCACGAAACGCACGCCGGACCGCCTGTTGGTCTCGCGCGACGCGGGCGGCTCGTGGACCTTTGTGATGAGCGCCACGGTGTCAGGCCTGTATCCCTCGCCGGGGATGGGGCGCGACGGGCTGATCCTGGGCGTGTTCGAGCAGCAGGGCTTGCTGCGTTCGACCGACAGCGGCAAGGCGTGGGGGGGGGCGCTGCGCGGCGTGCGAGGCGCTTCCGGCCAAGATCTGCTGGCCCTGTCGCCGGCCTTTGAGCGCGACCGGACGGCGCTGCTGCTGGCGCGCGCGAGCGGCCAGTTGTATCGCTCGACCGACGGGGGAGAAAATTGGCAGCTCAGCGCCTCGCCGTTGGCCGCCCAGGTCACGGCGCTGCTGATCGCCGGCGAGGGCGAAGGGCAAAGCGCCTGGTTGGGCACTCGCGACGGGCAGGTGCAGCGTGTCGCCATGAGCGAGCTGGGCTGGGTGCCACTCGAAGCCTCATTCAGACAAGACACGCTGCCGGCCGGCATAGAAAGCATCGCCTTGTCGCCCGGCTTTGAACAGGACGGGGGCTTGTTTGCGGCCGGCAAGGACGTAGGCGTGTGGGCGTCCGTCGACGGCGGCCGCACCTGGCGTGACACGGGCTTCCCGGCGCGTGAAGTGGGCATCTCCCGCGTGCACCTGGCTGTCTCGCCGAACTTTGCCAGCGACCGCACGCTCTACGCGGCCACCGGCTCACTGTTGTACCGCTCGACGGACGGGGGCCAGTCGTGGTACGTGCTGCCGCTCAAGTCAGGCAATCTGTTCCCGATCAACGACCTGGCCGTGTCGCCCGTTCACGATGGCGCTTATACCGTGATCCTGGCCGGCGACTATCGTTGGCCCAGCGTGCTGCGCTCGACGGATAGGGGGCAGTCGTGGGAATGGGCCACGAAGGGGCTGCCCCGGCAGGTCAGCCTGAACCTGGTGGCCTTTTCGCCCGAATATGCCACCGACCACGGGCTGTACGTGTGGGGCGAGTCGGACGGCTTGTATCGCAGCGGCGATGGCGGGCGCAACTGGGAACGCGTGTACCGCCCCGATGGCAATTGGCTGGTGCAGTCCTTTGCCCTCTCACCCGAGTTTGGGCGCGATCGCTTGATGTTCCTGGGCACGCTCAAAGAGAAGCACAACGTCTACCGCTCGGCGGACGGCGGCGCGAGTTGGCGGCCGACCGAGCTGGGCCTGCCGCTCGAGCTGGTGTGGGCCAGCGCGCTGGCGCTTTCGCCCCAGTTCGGGCACGACCGGACGGTGTTCTTGGGCACCGACCAGGGTGTGTATCGCTCGTCCGACGGTGGGCAAATGTGGCGGCTGGCGGTCAACCTGCCCGAGGTTGTCGACCTGGCTATCTCGCCCGGCGTCGACGGCCGACAGACCGTTTTTGCCGTCTCGGCCCGTGATGGCGTTTACGTCTCGACCGACGGCGGCGAACAATGGCAGCCAGTGGGCAAGTGACGCCATCGTTCAGAAATCACTACTCCAGAGGGAGACCAGCCTTCTTTGTCGTGAACCTTTTCCTCCCTGCCTGCATGTAATATGCTAGAGTGAATTGCAGACACGTATCGCGTATTACGCATTGCGCGCTTCGCGTGCGTATGATGTCACGAGGAGGACCTATGGCCGTGTCAACTCAAGACCTGGTACAGCGCTGCCAGCAGGGCCAGGCGGGAGCCTTTGAGGCCCTGTACAATCGCTACAAAGACTGCGTCTATCGCCTGGCTCTGTCCATGACGAGCAGCAATGTCGACGCCGAGGAGGTTGTCCAAGATACCTTCACCGAGCTGCTGCGGACGCTGCGCGGCTACAACGCGCGGGGGGCGGAGCGCTTTGAGGCCTGGCTGTACCGGGCCGCCGTCAGGCGCATCAAGGCCAGGCTGCGGCGTAAACGGCCAGGCGCCAAAGCGGCGGGAGGCGGGAACGGCCACGGCGAGTCCGGCCAAGACGGCAGCCAGGCGTTGTGGGAAACGATCAGCGCCCTACCTGATATGCACCGCGAGATGCTTTTTCTGCGCTACCAGGCTGACTTGTCTTACAGCGAGATCGCCCTGGTGCTCGACTTGAACCCGGCAGTGGTCAAGTCACGCCTCTTTCAAGCCCACAAGCAGTTGGAAGGCCTGGTAGGTTAAAGGGAGTAAACCATGAACAAGCGACACGTAGAAACAGAATTGTTAGCCTACCTGGATGGCGAGCTAAATGCTCAGATGCGCGCCGAGGTGGAGAGCCATCTGGCGGCTTGCCAGGCCTGCACGGCCGAGATGGAGCGCCTGCAGGCCCTACGCACGGGCCTGCGCGTCACGACGCAGCACGCCTTGGAGCCGCTGCACCTAGACCGGGCGGCCGACGAGCGCATCCGGCAGCGCCTGTCAGCTCACCAGCGCAAAGGAGCGTGGTGGAGTGCGGTGACCGCCACTCCTTCGACCACGCTCAGGACAGGCTTCGAGGCCGGCCGGCTTGCCTGGCATTGGCGAGTGCTGGGCAGCTACGCGGCGTTGGCGCTGCTGCTGCTGGCCTTCGTCATCCCCACCTGGCAGACGGCCAACTTGCCCACCAGCGGTGAGCGCTACGAGACGCTGGTCCTGGGCCAAACGACGCTGACGCCCGGCACGCAGGCTGCCCTGCGCGTGCTGGTGCGCAACGCTGGCACACAGCAGCCCACGCCCGGCGCTCAAGTGGCCATCAAGCTGGCCGGCTTGGGATCGCCCGGCCTGACCAAGACGGTCTGGCAGGGGCGGACGGATACCTACGGCACGGCCCAGGTGGCTTTTACGGTGCCCGATCTGTCTGAGCTAGAAGCCAGCGCCCGCCCGGCCGGCCTGGCTAAGGCGCGCGAAGGCTTGGCGGCGCTAAGCGGCTTGGTGGCAAATGCCGCCGCCGCGCCGGCGTCCCAAGAGGTCCAAGCCGACGGCAAAGCCGTGCTGATCGTCGAGACGCTCTCCGGGCCGGGCCTGGAGCGGACCAGCCTGAGCCACCCCATCACCATCCGGCGCAGCTACAAGCTGTACCTGTCCAGCGACAAGCCACTCTACCAGCCCGGCCAGGTCATTCACATGCGTGCCATGGCCCTGGCCGCCGCTGACCGCAAGCCGGCCGCCGGGCAGGAGATCGAGTTCGTCGTCCACGACGCGGCCGGCAACAAGGTCTTTCGCCACACGGCGGCCGCCTCCGCCTTTGGCATCGCCGCCGCCGACTTTACACTTGCCAGCGAAATCATCCAGGGCAATTACCGGCTGGAAGCCTCCCTGGGCGACACTGTGTCCGAAAAGACCGTCCAGGTCAAGCCCTACGTGCTGCCCAAGTTCAAGGTGACGCTGGAGGCTGAACGGGCCTTTTACCGTCCCGGCGAGGCCGTTCGCGGCCACCTGCAGGCCGATTACTTTTTCGGCAAGCCAACCGACAAGGCGCACGTCACGCTGCGCGGCTACGTGCGCGATGTGGAGCGCACACAAGTTATCGAGCTCAAAGGCCAGACGGACGGGGAGGGACGCTTCGAGTTCGAGTTCGCGGCCCCCACCGCGCTGGTGGCGCCCTCGGCCCGCAAGGCGGTAGCCTACCTGGAGCTGGAAGCCGAGGTGCGCGACCAGGCCGAGCACACCGAAAACGGTTACGCGTCGGTGCCCGTCACCGAGCAGGCCATCCTGCTGGACGCCATTCCCGAGAGCGGCGTCCTCAAGCCGGGGGTGGAGAACGTCATCTACCTGCTGGCCAGCTATCCCGACGGCCGGCCGGCCGAGGCGACGATCACGGTCTGGATAGGCGGCTCGGCCTCGGAAGTGCAGACCGGCGAGTACGGCCTGGGCGAGTTCCGCATGAGCGCGCCTAAGGGGGGATACGCGCTCCGGCTCACGGCCAGGGATGCAGCCGGCATGACAGGCGAGGCGACCATCCCTCTGAAAGCCGACGAGGCTGCCGAGACCGTCCTGCTGCGGACCGAGCGGGCCGCTTACCGCGTGGGCGACACACTCAAGCTGGAAGTCCTAGTCGCTGACATAGCCAGCGACACAGGGGCCAGCGGGGACGCGGGCGGCGTTTACCTGGACGTCGTCAAAGAAGGCCAGACGCTGGCCACACACGTCCTGCCGGTCAAGGACGGGCGCGCGGCGCAGGCTATCGACCTGGAGACGGCCCACCTGGGCACGCTGGAGCTAAACGCCTACCGCGTGCTGGGCGATGGGACGATCGCGCGCGATACGCGGCTGGTGGTGGTCGACGAGCCTGACGAGGTCGAGATCGCCGTCTCGGCCGATCGCCAGGTCTACCGGCCCGGCGATACGGCGGCAGTGGATTTTCACACTCAACTGGGTGGGCAGGGCGTGCAGACCGCGTTGGGCGTGGGCATCGTCGACGAGTCGGTGTATGCCCTGGCCGAGCAGCAGCCGGGCTTCGAAAAGCTGTATTTCTTGCTCGAAAAAGAACTGCTCGAGCCACGCTACGAAGTGCACGGCTTTCAACTGCCGGCACTGCTGTCGCCCAAAACCGAAACCAAGATCCGCCAGGCGCAGGATCAATCGGCGCGCGCCTCCTGGGCGGGGCTTCCCGGCACCGCCTTCAGCCTCCGGCTGCAAGCCATGCTGGACAACACCAAGGCTTATCTGCAGCTCCGCCTGGCGCGCTTTACCCAAATCGGCGACTGGCTGGCTCGCGCCGTGATCGTCCTGCCGCTGCTGCTATGGCTGATCGTCGTGTGGGGCCTGCGCCCCACCGGCGTGCTGGCACAAGCGCTGAAGCAGTTGGGCATCGGCCTGACCGCCCTGCTGTTGACCTCACCCATCTCGCTGCCCCTCATCGGCGGCTCGCTGTGGGTGGGCGGCAAGCTGTTCGGCCCCCTGGCCTTTATCCTGGCGCTGTGGGCCTGGCTGTCGGCCTGGGCGCTGCTGGCGCTGTACGCCTGGCGGCGGGCCGATCCCCGCGTGCAGTTGGCGGTCGGGCTTAGCTCGGCCGGCCTGGCCCTGGGCGGGCTGCTCGTCTTTGTGGCCGAGGCCGGCGCTCCCACCCCGTCCCTGGTCATCGGCGGCATTTTCCTGGCCTGTCTGCTGGCGGCGGCGGCCTGGGTGACCTTGGGCCTGGGCCTGCTGCTGGAAGGCGTGCGCTGGCCGGGCTGGACGGCAGTGGGGCTGGGGCTACTGGTCGTCCCGCTCACCTTCTACCTGGTCTGGCTGCCGGGCATGCGCTCGCCCCTGGTGCGTGCGATGGGCGACGTCCGGCTATACGCGGCGGCCGGCAATCTGCTGGTGGGCTGCGGGCCGGCGGGCGCGCCCACGGCTCAAACAATTGTGGAAACCGTCGTCGTCAAGGAAGTAGGTAAGGAGACCGTCGCTACCGCCGCGTCCCAGCCCGCCCCGCAGGCCACCCAGGCGCCGGCGGCAAAACTGCCAACCGCCACTCGTCTCCCAACCGCTACTCCTCGTTCAATTGCAACCCCTGAAGCCGAGGCAGAGTTGGGCCACACGGACGGCGGCGAGGCTCAAGCGGAGCGCCCGCGCCTGCGCCAGTTCTTTCCCGAGACGCTCTACTGGCTGCCCGAGGCCGTCACCGATCAAGACGGCCGCCTGAGCCTGGACGTGCCCATCGCCGACTCGATCACCACCTGGCGGCTGGCGGCCATCGCCAACACCCAGGACGGGCGCATCGGCGCGACCACAGCGGGCATCACTGTTTTCCAAGACTTTTTCATCGACCTCGACTTGCCGGTGGCTTTGACGGTTGGCGACGAGGTGCGCGTGCCGGTGGCCGTCTACAACTACCTGACCCAGACCCAGCACGTGCGGCTGGAGCTCGAGCCGGCCGCATGGTTCGATCTGTTGGGCAATGCGGAGCAGGAGCTGAACATCGCGGCCAACGACATCGAAGTGGCCTACTTCCCCATCGCGGCCCGCCGGCACGGCCACGGCCGCTTGACCGTCACCGCCTGGGGCTCGAAAATGTCAGACGCCATCGCCAAGGAGGTGACGGTGGTGCCCGACGGCAGCGAGGTGCGCCAAAGCACTTCGGCCAGGCTGGGGCAAGGGGCTACGCTGGGGGTGCACGTGCCGGACTATGTCGTGCCCGGCACGGCCCGGGTGATGGTCAAGCTCTACCCCGGCGCGGCGGCCCAGGCCATCGAGGGCCTGGACGCGCTCCTACGGATGCCCACCGGCTGCTTCGAGCAGACCTCGTCCGCGCTCTATCCCAACATCATGGTGTTGGACTATTTGCAGCAAACC
>JAFGFO010000448.1 GCA_016931085.1 Thermoflexales bacterium
AGCGGGGGCATGGAAGACTTCCGAAGTCTTCTTAGACTTCGGAAGTCTGGCCCAAAGCTCGGCGGCCCCGAAATATTGAGATGATACCATTCGACTATCAAATCAAGGCCGCCCAGGCCGGCTGGGCGGTCGACGTGGCGGCCATCCAGGCGCGCGCCTCGCTGGACGAAAAGCCGG
This sequence comes from Thermoflexales bacterium, assembly GCA_016931085.1. The sequence continues at coordinate 178 of JAFGFO010000448.1, forward strand.
GCTTTAGTAACCTCTCGCCCACCCCGCTGCCGCGCCTGGTCTTGTACAGCGCGTGGAAAGACGAGCAGACTCTCGCCCGCTCGCTGGCCGGCTGGGAAGCCGAGTACGCCCGGCAGTATCCACGCTATACGTCATCACGCCGGCGATCGAGAGCAGATAGAGATAACAGATAGAGATAGAGAAGTCAGAGAGATAGCGTGCGGAGCGGAGGAGGCTGTGGTAGAAAAACGTGAAAGAGCGGATACGAGCCTGATCCGCGCCAGCGAGATAGGCCAGTACGCCTATTGCGCCAAAGCGTGGTGGTTGAGCCGCGTGGAAGGCGTGCAGCCCTCCAATCTGCGCCAGCTTGAGGCCGGCACGGCTGCTCACGCCCGGCACGGCGCGCAAGTGGCGCAAGCCACCCTGCTGGCCCGCGTCGCGCTGGCTTGCCTGGCGTTGGGTGGATTGCTGGCGGTCATCTGGTTGATCAGTTCCTTAAGCTAAAAGCTTGCATTAATCGAACAGACGTGCTATCATAGTCGGTATGACGCTCGAATTCAACAAGTTGGATGCCCAATTGTCGGCCCTGGGACAGTCGGTCGCCGACGAGACGGCCCGGCGGGAAGAAAAACTGGGCCGGGCGCTCGAATGGCTGCGCCAGGCGGCGCAGGAATCGCAGGCCCTTTGTGGCAAGGTGCTGGCCACGCGCGAGATGGAGCTGGATTGGCGCGGCGCTTACCCACCCCAGCCGCCCTACACCGACCCGCTTGACGAGGGTATCGATTGCCCCGGGCTGTCCGAACAGGTGACGCTGATCGCCGCCGACGGCTCGCAAATCCACGTCGACCAACACGCAGCAGCTTTGTACTATTTGATCAATGTCGGCGCGATCGCGCTGCGCACAGGCTCCGGCCAGACGCCGCACGTTCTCACCCGGCCTGAATTGCATTACGCCTACGACGAGCTGCACGACGAGATGGGCAACCTGATCCCCCCCTCGATCGTGGACGCCCGGCGCGAGCAGGCCGAGCTGAGCCTGCTGGCCGACCTGGCCCAAGACGCCCAGCCGCCGATCGTAGCGCTGCGAGACGGACCAATCTTGTTGTGGGGCTACCTGGAAACGACGCCCGGCGCGCAGCGGCGCCAGCAGGAAAACGTCGAAGCCTACATGCAGACCCTGGGCCGGCTGCGCCAATGCGGGGCAGCGGTAGCCGGCTACGTCGACCGCTCGCTGCGTTTCGATGTGAGCAAGATGGTGACGTTGAGCCGGCTGGAACTGGATCAGCTCAAGCGCGAGACGCTCAGCCCCGCCAACGATTCCCTGTCTGGGCTGCTGGACGAGCACATCTTTGCCGCCCTGTTGGGCCCCGCCCAGCGCTCGGCGCGCTTTATCATTCAGTCGCACGTCAACAAGACCTACGCCCAGTACGAACACGAGGTGTGGTTCTTTTACGTCAATCTCAGCCGCCAGCCCGACCGCCCGGCGTTGGCACGCGTCGAAGTGCCGGCCTGGGTAGCGCGCGACGAGGCCGCGCTCGACCGCCTGCACGCCGTGCTGGTGCAGCAAGCGCAAATCCTGGAGGGTTCGCCTTATCCGTATGCCCTGGCGCGCGCCGACGAGCTGGCCGTGGTCGGCACCGAAGAAAAAGAGCACCTGGAAACGCTGATGGCGCAGGAGATGGCACAGCGCGGCCGGCTCAGCCTGCCTTCGCGCAAGGCGCGTGCCAAGGAGCACGCTCGCGGCGGGCGACGCAAGCACAAGTTGTAAAGACTTGTAAGAGGTATAGTGCTCATGGATAACCCACAACACATTGTAGGCCGACTGCTGCGTGCCAGCAACCGCGGCTTTACGTTTGGTTGTCGCCTGACCGAAAGCGACAGCGTGTTGTTCGGATCGCTGGTACACGCCCAGGCGCAGGCCGGCCAGACACAGGTCTATGGCCTGGTATATGACATCCAGGTAACGGACGATGGCCTGGTGCGCCAACTGTCGGTGGCCGACGAGTCGCTGCTGAGCGAGCCGCGCCCCGACGAGCGGCACCATCGCGCCGCGCCCAACGAGGTCAGCGTGCTGACGGTGGGATACTTGCGCGGCGATGTGCTGCGCTACGGGCCGGCGCCGCAGCCGCCGCTCAGCCTGGACGCCATCACGATGTGCACGCCAGAAGACGTGCGCCAGTTTGCCGCCCGTTGGGAATGGCTCAAGTTAGTGCTGGACACGCCCCAGGTGCCAGCCGACGACTTGTCGGTCGCCGCGCTGCTGCTGTCGGCTGAAGCGCGCCCGGCCGAAGAGCAGCGCCCCTACCTGGTCCGAGCCGGCCGCGAGCTGGCCCGCCTGATAGCGGGTGATACGCTGCGCCTGGAGGCGCTGTTGAAACGATTGAGGCCCAACTATGAGTGAATTCGAAGACTTTTTCGGCCCGCGCCCGGCAAGAGACCTGACAGCTTCCCCGTCAGGTCTGGAAGGGCCGCAGCGCCTGGGCATCGTGGTGGGCGGCTCGCTCTCCAAGGGACTGGACGTCAAGCTCGACCGCGACACCGACCTCGAGTCGGTCAACGTCGGCAGCTATGCTGTCGTGCGCGGCGCAGGACGGCGCTACTTTTGCGGCGTCACCGACATCGCCCTCGACAGCGCCAACCCCTTTATCGATAAAAGCCCACCCGACATGGAAGACGACTTTGTCCGCGAAGTGATCCACGGCACGACCACCTTTGGGCGCGTTCACGCCGCGCCGTGGCTGGTGTTGGAGCGAGGCGCCAGCCAGCCCAAGCCTGTCAAGTCGGTGCCGGCTCATTTTGCGCCGGTGTACGCCGCCACGGCCGATGAGGTCAACCTGATCTTTGGCCAAGAGGAAGCCGGCTGCTTCGAGATCGGCGAGCCGCTAGACATGGAGGGCATCAAGATTTACCTCAACCTGCGCCGCTTTGCCGAGCGCTCCAGCGGCGTCTTTGGCAAGTCTGGCACCGGCAAGACTTACCTGACCCGCATGCTGCTGGCGGGCATGATCCAAAACGACGTGGCGGTCAACCT
>JAFGFO010000449.1 GCA_016931085.1 Thermoflexales bacterium
AGCGTGCCACAGGCGCGGCGGCTATCCGCAGGACGCCTTTGGCGTAGAAAGCCGCCCTACAAAACGCTCTCTCCGACAGCCTGCTAGACAGTTTCAGGTTTTAGCTTGAAGGTTTCAGCTGAGAGACCTGCGATGCTGTGATCTTTTCCCGAATAGTAGACCGCTTCCAGGCGGGCGCTCACGGCTTCTGTTCCAACAGCCCGGCGAGTAACTCATAGTCTTCGGGCGTGTCTATGTCCAACAACGGGCTCGAATCGTGCCAGGGCACATAGTCGGCGCGGTGGCGTGAAAAGAGCTGCCTGCCGCCAACGTCTCCTCGAAGAGACATCAGCTCGGGAAAGGCGGCGCGGTCGAACAAGACGGGGTTGCCACGCCGCTCGCCTACCAGCGGGGCGACGAGGGGGGCGCCGGTCTGGGCATGCTTTGCCACGAGCGCCTCGACCAGCGCGGCCGGGATGTGAGGCTGGTCGGCCAGGAGAAAGATGGCCGCGCCTGTTTCGGGCGGCAGGCTGCTCAAGCCAGCCCGCACCGAAGTGCTTTGCCCGGCCTCCCAGTCTGGATTGTAGCTAACCTCGACAGGCAAATCGGCCACAGCCGCCCGCACTTCTTCGGCGTGTGCCCCGGTGACGATGACGACGGGCCAGAGGCCAGCCGCCAGGGCGGTGCGCGCGATGCGGCGGATGAACGGCTCGCCGCGCCAGGTGAGCAGGGGCTTGGGACGCTCCATGCGCCGTGACGCCCCGGCGGCCAGGATGATGCCGGCGACAAATTCAGTCATTGCTACTCATTGACCCGGGCTGCCGCGAGCCGAGCCCGTGGCGAAGCGCTGTCGAAGAAAGGCTCATCTTGATCTGTGGTCGCAAGGCCACTCCATACCCCACTTTTCCAGGTGGCCCCATTGCGACGAGCCTATAGTATCACAAGGAAGATCACTTGACAAGCATATTTCTGTGTGTTATGCTGGCATTCGTTGGCTCGATCGCTGCCTGGAAATACTCAAATTTTACGGAGGTTATCTCGTGTTCTCGACGCGACTTGGCTGTCTGTATCTTGCGTTCGTAGTGGTTTTGACTGCCTGTGCGGCGCCGGCCGCAACCTCAACGCCGGCTGGCTTTACCATCACCGATGCGCTCGGGCGCAAGGTGACATTCGCCAGCCCGCCACAGCGGATTGCTCTCGCCGGGCGAGCGGTGGCGCTTGTGACGGATGCGGTCTATTTCTTTCCTGCGGCGCCAGATCGCGTGGTGACCTTGGCCAAGGACACGCAGGGCAAGGATTTTATCCCCGTGATTGACCCGAATCACGCCAACAAGCTCAAGCTGGAAACACAGGTTGGCCCGGAGCAGGTGGCGGCAGCCAAGCCGGATGTGGTATTGCTCAAAAGTTATCTGGCGGAAACGCTCGGCAAGCCGTTGGAGAGCCTGGGCATCCCCGTGGTCTATCTTGATTTTGAAACGCCCGAACAATACCACCGCGATCTGATGGTGCTGGGCCAAATATTCCAGGACGAGGCGCGCGCCCGGCAGGTGATTGCTTTTTACCAGGAACGGACTGAGTGGATCGCGAAAGCGTTGGATGGGCTGGCGGACAAGCCGCGTGTGCTGCTCTTGTACTACAGCGACAAGGACGGCGCGGTCGCTTTCAACGTCCCGCCGCTGGGGTGGATACAGACCTTGATGGTTGAAATGGGGGGCGGGCAGCCGGTTTGGAAGGATGCCCAACTTGGGTCGGGTTGGACCAAGGTCAACTTTGAGCAAATCGCCGCCTGGGACGCTGACCAGGTCTACATTGTGGCCTACACGACGAGTTCCAGCGACGTCGTCGAGCGGCTCAAGGCCGATCCGCAGTGGCAGGCTTTGCGCGCTACCAGGCAGGGCCAGTTGTATGCTTTTCCCAACGATTATTACAGTTGGGATCAGCCCGACACGCGTTGGATTTTGGGCCTCACCTGGTTGGCGGCCAAGATTCACCCGGATCGTTTCCCCGACCTTGACATGGAGCGGGAAATCCACGCCTTTTATCGAGAGCTCTACAATCTGGATGATGCCGCCTATCAAGAATACGTCCAGCCCAACCTCATTGGAGATTTGCCCTGAGCCAGAGTGAGGCCGGGACCTCGGCCACGCCCGCCACTGTGCCACGTCGCCTTCCACTTTTGTCGCGGTGGGATGGACTGGCCTGGCTTGCGCTTGGGCTGCTCCTGGTTTTTGCGCTCTCGCTGTTCGTAGGCCGCTACCCAGCGCCTGCTTTCCTTTCACCCGCCAGGCTGGCCACAGACGAGCTGGCGCAGCGCCTGGTCTGGAACTTGCGCCTGCCGCGCCTGCTGGCGGCTGTGCTGATGGGGATGTCGCTGGCGGCGGCCGGGACAGTCTTTCAAATGCTCTTTGGCAATCCGCTGGTGGAGCCGGGCTTTTTGGGCGTGTCGCAAGGCGCAGCGTTTGGGGCCGCTCTCAGCATCATCGTCCTGGGCAACGGACCATTAAGAAATGGCCCGCCATTTCCTCATGGCGCCTGGTTAGTGCAGGCTGGGGCGGCGTTGTTCGCTTGCCTGGGATTGGCGCTTTCCTACGCCCTGGCGCGCCGGGCGCGTTTTGGCGGCTGGGTGCTGCGCCTGGTATTGGCCGGCATCGCCGTCTCGGCGTTGTTCTCCGCCGGCCTGGGCGCGCTCAAGTACATCGCCGACCCGCTGCGCCAGTTGCCCGAGATCACCTTCTGGCTGTTGGGTGGTCTGTGGAGCATCACCTGGGCGCAGGTGTATGCCATTTTGCCTGCCACCTTGATCGCATTGTACGTCATGTATCGCATGCGCTGGCGCTTGAACCTGCTTTCGCTAGACGACGCGACGGCGTTTTCACTGGGCCTGGCGCCTGGGCGCGAGCGTGCGCTTTTGCTGGCGGCGGCGGTGGCCGCCACGGCGTCCGTCGTTTCGGTCAGCGGCATGGTGGGCTGGCTGGGCCTCATCGTGCCGCACATCGCCCGCCGCCTGTTCGGCGCGGACGCCCGCCGCGCGTTGCCGGCGGCGATGATGGTGGGCGGGCTGTTCGCCGTGGTGTGCGACGACCTGGCACGCACGCTGCTGGCGGGCGAAATCCCCATCGGCATCTTGACCTCACTCGCCGGGGCGTCGTTCTTTATCGTCATGATGCTGACGCGAAATATTCGAGCAGAGCGATGAGCACACCGCTGCTGACGTTCCAGGCCGTCCGTTTTGGCTATCACAGCCAGCCTGTGTTGGAGCGCTTGTCGCTGGCGATCCAGCCGGGCACGATCACGGCCATCCTGGGGCCGAACGGCGCTGGCAAGACGACGCTCTTGCACCTGGCCCTGGGGTGGTTGAAGCCGCAGGCCGGGCAGCTTGTCTTGGCCGGCCGCCCGCTGGGCGCTTTTGCACGCAGCGAGTTGGGGCGCTGGATGGGATTGGTGCCACAGAGCGAGCGTATCCCGTTCGAGTATACCCTCCTGGAATATGTTTTGCTGGGGCGCGCGCCTTACCTGGGGCCGCTCGAGATGCCTGGCGCGGAGGATTGCCGGGCGGCAGCGCGTGCGCTCGAGTTGGTCGGGCTGGGCGGATGGGAGGGGCGGGCGATCACGACCTTGAGCGGCGGCGAGCGCCAGTTGGTCTTGATCGCGCGCGCGCTGGCCCAGCAGCCACGGCTGCTCTTGCTGGACGAGCCGACCTCGCATCTCGATCTCGCCAACAAGGCGCGCTTGATCGAGCTGCTGCGCGAGTTGGCCGCCCAGCAGGTGACGATTGTGCTCACCACGCACGAGCCTGACGTGGCGGCGGCGCTTGCCACTCACCTGGTGCTGATGCGAAACGGGCAGGTGTATCAAGCGGGCTTGCTGTCCCAGGTATTTACGGCAGAGTATTTGAGCGTCACCTACGGCGTGCCGGTGCGCGTGGCCGAGGTAGATGGACAGCGCGTCGTGTTGGCCCCGCGTTCATCCGTGTGAAGGTGCCCCCTACGAGTTCCTCATGACGAGCGGCAAATACACGCGAATGTCGGTCGGCATCACGGCCACGGTGTCGGTCAAGAAGGGTGTGCTGTCCAGCATGGCGTTGAGCGTGACGGTGTACCAGGCCCCATTCGTCAGCCCCGTCAGCGTGTAGGCGCGGGACGCTCCCGGGATAGCGCTAATGGGAGAAGGCTGCGTGCCCGATGGGCCCTCGTAGGCGATTTGCCAGGTGCTCGTAGGTGGCAGTGCGGTGTTGACCTCCCAGTTCAGGTAAATGACACTGTCGCCCGGCATGCCGCGCAGCGTGAGCGCTGGCGCAAACTCGTACGCGCCCACATCCGGCGCGTCCCCCCGGTAATCGTCGTTGATGCCGGGGATGATCAGGCCGGCGTCGAGTAGCTCGCTTTCTCCGCTCAGCGTATAGTCACCCGCCGCAGCGTTGGCAAAACCCGGCACGACGTTCAGCCCGTGCATCTCTTGCCCTGTCGCCGTGCGCAGTTCGTCCAGCGTGTTCAGGTGACGGTCGGGCAGGCCGGCCCACCAGGCTAGTTCGCCGGCCCGCGTGGTGTACAGCTCGTCGTAATCCAGGTCGAGCGGCTGGGTGGGATTGGCGTTGTTGAGAGCATACTCGGTGCCGGCCCAGACGTTGTTGCGGGCATAGATCAGCGCCCACTCCCCCGGCGATTTGATGTCGAGCCCACTGCTGCGCGGCGTGGTCAGGGCCGCGTCGCCGGTGTTGTGAAAGAGATACATCGGCCCGGAGGGGTCGTAGCCGCTGTTGAACTTGAAAGCGCTGCCGCTATAGTCGTTGTTCCCCGCGCCGGTGCGGTAGACCAGGTTGCGGATCGCATACACCGGCCCGTCGTAGACCGGCGCCAGGGAAATGCCCATCAATACGTCGTGGAAGGTGTTGCGCCAGATGCGCAGATTGCTGCACCGCCCGTCCGTCTCCATCCCATCGTCGCCGGTGCGGTAGACCAGGTTCTCGTAGACGTCGGTTTCGTTGGTCACGGCACTGGTGGAGCCGGGACAGGCGCCAAGGCCGTCGAAATAGTCGTGAAAGACGTTCCGGCGGACGACGGTGCCGCGCCCGTCCATCGGATCGTAGAACCGTATGCCCCCGGTTTCCAGCTCGGCGCCGCTTTTCACCGCATCCCACGGCCAGTCGAAAACTGTGTCGTAGAACTCGTTGTCCTGGATCACGTTGCGGTTTGACACACGCTTCAGGCCGATCCCCAAATCGTTGACGGCAAAGGTGCAGCCCTGCACCAGGTTATCATTGGCGTTGTTGAAATAGATCGCCTTGGCATACTCGCCCAGGCCATAGTGGCGAAAGCCCAGGTTGAGGAAATAGATATAGTCCTGTTCGACCATAAAGGCGCGGTTGTAACGCGATACGACCATCGCCACACCGTTGGGATCGGCGTCTCCGGCCAGGCGCACGTACAACGCCGTGCCGCTGGCGTAAAAGCCGGGAATGCCCCACGTCAGGCCCTGCAAGTCGGAAAGGCTTTGATAGGGATACAGGCGCTGCCCGTCCGCTGTGACCAGGTGTGGGTCGGACGCGTCCACAGTGGTGTGATAGACCCCGCTGCCCTGCGCGATCCATGTGAATGGCCCCGTGTAGCCGCCGTCCAGCACGGCCGTCCCGCCCGCCTGGCCGCGGATGACGATGGGCGCGCCGTCCGCGCCCGAGCGCGGCAAGGTGATATCACCTTGGTAATAGACCCCGTCGAGCAGGACGAGCTCGTCACCGGCCTGGGCCGTGCCCAGGCCGCTTGGCAGGGAACAAGGGGCGGCGGATGAGCACGTTGTCCCACTGCCAGAAGGACTCACATAGTACGAATGGGCCGGCGCAGGGATGGTGATCTCGACGCGCGTTGACGCCGTGGCAGACACGCTCGTGTTGTCCAGCGTCCCCCCGTCGGGGTCGTCGAAGGTGACGCGCACGTCGTAGGCCGTGCCCGGCGTGAGCCAGAACAGGCTGCTGGCAAAGCGCGTGGTGGCGATGCGGGAGAGCGGCAAGCCCGGCCGGTACGCGCCGCTCCCGCTGACGCGATACGAGACATTCGCCATCGCGTCGCCGTCGGGGTCGTCGCTTTCCTCGATGGTGACCAGGATGCCCATCGCGTGAAACGTGCCGTACAGGCTCAACGACGCGGCCGCGCGCACGGGCCAGCCCGGCAGCAGAGCCAACGCCAAAACCAGACACAAGCCAGCGACACCTTTTTTCATCGTCAGTTCCTCCAGATCAACGGCAGGTAGATGGAAAAGCCATCGACGATGGTCACGGCAGACCGTTCCTCCACGTTGCCCTGTCCGTCGTCGATCCGCACGCGGTTGACAAGGGCCGCAGGCCCGCTGAGGCCGGCATAGACGAGGGCGCTGTAGGTGATGCTGACCGGCCGGCCGCCTTCGACGGCACCCCTCCAGGTGATCACGCCGCCTGCCTCGCCGTAGCTGCCGGACGAAGCCCACAGGTCGCCCCGGTAGCTCAGCTCGGCAGGCAGCGTGTTGGTAACGCTCACGGAGGGCAAGGCCGCCCCCGAGTTCTCGAGCCGGATGGTGTACGCCAGCGTGTCGCCAGGATGGGCGGTGGGCGAGTTCACGCGCACCTGTGGCGCACGCAGCCAGCCTTGCAGGAACGAGCCCGTGCGCTGGTAGTTGCCCCGCCCGGTGCCCCACAATACCCGCGCGTTGGCCGTGCCCGGCAGGTCGTAGGCCACAAAGCCGGAGTGGGCCGTGTTGAGGACCACCTCCAGGTCGGGGTCGCCGTCGATGTCGGCCAGTGTGGGCGCGGCCAACGCGCCGTTCCAGTTCGGGCTGCCGAAGGCGGCGGGCAAATCCACCGAGTAGATCAGATCGCCCAGGTGATTGAGGATGTACAGCTGGCCGGTCTGGTTGGAGTCTTTTTGCACCCACGAGGCAAAGATGACCTCGGCCAGGCCGTCGTCGTCCAGGTCGGCCACGACCGGCTCGGTGGCAAAGCGCAGAGCGCCGCTGCCGGGGTAAACGCTGAACGGCCAGTTGCCGTGCTCGGTCTTGTCCAGCCAGTAGGCGTGTAGGCGGCCATCGTAGGAGGAGAACAAAATCTCCAGGTAGCCATCGCCATCCAGGTCGGCCGTCACGGGGTTGTAGGTGGCGCTCTCGATGACGTTGTAGTCCTCGCTGACCGGCGCGCCGGTATCGACGGGCACTGTGCGCCAGTCATAGCTGCCGGCGTTGAAGCGGCTGCGGTCGGCATTGAAGACGTAGACGCCGACGTAGCGGCTGGGCGGATAACCGGCGTGGCAGTCGTACACGTTGCCGGTGGCCACGACTTCCATCTTGCCATCCCCGTTGACGTCGGCGATGACGGCCGGCCCGTCGGCAAAGTTGGTGCGATAGCTCTCCGCCCGCACGCCGTTGCACTCGCCCCAGCCGCGCCGCTCGACCGACAGGTCCTCCCAGACGCCTACCTTGCCCCATGCCTTGCTGCCGTACATCGCGTTCGCCGGGATCTGCACGCCGTCGGCCTCGTAGACGCAGATATAGTGCACGTCGGAGGGCACCACGATCTCGCCCTGGCCGTCGCCGTCCAGATCGCCCACGGCGGCGTTGTCGTTAAAGACGCCCCAGGCGTAGCCGCTGTCATTGCTCAACTGCGGCCAGCCGGCGCGCAGTTTGCCGTCGTGCTCGTAGACCCAGGTGTTGATTTCGTCGCCGCGGGCGGCTGTCACGACGATTTCCAACGTTTTGTCGTTGTCGAGGTCATAGACCGAAAGCCCGCGCAGCTCGTTCGATCCCGCCTGGAGCGACCAGACTTGCTCGCCGTTGTGATCGAGCACGTTGAGGTAGGCGTCGCCTTGGGCCGTGACGATCTCCAGCTCGCCGTCGTCGTCGATGTCGGCGACGACCACGCCCGGCCAGACGCGGCTGCCGGGCGTGTCGATCCCTTTCCACAGCGAGCCGTTCTCGCCGTTGAGGATAAAGATTTTGTACAGCCCGCCAATCACTTCTGGGACGGCGTCGCCGTCCAGGTCGGCCACGGCGGGTGAAGAGTACCAGCCGGTCTCGCACCATGACGAATAACAGCCGCCGTGCTGCCACTTGAGCGCCGGCGCGCCGAAAGTGGCTGCGCGAGAGGCGCCCGCTTCCCACACCGCTCCGGGCAAAAGGCTCAGACCGGTCAAGAGCACGAGGACGATCAGATATTGGTTTTTCATAGACAACTCCTCACATAGCCGATAAACCTGGCATGGGTTGACGTCAGTAGCGCATCACCACCGGCAAATAGATGCGAGAAACAGACGCCACCACGCGGAACGTCAGTGGCACGGTCTCGGCCGGCACCTTTGTCGGGTCATAGACGGTGACGGGAATGTCCGCTACCTCGTCCACGTCGGCCGCCGAGATGTTGGCCGCGAGCATGTAACTGGCGACCATGCTCGTCGGTCGCGCCGAGCCGCCCCAGTGAACCACGCTGTTGGCGCTGAACCCGCTCCCGTACACGGTCAGGCTAAAGTCGGCCGCCTCGCCGGCGCCCCACAGGGCGGGGGTCATGCGCTGAAGGGTCAACCCAATCTCGCCGTTATCGACCAGCACGAGGGCGGTAAACGGCGGCAGGCTGAGGCTGCCCTGCACGGCGTTTTGATCGAGATCGAGGTACGTGCGCGCGCCCAGGTCGAACAGTTTGGGGTTTGGGGTATCGTTGTACAGGATGCGCGAGCGCGGTGGCTGGTCGGCAGCTTGCGAAAACCAGGCCGCTTTTGAGTCGCCGTCTTGGCCGCTGTACGCCTGCCATTGGGCCAGCGTGCGGTCGCTGCCGGCAGCGATGTTGGCCGTCCGGTAGGGGTTGAAGAAATAGTTGCGGCCGGACGTGCCGAGCCGGTCAAGCGCGTCGATCGAGAGTGTGCGGATGGTCGTCCCCAGGCCGTACAGAACATTGTCGGTGTGCGTGCTCACATAGGCCGGCGAGCTGCCCACGTAGACCTGGGCGGCATAGTCCCAGGCGCGCCCGTTGTTGTAGAGCGTGTTGCCGGTGACGCTGCCGGTCGAATCTTGGAACAGGACGCCGTGCACGGTAGCGCTGATGACGGCGTTGCCGCTGAGGGCGACGTTTCTCGAGTAATGGTCGATGTAAAACCCAAACGCGCGCACGCCGATGTCCGCTTTGCAGCCGTCCATGTTGCCGATGGGGTTGACGAGGATGTTTTGCGTAAAGCCGAGATCGTACACCGGCGTCGTGGACAGGTCGCCGTCGCCAAAGGTGCGCACGCCGCCACAGTCCGCCTTGGTGTAACACGCATCCTGGACGACGTTGTACGTAAAGGTGTTGTGGTGGCCGAACACGTCGAAGCCGTTGTAGGCGATGCGCTCCAGCCGGTTGCCGCTCAGGGTGTTGTAGCAGCCCGTATCGTCGGGCCGATCGATCTTGATGCGTAGCCCGTCGCCGTCTTCCGTGCAGTGGCCGCCGCCGTCCGTCAGGCCGCACCCCAGCCCGGCCGCGCCCAGGTTGTGGACCAGCCCCACGTTGCGGATCACGTTATTTGAAAAGCCCGAGTCGCGCGAATAGGTGTTGATGCCCATGTGATTGGCGGTATCGATGACGTTGCCTTCCACGACGAGGTGGTGGCCGCCGCGCCAGCCGTCGGGGCGACCGTCGTCGGCGTCCCACACCCACGCCGCCAGGTTGATGCCGGCGCCGTCCACGTCGGCGATGGCGTTATCGCGCAGCGTGAGGTGGTGGTTCTCGCTGTGGGCGTGGTTGGTGGGCGTGGCGATGCCGTGGCGGAACCAGCGGCGCACGTCGAGATTTTCGATGACGACGTAAGAGATGCCGCGCTCGTTCAAGTCCACGCCGAGCATCACACCACCCCAGGAACGGTCGTCGTCCTTCAGAATGACCGAAGCTTCGATCTCGTCATCGGCCGGCGCGCCGCCGGTGGTGTACAGATAGAGCTGTCGGGTGGCGGTATGGTAATACCACTCTCCTTCCTGGTCGAGCGTCAGCATGTGATTGTGGAGGAAATAGCCCCAGCCTGCACAACCGCCCCAGCAGTCGGGCGCTGCGCCCAACGTCAACGCCGAGCCGCTGTCGGCGGTCACGGCGCGGTTGAGGATGTACCAGGTCATGCCGCGCAGGTGCGCCACAGCCCCTTTCCAATCGCCGGCAGGGAGAGCCGCGTCGGTGATCTGGCTGCCGCTGTGGGCATCGATCGTGGCATAGCCGCCGTTGGCTGTGTCCAGGTTGGGCCAGCGGCCCAGCGGCAGGCGCGCATCGCCGCGAAAGAGCTGGTTGACGCCGTAGGCGAACTGGCCCGCGTTGGCCCCCGTGCCGAGATTGGCTACGTAGACGTTGGACGTTCCGGAGGCGGTCCAGCCGGAGACCGGCTGCGCGCCGGAGAGAATCGGCTTGTTCTCGCAGCCAGCCGGGTAAGAGCTGAAGGTGATGGGCGCGCCTTCTGTGCCCGATTTGCCGATCACCAGTTGCTCACCCCGCCATGTGTTGCCACACTTGAACAGCACACGGTCGCCCGGCTGGAGCTTCAGTGCGTTGACTTGGGCAATGGTCCCGAAGGGAGTTGCCTCAGATGTGCCGTTGTTGCTGTCGCTGCCGCTAGAACTGGAGACGTAGTAGGTCATTGGAGCAGCTCGAACAGAGTGGCTCTCCACTAGCACAAATAGACTGAACAAGAGGGCAAGAGTTGACAGCTTTTTCCACATATTGCTAGTTTCACCCATCATCATCCCATTTGTCTAACTGGTCGTCGATTGGCGCAATACGAGTGGCAGATAAACCCGGCTTGGCCGCCCAATCAGAATGGTGTGCGCGTCGCTGGTTGAGGCATTGTCATATTGAGCTGTGACGGTCATGGCCTGATAGCCGGCGACATGCCAGAGAAATGTGGCAGTCGGTGCCCCTTGCCCGCTGAGCGGACCGGGCAACCATGTATAGGTGATGGGTAGCGACAGCGTGGCCGGGCTGAGCGTGGCCGTGAAGGTATAGGCCGTGTCGATGAGGCCCACCGTCGGACCGCTGATCGCCACGCTGGCTGCTCCCTCGCTTGTGGCCGGAATGACGATCAGCGTGATCGAGTTGGCCGGGAAGGTGGCCGTGAACCCGCTTGCCGCGACCGATTGATCGGCCGCCTGGACGATGGCGCTCAGGTTGGCCGGGCTGTAGTGATACACCTGAGCAGTGGCCCCTGGCTGAAAGTTTGCCAGCGCGAGAGTGCTGGTGAGCGGCTGGCTTGTCTTGTTGATGATCATCAGCGTCAGCGCACTGTCACTGCCGCGCCGGGCGGCATACACGGCGAGCCGCTCCTGGTCGGCACTGGTGGCGCGGACGCTCGTTTCTCCAAAAGCGTGGCCCAGGCCGTCATAGTTGCGGTACATCCGGAACGCCAACGCGCCGGGTTGTGTCGCTTTCGGCGGATCCCATAGCGTCGCCAGACCGAGCCCTTCACGGCCAAAGATGCCCAGCACGTCAGCCTGGGCCAACGCACCGTTGATGTGGTCGAGCGCACCCCAGTTGTACTCGGTGATGGCCAGCTTGGTGCCAGGATAGTTATCCGCCACCCAACGCTTCATGCGGGGAATCAATTGGACGGGTTCGTCGGTGGTGTCCGAAATCCAACTCTCATCGATGTAGGTGGGGTCCCACAACGAGCGGGTCGAGCGCAGGCGGAGCGCCTGGGTAGCAGCGCTGCCTGCCGATGAAAGCGCCACACCACTGGCCTGGGGATAGTAGTGCAGGTCGAGATAGTCCAGGATGCGCACGCCATGCGCCTCCTCGTAGGCTCGCATTTGAGCCAGGTACCACGGCGTAAAGTCCACGTTGCCATGGGCTGCACGGTCTGTGCCGGGACCGCACCCATCGGCGGCGGAGTAGAGGTAGGCACACCAGCCCCATGTCACAGGGCCGAGCGTTTGGGCCGTGGGGTCGGCAGCCTTGACGGCGGCGGCATAGAGATAGGTGCGGTCGCGCATTTCGTCATAACTGGTGGGAGTGGGATGCACGTCCCGATGGGTCGCATTCCACAGCATCGGCTCGTTGTCCAGGTTGTAGAGCAACACACCGCCATTGGCCGCCGTGCCGTGGGTGGCGACGAGACGGTCGACCCAGTCGGTGACAAAGGATGGCGTGATCACCTTGCTGGTGCCGAGTGGGTCGTTGCCGGTGAGCGCCTGGCCTTGCCACTTACCGTTGCCGCAGTTTTCATCCCATGGATCGAAATCGTCCTGATTGGTGAACGCCGTTTTGGGAAAACCGCAATCGTAAGGGTGGTTTTCCAGACGACGTTTGGGCGTCCAGCCGATGAGCGGGACGGTCATGATCGTCTTGGTGCCAGTGCGTCGATCCTGCGCGATAAACGCCTCGGCCGTTCCTGGAGCATCTGGAATGTTTTCGAAATACCAGTCGGAGCCGGTGTTGTGCACGTCGATCTGCCAGTTGTAACGTGTCGTCGAGTTGCCGCCCCAACGCCGTACCGGCAGATCCACATCGTCGGCAATGGCTTCGCCGGCATAATTCATGCCATAGATGTAGGGGCTGATGGGATGCTGGTCGGCGGCGGCATCTACGCTCAAGGCCGGCCCCATGCCCGGCGCCGGCGTGGGGGCAGGTGTGCCGCTGCCAACGAAGGCCACATCGTCGATGAAGAATGTGGGCTGCGTGCCGCCCGTCCCATCTTGCCAGACGAGGTCAGAGACGGTGGCCGGGCTGCCCAATACGGACAGAGGGATTTCTATTTTTTGCCAGACCCCCGCTGTGGCTGTCACGCCATACGTGCTGCCATTGAAATTCAGGCTGACGGAGAGACGTTGCCCACCAGCGCTGCCGCCGTGCAGCCAGAACCGCAGTGTGTCGTAGCCGCTCAGGCTGAGCGCGTGGGCGTGTAGATATAATCCTCCCCAGGCCCGTGTGTATGTGACCGCCATGGCAGCATCGCCAGAATGGACGGGATCGGCGTGGCTGAAATCGCGCGTCGTATCCCACGACCAATCGTCCCAACTTGTATCTGGCGCGTCGGTATAGACGACCAGATCGGCGTGAGGTGTGGCGCCGACGGCGCGCGTCCCCAGCCAGCTGCAGGTGATCGCTGTGGCGAGAACTAATCGAGTGAGATTTTCGAGGTGGTTAGCCATGTTTGCTTCCTGATATGTCATACAAAGACTGCTGTCGATCTTGATTCGATTTTAGCGTGCGCTACGATCGCAAAGATTTTCGCTTGCGCGCAGAGCACGCAGAGTGCGCCGAGAAGATTTTTAAACACTCTGCGTTCTCGGCGCTCTCGGCGGTAAAATCTTTGGTTGCGGCGCGAAGC
>JAFGFO010000450.1 GCA_016931085.1 Thermoflexales bacterium
GCGAAAGGCTCAAATCCAGTGAATATAATCGACGGGACACGCTCAAATTATGCGCGCCGGCTTGTCCCCGGGGCGAAACGGTCTCTGTAGCTTGATTTGCCAATTTCCAGTTTCGTGGTATAATGTCCTTTCGTGTGTGGCGTTCAGCCGCAGCAGCATGGCGGCTGAACGCTTTTTGTGGGAAAGACACGGACTGAAGACTGAGTTTTTGCAAGAGGACGGAACTTATGAGTAAGAAAGAAGCGCCTATCGAAAAAGTGCGCATCATTGGTGTTTTCGCTCACGTGGACGCCGGCAAGACGACCACGTCGGAAGCTATTTTGTATTTTACCGGCCGCGTTCATCGCCAGGGGGACGTCGACGATGGCAATACCCAACTGGATTGGATGGCACAGGAACGCGAGCGCGGCATCACCATCATGTCGGCCGCCACGGCCTGCCACTGGTGTGGCCACCGCATCAACTTGATCGACACGCCCGGTCACATCGACTTTACCGCCGAGGTTGTGCGTTCCATCCGTGTCATCGACAGCGCCGTCATCGTGTTGTGTGGCACGAGCGGCGTCGAGCCGCAAACCGAAACGGTGTGGATGCACGCTGACCAGGGCAAGCTGCCGCGCATGATCTTTATCAACAAGCTCGACCGCCTGGGGGCCGATTTCGACCGCGTTTTGAGCGACATCCACACACGCCTGACACCCAGGGCCGTCCCGCTTCAACTGCCCATCGGGCTTGAAGCCGAGTTTACCGGCTTGGTCGATCTGTTGACGCAGCAGGCACTGATCTGGAGCAACGGCGATGACGATCCCAGCCTGGCCGAGATCCCGCCCGCGATGCTTCCTCCGGTGGCGGCCGCGCGCGAAACGCTAATCGACGCGATCTGTGAGACAGATAACGATCTCCTCGCGCAGCGCCTGGAGGGTCTGGAGCCCAGGCTGGAGGTGCTGCAGGCCGCGCTGCGGCGAGCGACTGTCACCCGCCAGTTGGTGCCCATCCTGTGTGGCGCTTCGCGTAACCGCATTGGCGTGCAGCCACTGCTTGACGCGATCGTGGCTTATCTGCCTTCGCCGGTGGACGTGCCCCCCAGGCTGGGGACGCTTCCCGGCAGCGAAGAGTTGGCCGAGCGGCCGGCCTGTTTCGACGCGCCGTTCTGCGCCTCGGCCTTCAAAATCGTCACCGACCCGCACGTAGGCCACCTGACGTGGGTGCGCGTTTTCTCCGGCCGCTTGGACGCGGGCGATGCGATCTATAATGCTCGCACGGGAGAAAAAGAGCGGATGGGGCGCATCTATCGCATGCACGGCAACGAGCGCGAGCAGGCCAGTTTCCTGGCGGCCAGCGACGTCGTCGCGTTGGTGGGTCTCAAGTCGGCCACCACTGGCGACACCTTGTGCGATCCGGCCCATCCGATTGTATTGGAAGAGTTTTCCTTCCCGGAACCCGTCATTGCCGTGGCCTTGGCCGCCTCGTCCGCCGGCGAGCGCGACAAGCTGCACGAGGCCGTCGTGCGCTTGTGCAACGAAGATCCGACGCTGATCAGCCGCTTCGACCCCGAAACAGGCGAGCTGACGCTGTCTGGCATGGGCGAGCTGCATCTGGAAATTGTGGTCGAGAGGCTGCGGCGAGAGTTTGGTCTTTCGCCGCAGGCGAGCTCTCCGCAGGTCGCTTATCGCGAGACCGTGCGCCAGGGAGCCGAAGTAGTCAGCACCTACAAGAAGCAGAGCGGCGGGCATGGCCATTTCGCCGAGGTGCACTTGCGCGTCGAGCCGCTGGAGGCGGGCGAGGGGGTCGTGTTCGAAGACGAGTCTTTGCCGTCCGAGTTCCCGCACGAGTTCGTGCGCCCCACCCAGATGGGCGTGCTCGAGGCGTTGGAGAAGGGTGTGATCGCCGGTTACCCGGTCACCGATTTGCGTGTGGCGCTGCTGGGTGGCCGCTTTCACGAGGTGGATTCGGCCGCCATGGATTTTCAAATCGCGGGCTCGGTGGCCGTGAAGCAGGCGGTGATCAAGGCGCGCGCGGCGCTCATGGAGCCAGTCATGCGCATCGACTTGAACGTGCTCGAGGAGCACCTGGGCAGCGTCGTGGCTGACATCGGCCGGCGACGGGGCAGCGTGAACGCCATGAACGTGCGGGGCAACCTGCGCAATGTGGATGGCGAAGTGCCGCTCGCGGAGGCGCGCGGCTATGCCACCGAGCTGCGCAGTATGACGCAGGGGCGGGGTAACTTTACGCTCGAATTCCGCCGCTACGACGTCGTGCCCGAGTTCATCGCCGAGCAGGTCATCCGCCAGCGCAAAGCAGACGGCAAGGTGCCCGAACGGGCTTAGCGCCTGAAAGCTGAAAGCTGAAAGCTGAAAGCAGACTGCCACCACCATGCAGCGGCGCCGAGAACCAGCGCCTCTAGCACGATTGCCGCGCAAATCAGCGCCGTCACGTCGATCCAAAACTGGATCGGATAAAGGCGGATGAGGGTGTCTGTGTAGGCGAATAGCCAACTATCGCCGCTGAAAAATATTTGGTGAAAGGTGGTAAAAAAGCTGTTCCACGCCACCAGGCCAAAAACGCCGCTTCCCACCACTGCGACGAGCGTGACCAACGCGCCGCTTCTCAATGCCCCTGCTAGGGCCGGCCGCGCCTCACGCTCGCGATACAAGCCCGCCGCTGCCACCAGCAGTACCACACAACACGCGGCTTGCAGGGCGAACAACTGCCCCGCCACGTTGCGAACGTCAAGCATGTGCTCGATCTCGCGTTCCTGGAATGCCGCCCGCCCGTCGTCAAAACGTGCCTCCCACAATGCCTCCATCCCGCGCGGCCCGGCGATGGACTCTAGCCCGTCCAGCGCCAGGCGGGTGCGTTCGGCCTGGCCCATGCCGAACGCATCCGGCGGAAAGCCCGCCCGCCCATATTCGAAATGAATGATCCACGGCTGCATGACCACGCGCGCCGGCAGCACGGCCAGCACGATCGGCACGGCCACGATGATGACACATTGAGCCAGGCGAATTTGCCAACGCTTCATCTCACCACGCTCATGATATAGCCCAGCACGATCGCGTTGGTCATCTGCTCCACCGGCGCCTTGTCGTCGGTGAACACCACGCCCGAAGCCGCGACGGGATACAGGTTCTCCAGCGCTTCGCCTGCCACCTCGCGCAGGAATGTGTGCGGCATGGCGCCGGCGTTCAGGCGCAAGTTGTCCGGTGTGGTGGGCTGCTGGGTGGCAAAGACGATGGCATTGAAGGTGTCTGGCAGGTTGGCGGTGTGCACCGAGGGAAAGACGGTGGACAGCGTGGCCACCATCGCCTCGACCATGCGCCAGTCGTCGTCGGTATGCCCAACGTTGATCACGATGACCCCGTCCTCGCTCAAATGCTCGCGTGCCAGCAAGAAAAACTCGCGCGTGGTCAGGTGCCAGGGAATGTAGGGCAGGCGATAGGCATCCACGCCGATGACGGAGTAGCGCTGGTCGCTGTGCGCCAGGGCATAACGCCCGTCGCCTACAATCACGTTCAGGTTAGGCTGATTCATGTCAAACCAGTCTCGCCCAACCTGGACGATGCGCGGGTCGATTTCAATGCCGTCGATCGCTATCGGCCCGTAGATTTCGCTGAGCTGGCGGGCGATCGTGCCGGCGGCCAGGCCGACGATGGCCACCCGCTCCGGCGCGCGCGCGCTTGGCGGCGGGTTAAAGTACGGCGCGAGCGCGAAATAGTCCCACGTGCCGTAGGTACGCAGGTGATGAGGGTTGTAGACCGAGTGAATGCCTTGCCCTTCGTTCAGGTACAGGTAACGCACGCCGTCGTATTCGGCCACCTGGATATAGTTATAGCTCGATTCGGTTTCGAACAGCGCGCCGTCGATGGCCTTGATGGGCTGGCCGCGCAGCCACCAACTCAACAGCAGCAAAAGGGCGGGCATCCAGCCGTAGCGCAGCCGGCCTGGGCCCAGGCCGGCCAATGCCACGCCCATCAGCGCCAACGACAGCAGAAGGAAGGTCGCGCGAGTGCCCAGGTTGGGGATCAAGATCAGTACAGGCAAGAAGGTGCCCAAGAAGCTGCCGGCGGTGGAGACGGCGTACACCAGTCCGGCCGTATTCCCGGCGTGATCGAGATCTCGCATGGCCAGCCGGATGGCGAATGGCGACACGCAGCCCAGCAAGGTCACAGGCACACTGAGCAGAATCAAGACGGCGGTGAACGACCCCCCCAGCAGGCCAACGTCGTAAGTGCTCATCCCCCCGACCGCCCATTGTAACACGGGGCGGGCAGCGAACGGCACCAAGCCGATCGTGAATGCGCCCCAGGCGATGATGGCATACAGCGTTGAGGAGCGTGGAGAACGGTCGGCCCAACGACCGCCGATCACGTAACCCGCTGATAGATAAAGCAGGATCAAGCCAATGATGACAGCCCACACCAGGTTGGAGGTCCCAAAAAAAGGCTCAATCAAGCGGGAAGCTGACATCTCTACGGCTAGGGTGACACAGCCGCTGACAAAGACGGTGAAATAAAGATAAGCGCGCGATGAATTCATGAAAGCCTAGTGTCTTTTGCCCAAGCGCCAGAGCAGCCCGGCTGGAAGCAGGAGCAGAATCAGGCTCACGGCCGTGCCTGCCAGGCACAACGCCACGAGGCCGGGCACCGGCAGCTTGCTCGACGACGATGAGCCGGCATGGGCGTCGGGCGGCGTGCCAGGCTGCGAAAGGCTGCTGGTCGAGCTGGGCAACTGCCCAGGCTCGGGCGTGCTTGAGATGATGGCCGCTGTCGAGTGGGCAGCCGGCCCAGGGGTAGGCGTCATGTCAGAGATGCTAGCCTGCGTGACACTGGGAGTCTGCAAGGGCTTGGTCAAGGTGGCGATCGCCGTTTCCACGGCCGGTGAGGGGGGTGTCCCCAAAACTGTTGCTGGCAAGCTAGGCGTTCGAGTCGCTGAGGGTGTGTGTGCGGGTGGCGTCCAACTGGGCTGCCCAGCCGCCTGGGTCGGCACTGGAGTAGAAGGTTGAGTCGTCTCGCCTGGAGGCTGGGTAGCTTCGGTTGGCGGGTGAGTGACCGGGACGACCGTGACTGGATTGACTGTGACGGGCAGGGGGGTCGGCGTGCGGGTGGGCACGGTGGGATTTTGGGCAAGAACCTCCCACTTTACCGGCCACGATGACAGCCAGGCGAGCAGCACGAGGGTGATAGCTGCGATCACGTGCGGGCGGGTGAGTTTGGGCATCTCTCTTCCTTCGATTGGTGACGGGTCCTCACTCGTCACGCACGAGCGAGCGCCGTCGCCGGATCGACTGCGTTCCCAGCCAGGCGATAAGCAGTAACAGGGCCATGCTCGTCGCCGCGCATATCCCCCCCGAGCTGCCAGAGGTGGCGGCCGGCACCTCGGCTTGGGGTGTCGATGCGATCGATGGGGCTGGGGGTGTGGCTGTCTGTGGGCGGCTTGTGCGGGTGGCAGTTGGAGACCCTGGGGATGGTGTGACGCTTGCTGGCGCCGTGGTGACCGTGGCTGCTGGCGATGGCGTGATGGAAGGTGTGCTGGTCAGCCGGCTGGCTGTTGCTGTCATCGTAACCGTGATAGTGGGCCGCAGAAGGGGCGTGAGCGTTTGTGCCGGCGGCGTCAAGGTGCTGGTCGGCGGATCCGCCGTCGGGGTTGGCTCGCTGGGCTTCCATGGCTTTGTGGTTGGGGTGATCTCAACGACGGGCTGCGTTGGTTGGATCCCCAGCCGGGTAGGGGGAGGTGGCTCCTGGGTTGGTTTGGGTGGCGCTTGGGTTACGGGGACGACAGTGCCTGGTTTGGGTGTAGGTGTGCGCGTAGGCACGGTCTGGTTCAGCCCCCCCGCCCAGGCCACAGGCCACGACGACAACCACGTGAGCAGCAACAGGGCTGCCACCACAATGATAGGTGAGCGTGTCTTTTTGAACATACATCCCTTTCTTTGGCCAGCTTAGTTGTCGTAACCCTGGCATGTCAGCCACGGTGGCGGCATACCAGCCGGACGACAAATCGGCCTGCCGGCGTTTTGCGCGATCAAGCTATTGACATCGCCGGCCTTGTTCAGTTTCAAGTCTGGAAAATTGCGCTGCAGCGCAGCGCGATACCAATCGAATCTCAGTAGATCTTGATCGACGACAATTATATCAGGTCTTGGCCGTTCGACAAGTGCGCCCACCCACAAGGCAAAGGTGTGCCTGTCTTCAGCCGTGATCACCAACGCGTTGGCGGGCGCTTGGGCTGCGATGCCGTCCACGAAATCGCGCGCGGCGCGATCCGAGGATAGGCTCACTGCCTGCCAATTGTGGGCTGTAACCAGCAAGGGACAGAGCGCCACGCAGGCCGCGGCCAGGGCCGGGTGACGAACGCGGGCGAATACCAGCCGCCAGCCCTGACCGATCCAGGCCGCGAAAACGACGAGCAGTGGGATCAGGTAGACTTTTGAATCGCCCGGCAAGTAACTGGCCGCAAAGACGATGCAAGCGGCCGCGCTTGCCAGCCCCGCTCGGCTCGACAACTTGTCACATGCATCTATGGTCACCAGGCCGCTCAGACCGACCGCTACACCCAATATCGTAAAGCTTTGCATGAGTGTTTTGGCGACGACGGCCAGGCGCGCCATCACTTCCCCGGCCGGCAGCCCAAAAGCATAGCCCTGGTATAACGCTCCCGAGATCAGCCACCACAAGCCGGCCGGCGTGGATGGATCGCCCCACACAACCGGGCCACGCGCAGCCAGCGGCAGATAGGCCAGGGGCACGAGGCCGATCAACACACCGGCCAGCCCGGCCAGGCCGGTGCGCATCCAGCCGAGCCGGCGGCCGGCCTGCACCAGCCGCCCAGCTACCAGGGGCAGGAAGCAGGCCAGCGTCAGGTGGTGTGAGGTGGCCAGGCTATAGGCCGCAAGCAGCACGCCGACGTGGCTGGCCTGGCGCGGTGCGCGCGCGCTCAGGGCTAGCAGCGCCGCGCTGAACAGCGCGTTCAAGCCATAAACTTCGGTGATGAGGGCCTGTTCCCACACGAGCGGCGCAAAGGCCAACGCCAACCCGGCCCCCATGTCGCCGATCACGGTCAAACGGGGTAGGGGCGCGCGAGTGCGCCCCGCCGGGCTGTGGCTGGTATAGGTGAGCAACGCTGCCGCGCTGGCTGCCGCCAGGGCTGAGAAAAGATTGTAACGATACGGCACGCTGCCCAGCGGCAGCAGCGCGACCATTCGTCCCAAGATGAGATAAAGGGGATAGCCCGGCGGGTGGGCGATTCCACCTGTGAAACTGGCCGCGATCAAGTCGCCCCCGTCCGCGCCGTTGTGCGCCCACGTCAGGTCCGGCGCCAGGGTGAGGACGTACACGAGCAGCGCGATGACAAAGACGGCGCTTGGGGCAAGGATCGTGCGTGAAACGTAAAACCTGAAACCTGAAACCTGAAACCTCCTCAGTAGGCCCCTTTGCCCGAAATCCAGGCCGGCAGTGTGCGAACCAGCGTCACGATGTCGCGCCACAGCGAGTAGTGCTCGATATAGTCCAACTCCAGGCGCACGCGCTCGTCCAGCGGCAAGTCACCCCGGCCGTTCACTTGCATCGGCCCGGTTAGGCCAGGCTTGACGGCCAGCCGCTTGCGGTGCCAGTCGTTGTAGAGCTGGACGACGCGCTCCTCCTCGGGACGCGGCCCCACCAGGCTCATGTTCCCCACCAGCACGTTCCAAAACTGGGGGATCTCGTCCAGGCTGGCGCGGCGCAAAAAGTGCCCCACGCGCGTCACGCGCGGGTCGTCCTTGATCTTGAAAGCCGGTGAGGCCAGCTTTTCAAGATCCACCACTTCGTCTAGCCGCTCCTCGGCGTCACTCACCATCGAGCGCAGCTTGACGATGCGAAAAGGGCGGCCGTTTTCGCCGATGCGCGTTTGCTTGAAAAACACCGGGCCGGGAGAATCGAGCTTGATCGCCACCGCTAGTATCGCCAGGACTGGCGCGAAAAACAGCAGCCCGATCAGGGCGCCCAGGATGTCTAGGGCGCGCTTGGCAGCCCGGTTGAAGACGCTGAGCACCGGCTTGCGCGGGGTGGCCCGGAAAGCGAAATGGACGTAGCCGGCCACCAGGCCCGCGCTCAGCGACGCGGCACGGAGGGCCAAGGCCGGCAAGGTGATGGGCAGCACGCCGGGATCCTTGCGCATTACCTGGAGCAAGAACGGGATCGAGCTCAGCACAAAAGCCCCGGCTGCCGCCAGTCCACCCCAAGCAGCCGCCTTCCCAACCGGCCAGGCCAGTAGGCAAGCGCCCAACAAGCCCAGCAGGACGATTTGCAGCTTGAGCGTTTGGGGTGTGTGCGAATCGTACATCACTTTTTCGGGGTGCCAACGCACCAGCAGCGCTTTCCAATAGCCGATGCCAAACTTGCGGCGAGCGTATTCGCCGACCGAGCGATCGTGCTGGTGATAGACCCAGGCGGCCGGGGCGAACACCAGTCGATAGCCTTTTTGCGCCAGGCGGAAAGAAAGCTCTTGATCCTCGACCGAGGCCGTGGAAAAAGTCGCTTCGAAGCCGCCATTTTCCAGGAACACCGCCCGGCGATAAGCGGCCGAATAGGTGTCCACGAAATCGATGCGCTCCTGGCGAGCCAGGCGGCTGTACTTGTCCTCGTACTCCAACTGGACAAAGCGCGCCATCAGCTCCGGCTGGCGGGTGCGGTAGGCGCCTTTGGCGCCGGCAACGTTGGGATCGGCAAACGGCGCGCTCATGCGCTCGACCCAGTCCGGCGCTGGCTCGCAATCCGCATCGGTGAACAGGACCAGCTCGCCCTCGGCCGCATCCACGCCGTGATTGCGCGCCACGGCCGGCCCCTGGTTGGGTTGGCTGATCACATGTGCACCGGCCTGTTTGGCAATCGAGGCTGTCTTGTCGGTCGAGCCATCGTCTACGACGATGAGCTCGTATTGGCTGCGCGGGAGACTTTGGTGAGCCAAGGCTGCCAGGCACCTGCCCAGGGTTCGCGCCGCATTATAAGCCGGGACAATGACGGAAATCACGGTTTACCCCTCAGCATCGAGCGAGACGTTTCTGATGCGGGCGGCCAGCGGCCACAGCGCCAGTCCGCCGATCACGATTGGCCCGATGACCAGCACGTGCAGCACGAGCGCATAGGCCAGGGCTACCTCGCCCTGGACCCCGAACAGCGCCAACGCCAGCATGGTCAAATATTCGAACACGCCGATCCGGCCTGGAACGGACGGCACGGCCACGCCCACCTGGAGCACGAGCAGCACAAAGCTCCACATCACGGCGCTCCCGGGCAGGCCCAAGGCGCGCCCGACCAGCCAGTTGGTGGAGGCGCCCAGCAGCCAGGTCAGCACGGTCCAGCCGATCACGCCGGCGGCCAGGCTGGGAGTGCGCAACGCGGCGACGCCCTGCCAGGCGCGCCGTAACCATTCTACGGCGCGTGCCACGAGGGGCAGGGATCGGGCCGGTGAGCTTTCCAGGCGTTCCACGAGTGCGGCTAGCCGCCGGCGGAACAGCGTGACAATCGCCAATCCGACGACGCCGGCCAGGACGGCGACGCCGAGCGTGCCCAGGGACGAACGCGCCCACTCAGGCCAGACCATAAAGGGCAGTAGCCCCATCGCCAATGCGAAGGCGGCTGTCATGTCCAGCCACTTTTCGGCCGCCACTGTGGCCAGGACCTGCATGCGGCTGAGGCTCGGCCTTCCGACGAATGCCGCCCGCCCCACGTCGCCGGCGCGCATGGGCAGCGCCATGTTGAGCATTTGTCCCACCACCAGGGCGGCGAACAAATCCCAGATCGACACCTCCCGCGGGCGCGGGACGAGCAGGGCCTGCCAGCGTAGGGCCTTGAGCAAGGTGGTCAAGACCACGCTGAGCAGGGCGGCCAACAGCCACCAGCCGTTGGCGCGGGCGATGGCCTCGATCACGCTGCCCCAGTGCACGTCGCGCACGGCCAGCCATGCCGCAAGCAGGCTCAGCGCCAGCCCAAGCAGCAGCCAGGCGAGCCGCGCGCCGCGCGAGTGGATAAGAGTGTGATTAATGGTCATAGCCCTTTCAATCTCTGGCCCAAGCGCACACCGCGAGCCTGTCCCATTGTATCACACTTGGTCAAATCGAGAAACTGGCAATTGGCCCTGGCCTTGACGCCATGGGCAGATGACGGTACAATCATGTGCGAATAGCTTATGGATTCTTACTACATTTGGAACGAAGGCTGCCAGATGAACGTGGCCGACGCGCAGCGCCTGGCGTCGGCATTGGAAAAGCTGGGCCTGCACCCCGCGCCCACGGCGCGCCAGGCCAGCCTGGTCGTGCTCAACACCTGCGTCGTGCGCCAAAGCGCGGAGGATAAGGCCGCCAACTACTTGCACGCCCTGCGCCCGCTCAAGGCCGCCCAGCCCGAGCTGGTCATCGGCGTGATGGGCTGCATGGTCGGCCTCAAGCCCAACGAGCAGCTCGAAGCCAGATTCCCGTGGGTCGATGTCTTCATGCCGCCCTCGACGCCTGCCCCGCTGCTGGCTTTCTTGCACGATCGTCTTGGGCTGGATCTCGACCAGGCCGAGACGGCGCGCCGCTTTGCGGTGCAAGATGGTGAGCTGGTGCTGCCGGCCGCTCAACGCGGCCAATTGGTGAGCGCCTACGTGCCTATCGTGTTGGGCTGCTCGCACGCCTGTTCCTTTTGCGTCATCCCTTTCCGGCGCGGCGTCGAGCGCAGCCGCCCGCTGGTCGAGATCGTGGCCGAGGTCAGGTCGCTGGTCCCCCAGGGCGTCAAGGAAGTGACGCTGCTGGGCCAGATCGTCGACCGCTATGGGCAGGATATTAATTGTCAATTGTTAACAGCAGCAAGTGCAGATGTCGCAACGCTTCGCGGCAAACAGACGCCGCTGGTGGGGCTGCTGGAGGAGTTGGAGCTGGTCGAGGGCCTGGAGCGCATCCGCTTCCTGACCAGCCATCCCAATTGGATGACGGATGAACTGCTAGAGGCCGTGGCGCGCTTGCCCAAGGTGTGCGAGCACATCGAGGTGCCGGTGCAGGCCGGCGACGACGAGGTGCTGGCTCGCATGAAGCGGGCTTACACGGCCGGCGACTATCGTCGCCTGATCGAGAAAATCCGCTGCCTCATCCCTGGGGCGAGCATTGCCACCGACATCATCGTGGGCTTCCCGGGCGAAAGCCAGGCCCAGTTCCAACGCACCTGTGAGCTGCTGGCCGAGCTAAAGCTGGATGTGGCTCACATTGCCAAGTACAGCCCGCGCCCGCAAACCGTGTCGGCGCGCACGATGCAGGACGACGTGCCGCCCAAGGAAAAAGAGCGCCGCCGCAAGGCGCTTGACGAACTGCAAGCGGGCATCGTGGGCGAGATCAACGCTCGCCTGGTGGGCCAAAGCGTCGAGGTGTTGGTCGAAGACAAGCAAAAAGGGCGCTGGCGCGGGCGCACGCGCACCAACAAGCTGGTCTTTTTCGAGGACGAGCGGGACTGGCGCGGCCAATTGGCCCACGTCACCATCACCTGGGCTGGGCCGTGGTCCTTGATCGGGCAGGTGGATTGACCGCTAGGAGCTTGTCGGAGAGAGCGCCTTTCCACCTTCCCGAAAGCTCAGAGCTTTCGGGAAGGTAAGCTCAGCGGGCTGCCTCTCCGA
>JAFGFO010000451.1 GCA_016931085.1 Thermoflexales bacterium
ATTCGAATCAAGTTCTGCGCAAGGTGCGGCGGCACTTGCGAGCGTTGGAGTTGATCTGATAGGACACTTTCCATCTTCTTTATTCGCTCCAATCTTCTTAACGGCTTCCAGCCGACCCTGCCACGTTTTTCAACATGCCTTGCCCCTAAAAACGGCGCGAAACACGGCTTTTGGCGCAGACCAGGCGGGCGGCAATTCAGCCACGCCGGACAATCAGATGGAGGCTCTCAATGGATTGGCTAGATATTCCAGAGTACTTTGATCCCATCAACCGGATTGAAGGTGCCATGTCAACCTTCGTCAATGCAGATTGGCTGGGTGCCTATCACAGAAATGGCATTGCCGGTGTGCTTTCAGAATTCGCCGCTTGCATAACCTCCTCCAATGCGCCAACAATTCGAGTATCTCGTCATTCCCACTGGCGCGGCATTGACATCGAGCGCCTGTTGAGGCACCACGGCGTCAAAGTGTGGGACCGTGGCCTGGCAGGCGACGATCTCTACTTTTGTGTGAAACGCCGTCAAGTCAGGTGGGCGGAGTACATTCTCCTCCGCGTTGGTGTGCCAGTCACAAGTGTCCTGACCGAACCACGCAGTCGTAAATGGGCTGAATCTTATCCCCCTGGCTCCGAACCCCCCAAGCGAAAAACACGACGCCAATAGCTTTCATGCAGATCGAACATCTGACAGAAGGAGCAAGAGTCTCCCGATTCCAGAAGGTGTCACTCATCATTGCTGTCCAAGCTCGCGTCTCAGCAGACAGCACCCCCTGCATCAGGCGACCGGGCTTGCTCTTTCTAGACTCGCTGCAAATCCAGCACGGCGTAGCACAAAGTCACAAAAGTTTTGCCCCTGGTATCGGCGTAGATGGCACGATTCACAGCTCGCAACACAGCGGCCGGGTCGGGTTGGTGGCGTTCTGGCCGCCGGTTGATCGTTCCCGCCATCACCGAGATGATGATAATAAAGGCCGTCGCCGGCGGGCCAAACACGAGCGAGACCGCCCCCAAAAACAGCACCCACCAGTGTGAGCAGTGAAGCGCTGCCGAAGGAGATGACGGAAAGATTGGCAGCCACCCCGAGCAGGGCGAACAACAATACCTGGATTGGCTCACGCACCGGGTAGTATGGCCAACTGGCCAAGATGGCCACAATGCCGGTCACCAAGACGGCTATGTTGCTGACGTGCCAATTGCGAAGTGAAGGGTTAGGTCTCATCTATGCTATGATAACCTAAAACTCGCGGCGCGTCAATCGCTCAGAACGCTACGGACCGACTGAGCCAGGCCTCGTTACATCATGTGTGTGGCGAGCACGCGCAAGCCGATGCCGATCAGCACCAGCCCCCCCAGCACCTCGGCGCGCTTGCCAAAGACAGCTCCCACCCTGTTTCCCAGCAAAAGGCCAAGCATTGAGAGGAAGGCCGTGATGACGCCGATTATCAGGCTGGGCTGCAGCACGTCGACACGCAGCACCGCCAGGCTCAGGCCAACGGCCAAGGCGTCGATGCTGGTGGCGATAGACAGTATCAGCAGGGTCGAGCCGCGCGAGGGGTCGCCCGGCTCGACCGCTTCACCCGCACTCAAGCCCGAACGAATCATGCGGCCCCCCACGAACAGCAGCAGGCCAAACGCGATCCAGTGGTCAAAGCTGCTGATCAAGTGCTCGACCCGGGTACCGCCCAACCAGCCCAGGATGGGCATCAAGCCCTGGAACAAGCCAAAGTGGAACGCCAGGCGGAAGCGCGCGCGCTGGGCGTTGGCTCGCCCGGCCGCGCCAATGCCCAGCGACACGGCAAGGGCATCCATCGCCAGCCCAATCGCGATAAGGATGACTTCAATGAGACTCATAGCTCGATGCCTTATGGCAAGAAGAAAAAGGCCATGGCCACGATGAGGTACACCACCAGCAGTTGCGCGCCTTCCATCCAGTTGGACTCGCCGTCCAGGGCGACCAGGGCTCCGATGACGGCGGCCGACACCAGGCTGATCAGCTCGAACTCGTCAAAGACCAGCGTGACCGGGTTGCCCATGATCAAGCTGACAAAGACAATGATCGGCGCGACGAACAGGGCCACTTGCAGGCTCGAACCGATCGCGATCTCCAGGCTGAGGTCCATCTGGTTCTTGAGCGCCACCTGCACAGCCACCAGGTGCTCGGCCACGTTGCCGACGATGGGGATGATCACGATCCCTAGGAAAAACTCGGTCCAGCCCAGTTGGTCCACGACGTGCTCGACCGAGCCGACCAGCACTTCGCTCAACACGGCGATGCCGATCGTGGACGCCGCCAGCAGCCCCAGCGAGCGATACAAGGTGTGTAGCATCCCCTGGTGCCCGGCCGGGTGCGACTGCGGCGCGCCGCCGCCGCCGGTGGCGAAAGCATACACCACGCTGAGGGCATAAATCAGGATCATCGCCGCCGCCGTGCCCAGGCTCAGCCACTCGACCGCGTCGTGATTTTGAACGTCGATGGCGTGCGAGAATAGGGAGGGGATCCCCAACGCGATGACGGCCAGGATCAGCATCGTGGCGTGCAGGCCGGCCTGGGCCCGGTTGAAGGTCTGGGTTTTGTGAACCAGGCCACCCAGCAGGATGCTAAAGCCCGTCACCAGCAGCAGGTTGCCCAGGATCGAGCCGGTGATCGAGGCTTTGACCAACACCTGCATCTCTTCGCGTATGGCTGGGTTGCGCACGCCGGCCGAGATGGCCACCAGCACGATGATCAACTCGGCGGCGTTGCCCAGGGTGGCGTTGAGCAGCCCACCCCACTTGGGGCCGATCCGTTCGGCGATCTCCTCGGTCGCCTCGCCGATCCAGCCGGCCAGCGGGACGATGCCGATGGCGGACGAGACGAATACCAGCACCGGGTTCCAGCCGAGCCACTCACCAACCAGAGCTGCGGCGCCCAAGATCAAAAGCCAACGCATGTATTTCATTCTTATTCCTCCAAGTTCAATTTGTCTCCAAGGCGGCCTCGACCTGCGACAGGTCGTAGGCCGCGCCTGATCGTCTGAAAAAGTCGCACGCCAACTGTAATTGCCCTGTTCGCTCAGGCAGGCTGGCGCGCCGGCCAAGCTCATAGAGCGCCAGGCCTTGTTCGTAAGGCATGTCCAGCTTTTGGCCCTCCCCCAGGCTTTTGCGCCAAAGCCGCCCGGCCTTGGAGCGATTGCCGGCCAGCCATTCGTACCAACCCTGGTACAACCACGCGCGCGGCCGGCCGATGGGGAATACCCGTGCAAACGCATGCAGGTCACGGCAAGCTTTCTGCGCCCTGGCTCTCACATCCGCACCCTCGTCCTTGCCCTCGCTCTGTGCTATTTGCTCCGCTTCCCACACCGCCAGGTACACCTGCGCCATGGCGGCATAACCGTCAAAGGCCACCGCCCACACCGGCCGCGAGCCTTGGATAAGGCGGCCCACGTTATAGACCACCTCGCGGGCAGCACGCAGCCGCCCCTGGCGAAGGTAGGTGACGGCCAGGACGGCTCGGTTGAGGATGGCTGTGATCCGCTCCAGGTTGTGATGGGTGAGCAATTCCCAGGCGGCTTCCAAGCAGGCGATGGTCGGCTCATACTGTCCTTGTTGCACAGCGTACATCGCCTGCAAATTAAGCCCCCAGGTTTGCAGTTGGAGATTGGAGCGCTGCGTGCCCAGCGCGTGCACTTGCACGCCGGCTTCTGCGATGGATGCCCAGTTATGATGAGCCAGCTCGTGATAACTGCAGTCGCCGTGATAATAGCTGGCCAGGGCCAGCCAGTTCAGACATTCGCCCACGCCGCGCCAGTTCCCCAGGCGCTCGTAGATCTGCCGGGCCTGCTCGAGAGACGCCTCGGCTTGCTCCCAGCGGCCCAGGCCCGTGTCATAAGCGGCGGTGTACTCGAGCATGTAGGCCTGGGCCGAAGACGAGCCACAGACCAGCACGGCGGCCTGTGCCAGGCGGCGGTAGACTTGGGCCAGGGGATGTAAGGCCAGGATGCCCAGGCCGCCGCCCACGATCACATAGCCCTCGGCCAACTCGGCCGAGCCAAGATTGGCACGCTCGGCCAGGTTCAGGTGGCAAAGCCCGGTGTGGAACGCGCGGGCGATCTGGTTGTTGAAATAATAAGCCATGGTCAGGCGCTGGTAAGCCCGCCCCAATTCAACCAGCTCCACGTCTCCCTGCTGCCGTCCCAGGAAACGCGCCGGCCACAGGCGGTGCAGCCCTTGCAGCAGCGCCTGCCTGGACAGGGCCACCAGTTGGCCGGTGCGGCTGGTGGGTTCCGGCCGCCCCAGGATCTCCAGCGCGATCCGGGTGTGCATGAAACTGGCCGTCACGTTGCCGGCCTCCCACAGCGCCTCTCCCAGCAGGCGTTCCCAACGCGCCCGGCGCAGTTGCCAGGGCGTGGTCGCTTGGGCGCTTGGGCGCTTGGGCGCTTGGTCTGGCGAAGCGGCTCGCCTGGCCTCCTGCTCCAACTCCAGAGCCTGGCTGAACAGGTGGGCTGCCTCCTGGTGGGCGCCGTTGCGCAGCGCCTCCTGGCCAGTTTTTTCCAAATAATCCAAGGCCTTGGGGACATCGCCGGCCTGCGCCCAATGGTGGACCAAGACGCCGTGATAGAAATCATCCGGGTGGGTCCGCTCGTACCAGGCAGCCGCAGCACGATGCAGCTCTTGCCGCTGGGCGTAGGACATCAGGTTGTACACAACCTCGCGCGTGATGGCGTGCTTGAACACATAGTCGATCTCCGAGTCCGGCGACAGGCGGGTGACCAGCTCGAGCTGCTCCAGGTGAGACAAGTGACTGGCCAACTGAGCCTTGTCGCTTTCGATCGGGTAGATGGCATCCAGCAGTTGAGCGTCAAAGACGCGCCCAATGATGCTGGCGACCTTGAGCGTCAACTGCTCGGCGGGCGCCAGGTGATCCACGCGGCTGGTGATCGCTCCCTGCACGGTGTGGGGAAATTCGATCGTGTGCCAATCCCCTGCCCCGACTGCCAGGTGGCACTCGTCGCCGGCGATCTGGAGCAGGCCGTGGTCACGCAAGGTATAAGCCAGCTCTTCGGCAAAAAATGGGTGGCCTTCGGCCTTGTTCAACAGGTGGGTCAGCGATTCAGACAGGCTGCTCACCCCCAGGCGCTGGCAGATCAACTCGGTGGTCTCCCACCTTTTGAGTTCTTCCAGGCGGATGTGGCGGGCGCCTGGCATGCCAAGCATCTGCCGGTAGCCCGGCGGCGGCTCGGTCTGCACTTGCCAGCCGGCGCCTAGCGGGCGGGTAGCCACCGCCACCAGCACAGGCGACACGTGCAGGCTGACGGCCGCCGCCAGCCCCCACGAAACGGCGTCCATCCATTGAGCGTCTTCCAGGACGATGAGCAGCGGGGAGCGGCTGGCCGTCGCTTGCAGCAGGCGCAGCACCAGGTCGTGAGTGTTGTCGGCGCGCACCTGCCGGTCCATCTGGGCCGTCAGCTCGTTATCGGACAAGTTGACCAATAAAATGGGATTGAGCAGCGGCGCCAACCGCACCAGTTGGGGGTCAATTTTCTCCAGCCACTCCAGGATATAGGCCTGCCTGGCTTCGGGGGTAGAGAGGGGCAGAGTCAGCTCGCCACCCAGGCTCAAGATTTGGTCAAAGACTTCACGCCATGCGTAGTAGGGCGTGGACTGTTCCATGGCGTCGCCCGTCCCGTACAATGCCATCACGCGGAAGGCCTCGGCCTGGCGGCAAAGTTCCTGCACCAGGCGCGACTTGCCAATCCCGGCTTCTCCTTCGAGGATGACAACCGGGTTTGCCGGCGACTGCTTTCCGTCGCGCGGCGAAGAGCCGCCGGCGCGGGCGATCAGCAGCGCCTGGAGCGCGTCGGCCAGGACGATGCGCTCGTTGCTGCGCCCCACCAGAGCAGTGCGGGGGCGCAGCACCGTTTTCTTGCGCCCCAGCGGGCAATAGACTCCCAGCGGCTCGGCCTTGCCCTTGACGTTGATTTTGGGCAGCGTCTCAAATTCCACCCGCGAGCCAGCGGCCTGGTAGGTGGCTTCGTCGCACAGGATGAGCAGGCGTTTTTTCTCGGTCCGGCGGCTGGCGGCTCCCATCAGGCGCGCCGACAGGTTGACCACGTCGCCAATACTGGCGTACTCGCGCCGCTTCGGACTCCCGACGATCCCGCAAAACACCTGCCCGGTCGTGATGCCAATCGCCCCGCGCAGCCCCAGCCGGCGCAGCTCGGCCGACATTTCCATCCCTGCCAGCACCCCGCGTGCGGCATCGTCCTCGTGCGCCAACGGCGGCAGCCCCAACACGGCGATGAGCGTAGCACCCTTGTCGTCCACGATGAACTGCCTGATGCTGCCCTCGTAGCGGTACAGGGTGGTCTGCAGGCTCTGCATCAGCATTTGGGCCAACTCCAAGGCGTCCGGCACAGCCGGCAGGTTGACAAAGAGGACCGTCACCCGGCGCTGCTCGGCCAGCCATTCAGACTGTCCGGCCTCCAAGCGGGCCCGGATGGCGCCGGGCAGATACGCCTGCAAGGCCGCTTCCATGTCTGGCCGCAGCCCGACAGGTGAGAGCGGACAGGGCGGGAGCGGCGTGCGCACGGCCTCGATATGCACGCACCCCGCTGGCGGCCGGCTGCCGGCGGCAGAGGGGATGGGCGCACCGCTGCACTCGTTCTGCACCAGCGCCCAGGCTTCGGCCGAGAGCGCCACCTGGCCAGGTTGAGCCAGGTGATTGGCTATGCCCATCTGGGTCAGGGGAGGACCGGCGACCAGGAACTCCCAGCGCCCGTATACTCCCCCGGCGTGCACGCTGCTCACCTGACCGGCGCCCACCCCCACTCGCGTGGTCAGGCGCACCCCTTCGCCGGCCTCGTAATTGTGCAGCGCCGCTTGGATTGCCAAGCCACACTGGGCGGCGCGGAGCGTGGACTCCGGCAGGGGCTGGCCTTGCCAGAGGGTCAACAAGCCATCGCCGGCAAACTTGATGACGTCGCCGCCGTGCGCGACGACCAGGTCAATCAGTTGTCCAAAGTAATCGTTCAGCGCCCGCGACAGGTGTTCCGTGCCGGCCGGCCCGTGCCTGGACAGGCGTTCGGCCAGGGGCGTAAAGCCAGAGATGTCGGTAAACATCACGGCGGCCGGGAAGCGCTCGACGAGCGGCCCGTTGAGAGGGCGCGGGTCGGCTGCCAGGCGGCGCACGATCAACGCCGGCACATAGCTGGCCATGATTTCGAGCGAGGCGGACAAGGTAAACTCCTCTTTCACACCATCAACGCTAAAATAAGGGCCGAAACGGCCGGCACAGTCAGGTTATCGATTCCCCACGGCGAAACGGCCTCGACGGCGCTGGCACCCAAGGCGGTGGCGAGGGCCACCAGGCTTCTTTCCAGCGGCGGCAGTATGCCCAGCGCCAGGAAAGTAGCCAGCGCGGAAGCGGCGAACATGGCCACCGAACCCTCCAGGCTGCGTTGGCGTCCCAGGATTGTGTAACGCCGCTGCCCCCAACGGCTGCCCACCACTGCCGCCAGCGCATCGCCCCACGTCATTGGCATCATGGCAGCCACGACGAGGTGGGGACTGCCCCAGAACAGAACCAGGATGACGGCAAACGACAGCGGAAAGTAGACCGTGCCCAGGTTGGAGCGATCGGACGAGGCCATGGCCTGGATAATGCCGAGGCGGTAATCGAGAGTGTTGATGACGACGAAGGATAGCGGCGGGATGATGGCCCAACCCAGGCTGTGGAACAGCAGCACCGTGGGTACGCTGATCATGCCGATGACGACGTGGATGAATTTGCGGGCCAGGTCTTGGGAGAGGCCCAAGCGCCGCTTGAGCAGCTCGCCCACGCCAATAGCGACCATCACGTAGACAAAGGCCAGGATGAGTGCGATCCAATCAGGCATTGTTTCTCTCCACGGGCTACGTTGCTGTCCGCGCCGCCAGCGTCACAGGTCTATTTGTGTCGGCGATCGGGCCATACAAAGTATACACCAGATCGAGGGATTGACAAAATCACAGCTGGCAGCGCAGCTAGTTACAACACCAGCTCTTCCACCACCGAGTCGCCGATGAACTCGCGCAGCAGCGAATTGCCGGGCACCCAGCTCGGGGGACAGGTCAGGAACCACTCCAAAAAGGCCAACAGCCGGCCAGCCTCGATGTATTCCAAGCAGCCCGGCCCGACCTGGCGCAGCAGCGGCTCGGCAAACGGCTTGAGCACGGCCAGCTCGTAGATCAGCGCCGAGTTGAACATCACATCCGCGTGTTCCTGGTAAGGAAAGATGCTCTCGTTCTCGCCGTGCCTGACGGCCTCCCAACGTTGGATAGTCTCTTGAGCCGAGTAGCCCCGTGAGCGGGCGTCGCGCACGATGCGGCGCAGCAAGCGGGTGTCGCTGGTAGACACCCGGTTATGATGGTCGATGTTGAGCTGGGTGAGCGCCGAGATGTACACG
Source organism: Thermoflexales bacterium (assembly GCA_016931085.1). Next base: position 8,422 of record JAFGFO010000451.1, read on the forward strand.
CGAAAGACCGCCTGGCCCGGCAGAGCCGGCAGCAGATGAGGGTTTAGGCCGTGGATGCCTTCCAGCAAAAGGATGTGGTCAGGGCTAATCGATACCTTGTCTCCCCACTCGCGCTGACCGGTGTGGAAACTGAAACGCGGCAGATGGACCGGCTTGCCCTCCAGCAAGAGCAGCAGTTGTTCATTCAACAGTTTCAGGTCGAGCGCTTGCAGCGACTCGAAATCATAATCACCGCTGGGGGTGCGCGGGGTCAGGTGGCGCTCGACGAAATAATCGTCCAGCGCGATCGCCATGGGGCGCAGGCCATAGGTCAGCAGTTGAATCGACAAGCGCTTGGAAAACGTCGTCTTGCCGGAGGAGGAGGGGCCGGCGATCAACACAAAGCGCACCTGGCCGCGGCGCGCCGCGATCTGTTTGGCGATTTCGGCCACGTTCTGCTCGTGCAACGCCTCGGCGACCATGACCACCTGCCCTATCCGCTCGCCCTCAATGGCGCGGTTGAGCGCGGCCACGTTTTGGACGTCCATCAAGCGCAGCCAAGCGGCGTGCTGCCTAAAGACGATGGCCAGGCGGGGACTGTCGCGAAAGGCAGGCAGTTTTTGCGGCGTGTGGCGACGCGGGAACTGCAAGACAAAGCCAGGCGGGTAGTGGCGCAAGTGAAAGGTCTGCAAATAGCCGGTCGAAGGCACCATGTAGCCGTAAAAGTAGTCGTGCGTCCCGCGCAGGGTGTAGATGGTCATATAGTTCTTGGGGCGATAGGCCAGCAAGTGCACCTTGTCCTCATCCCTCTGCCACTCGAACAAGCGCTTGGCCTCGTCCAACGGGACGCGCTGCTTGGTGATCGCTTCATCGGCCTTGACGATCTCACGCATGCGCTTTTCCAGGCGTTCCAACTCCTTGGGCGAAAAACCTACTCGTCCCTCGACCTCGCAGTAAAAACCGTTGAACGGCAGTACGTGGTCCAGGATGATTTTGGCCTCCGGGAAAAGCTCGCGAGCAGCCGTCACCAGCAGAAACGACAGCGAGCGCTGGTAGATGCGCTTGCCATCGCCGGTGGCCATCGTGATCGGCACGATCTCGGCGTCGGCCTTCATGGCGTAGGTCAATTCGCGCAGTTGGCCGTTCACCAGAGCCGCCACGATGGGTGAAGACTGGCCGAGCGAACAAGCCCGCACGAACGCTTCCAGCCGGGTGCCGAGCGGCGCCTCGAAGGTCTCGCCGTTAGGAAAGCGAGCTTGCACCGACTGGCGAGGTTGGGCGGGCACGACGACGGATGGGGAGCTCACCTTTTTTGCCACTTTTTCTCCATGAGATAATGTCCGTGCTCGCTCAATGCCTCGATGCCGTCCTTGAAGCTGTAACCCAGCCGGGCGTAAAAGCCCTTGGCCGTTATCGCGGCCCGCACGGTGATCTTGTCCGCATCCAACTCGCTGGCCTCGCGCTCGATGGCTTCCATGAGGCGAGTGCCGACCCCTCGCTTGTGCAGTTCAGGCAACACAAAGACCGTCACGGCGTAATAGTCTGGATGTTCGGCCGAACCGAAATTCGCCAGGCTGCCCGTCCCCACAACTTGATCGTCTTGAACGGCGACCAGGGTGTGCTGCGAGCGCGAGTTTTCCAAGATTCTGGCAGGGGAATAGTGCTCGACCATGGACTGGATTAGCTCGGGGGGGTAATCCCGGCTGTTGACTTCCACCAGGTTGCGCCGGACGATGGCCGACACGCGCTCTGCTTGCACGCTCTGAAAGGGTTCGATTCTCATTTTCTTAGGATACCACACCCCTTGCCGCCTGTCAAAAAGCACATTTTCCCCACCAAACACTATCTTTACCGCTTGCTAACAGTCTCCTAACAATTTTTTGGTATAGTAATACTAAGCAGTCGTCTTCGACCGCCGACCGACGTCGGAACGGATAAAGGCCTATCGGAATAGGCTATCGGAATAGGGCTATCGAAATAGCCTGTATAGAAAAGGAGAATGTGTATGACAAAAACCAAAATCGGAATCGGGATAGTAGCACTGGTCGCTGTGTTGGTAGTCGCGCTGGCCGGCACCGCGCTGGCCCAGGAGGGAACGCCCCCGGCTACGCCTAGCCCAGACAGCCAGCAAGATAAGGGGCATGGCATTGGCCCGGGTGGTCCGGGTCGCCGGGGTGGCCCAATGATAGGCAAGCCTGTGGAGATGGAAGCCGCCGCCGAAGCGTTGGGCATGACGGTCGATGAGCTGTCCACTCAACTGTGGGGTGGCAAGACCCTGGCCGAGCTGGCCGAAGAGGCCGGTGTGGACCTGCAGGCCATCCGGGACGCGGCAGAGGCCGCTCAGAAGGCAGCTCAGAAAGACGCCATCGAGCAGGCCGTCACGGACGATAAGATGAGCCGCGAGCAAGCTGATTGGCTGCTGGAAGGCCTTGACAAGGGTTACTGGGGCAGCCACGGCGGCAGCTTTGGCTTTGGCGGCCGTGGCGGTCCGCGTGGCTTTGGTGGACGGCCTGGCCGCGGCGGCTTTGGCGCCCCGCCTGACAAGACCGCGCCTGACAGCGGCGAGTCTGATGGCGGCGTCCGAAGCGCGCCGCCCTCGCCTGGCGCGGCGGGCTTGTGACCCTCCGCGATCACACACAACGAGCATAAAGGAGTATGACAATGGACAGGGCCAGGGGCGCGGCAAGCGGGCTGCGCCCCTGGCCGCGCGTGTGAATGTCTAGGCATGCGGATGGACTTGCCGTCGCGGCTGGACAGGGTTATACTTGGCTTATGACGAAAACGATCCTGGTAGTAGACGACGAAAAACGCTTGCGGCGCTTGCTGCAAGATTACCTGACCCAGGAGGGCTTCCGGGTGGTGACGGCCGGCGACGGGCAGGAGGCGCTGTTCGTTGCGCGTTACGAAAAGCCGGACATCATCGTCCTCGACCTGATGATGCCGGGCATGGGCGGCTACGAGTTCCTGCGCGCTTACCGCAAGGAACGCGACACGCCCGTCATCATCCTGACCGCCAAGCTGGAGGAAGGTGACAAGGTGCTGGGACTCGAGCTGGGCGCGGACGATTACGTCACCAAGCCGTTCGGCATGCGCGAGCTGACGGCACGAGTACGGGCCGTGCTGCGCCGCACAGGCTCCCCCCCAACAGAGCCAGAGAGGCTGCGGGTGGCCGGCGTCACGCTCGACCTGGATGGCCACATCGCCCGCGTTGGCGACGAGCTGATCGACCTGACCCCGTCCGAGTTCGACCTGCTGGCCGCCTTGATGTCAGCGCCCGGACGCGTCTTTTCACGCCTCGACCTGCTCGAACGCCTGCAGGGCATCGCCCTGGAGAGTTCCGAGCGCAGCATCGACGTTCACATCCGCAACCTGCGCGCCAAGATCGAACCCGACCCGCGTTCCCCGCGCTACATCGAGTCCATTTACGGGTTTGGCTACCGTTTTGCGGTGGATAGGGAATGATGTTGCGCTCACTGGTTCTCAAACTCGTTCTCGCTTTTTTATTCGTAAGCCTGGCCGGCGTGTGGCTGGTGGCTTTCTTCGTGGGGCAGCGCACGCAGACCGAGTTTGAGCGCTTTGTCGTGGACCGTGACCAGGAGGCGTTCGTGACGGCCTTGACGCAGCACTACCAAGCCAAGGGGAATTGGGACACTGTCGAGACCGTTGTCCGGGAGTACTATCTGGCAAGACAAAAGCCGGGTATGCCTCCAATGTCAGTGGTGCTCGTCAATGCGCATAAGCAAATCGTGTTGGGCCGCGGGGCGGCTGCCGGCGGCGAGCGTGTAACACAATCCGAGCTTGAGCGCGGGCTGCCGCTTGAAGTGGACGGTCAAGTCGTCGGTTGGCTGCTGCCTGGCCCGCGCGCCCCCCGTGAATGGGGCGGCTGGGAGCAGCTCTTCCTGGAGCGTGTGAACCAGGCCATCCTGCTCAGCGCGCTGGGAGCGACGGCGGTGGCGCTGATTTTAGGTGTATTGCTGGCCAGGACACTGGCCCACCCCATCCGCGAACTCACAGCTGCCACGCAAGCGGTGGCCAAGGGTGAGTTAGGGCGACAGGTCGTGGTTCGCTCGCACGACGAGCTGGGTGAGCTGGCCGCCTCGTTCAACCAGATGAGCGCCGACCTGGCCCAGGCCAGCGCCCTGCGCCGCCAGATGATGGCCGACATCGCGCACGAGCTGCGCACGCCGTTGAGCCTGTTTTTGGGTTATACCGAGGCACTGAGCGACGGCAAGCTGCAGGGCACACCCGAAACCTTCGACATGATGTACGACGAGGCCAAACGCCTCAAACGGCTGGTAGACGATCTGCGGACGCTGTCGCTGGCAGACGCGGGTGAATTGCCGCTGATACGCCGCCCCGTCCCACCCCAGGAGCTGTTGGAGCACGTCGCGCTGGCTTATATGGCCCAGGCTATGGAGCAAAAGGTCTCCCTCCAGGTTCAGGCTGCATCGGACTTGCCGGCCATCAACGTCGATCGAGACCGGATGACACAAGTGCTGGGCAACCTGGTGAGCAACGCCCTGCGCTATACATCCGAGGGGGGATACATCACGTTGTCGGCCGGCCCAAACGGCAGCCAGGTGTGGCTGGCGGTCCATGACAGCGGCGCCGGGATCGCCCCGGAGGACTTGCCGCGCGTCTTTGACCGCTTTTACCGCGGCGACCCCTCGCGCAGCCGGCAAGAGGAAGAATCGGGCTTGGGCTTGGCCATTGCCAAGTCGATTGTGGCGATGCACGGCGGCACGATCGCGGCCGAGAGCACGCTGGGGGAAGGAAGCAGCCTGACTGTCACTCTGCCATTCGCCAACTAGGAGCTTGTCGGAGAGACGACATGTCGCGCTTACCTTCCCGAAAGCTCGGAGCTTTCGGGAAGGTGGACAATCACTCTCTCCGA
>JAFGFO010000452.1 GCA_016931085.1 Thermoflexales bacterium
GTTTCCATACCTGCCGCAAGCCTGGCGGCTATCCGCAGGACGCCTTTGGCGTAGAAAGCCGCCCTACAAAATCGTCTCTCCGACAGCTTGCTAGATAGGCGCTTGTTGATAGGGCCGCGGGTCGAAGCCTATCCACTCGACGTCATCCACCTGCTCGAAACGGCGCGCCATCACTTCGAGCGCTTCAGCGTTGTTGTCCACCAGGATAAAGCGCCGGCCCAACTCTAAGCACGCCGCCCCCGTCGTCCCGCTGCCGGCAAAGAAATCCAAGACCAGGCCGTTGGGAGGAGAGGAGGCCTGCACGATGCGCTTGAGTATCCCCAGTGGCTTTTGGGTCGGGTAGCCGGTCTTTTCTCTTCCACTCGTCGGGACGATCGTGTGCCACCAGGTGTCTGTGGGGGTCTTGCCGCGCGCCGCTTTCTCAGGCCCCACCAGGCCAGGCGCCAGGTAGGGGATCCGCTCGATCTCGCCGTAATTGAAGATATAGTTTTCTGGGTCCTTGACGTAAAGCAGGATGGTGTCGTGCTTGGCTGGCCACTTTTTCCTGGTGCGCGCCCCATAGTCGTACGCCCAGACGATTTCATTCAAGAAACACTCGCGGCCAAAAACCTGGTCGAGCAAGATCTTGCAATAATGCGCTTCTCTGTAATCGATGTGAAAATAAAGACTCCCATTGGCGGCCAGGACGCGTTGAGCTTCTCGCAAGCGGGGTTCCAGGAAGGCCAGGTAATCGTCAAACAGGTCCGCAAAAGACCTGGTCCCGATTTTCACCGTCTCGTAGCGCTGGCCCTGAAAGCCCACCCGGTCGCCGCTTGCAGAACGAGAGGTCCTTATCTGGGTGCGCCCCTGTTTCTTGCCGGTGTTGAAGGGGGGATCGATGTAGATCAAATCCACCGACTGGGATGGCAGGGCCTGCAAGATGGGCAGGTTGTCGCCAAAGTAAACCTGGTTTTTCGTCACGTTTATAGCATACCATACATTGGCCTCAAGCGCAAAAAGGGGCGGGTCTCAGACCCGTCCCTACTTGACAAAAGGCCACTTGGAACTATAATCCTTTCGCGCTGCCTGCACTTGCCGCAGGTGCAAGTGTTCGTGTGCGAAGCGTTTGCCCCGAAGGGGGTTCGTGATCTATTTTCGGAGTGTGCAAGATGTCCACAACAAAACGTCTGGCTGTGATGACTAGCGGCGGTGACGCCTCTGGCATGAACGCCGCTGTGCGGGCGGTCGTCCGCTCCGCGCTGCACCGCGGATTCGAGGTATACGCGGTGTGCGAAGGCTACCAGGGACTGGTGGAGGGGGGTGAGCGCATCCGCAAGATGACGTGGAACTCGGTAGGCGGCATCTTGCAGCGCGGCGGCACGGTCATCGGAACGGCCCGCAGTGAGGCTTTTCGCACGCGCGAGGGGCGCCGCCTGGCAGCCGCCAACCTGCTCAAGCACAAGATCGACAGCCTCGTCATCGTGGGGGGGGATGGCAGCCTGACCGGTGCCAACGTCTTTCGCCAGGAATGGCCCGAGTTGTTGAATGAGCTGGTCGAGGCCGGCCAGATCAGCCGGACGGTCGCCGACGGCCACGCCAGCTTGGCGATCGTGGGGCTGGTCGGCTCGATCGACAACGACATGCACGGCACCGACATGACCATCGGCGCCGACACGGCTTTGCACCGCATCATCGAGGCGGTGGACGCCATCAGCAGCACGGCCGCCAGCCACCAGCGCACCTTTGTCGTCAAGGTGATGGGCCGCGACTGCGGTTACCTGGCGCTGATGGGTGGCTTGGCCACCGGCGCGGACTGGGTGCTCATCCCGGAAAGCCCACCCGACATCGATAACTGGCAGGAGAAAATGTCCGCTGACCTTATCGCCGGCCGTAAAGCGGGCCGGCGCGACAGCATCGTCATCATGGCGGAAGGCGCGCGGGACAGGCACGGCAATCGCATCGGCAGCACGGACGTCATGAATGCCTTGGAGGAAGGGCTGGGCGAGGAAGTGCGGGTGACGGTGCTGGGCCACGTCCAGCGCGGCGGCGCCCCCAGCGCCTTCGACCGCAACCTGGGTACTATGATGGGCCACGCTGCCGTGGAAGCCATTGTGCGCGCCGCCGATGATCCACACGCTGAGCCGCAATTGGTCTGCCTGCGCGGCAACCGTATCACGACCGCGCCTTTGATGGAGTGCGTGCAGCAGACCCACGTTGGGGCCGAGGCGATTGCAGCCCGTGACTATGAGCGGGTGCTGGATCTGCGCGGAGGCAGTTTCAAGGAGACTTTTCGCACGCTGCGTACCCTGCTGCGCTCGCTCCCGCGCAAGCCGGAACGCGGCCAGAAACGCCTGCGGCTGGCGGTGATGAACTGCGGCGGGCCGGCACCGGGCATGAACGCCGCTGTCCGCGCCGCAGTCCGAATGGGGCTGGATAAGGGCCACATCGTGTTGGGAGTCTCTAACAGCTTCCAAGGGCTGATCGAGGGCCAAATCAAGGAGATGGATTGGATGAGCGTGAACGGTTGGGCGTCCATGGGCGGCTCCGAGCTGGGCACCAACCGCGACATTCCAGCCGGGCACGACTTTTACGCCATCGCCCGCCAGTTGGAAGAGCATAAAATCGATGGATTGTTGGTCATTGGCGGGTGGGCCGGTTACCAGGCCGCTTACCACCTGTACCGCGAGCGTGATAGCTTCCCGGCTTTTAACATTCCCATCATCTGCCTGCCGGCCACCATCAACAACAACTTGCCCGGCTCGGAATTGAGCATCGGCGCCGACACGGCCCTGAACAACATTGTAGAAGCCGTGGACAAGATCAAGCAGTCAGCCGTCGCCCAACGCCGCTGTTTCGTCGTCGAAGTCATGGGACGCTGCTGCGGTTACCTGGCTTTGATGGGCGGCCTGGCCACGGGCGCCGAGCGGGTTTACCTGCACGAGGAAGGCGTCAAGCTGCGCGATATGTTGGCTGATCTCGAGTTGTTGATGAACGGCTTCAAGCAAGGCAAGCGGCTCGGCCTGCTGATCCGCAACGAGAAAGCTAGCCTCATCTACACCACCAGTTTTATGCACGCTTTGTTCGAAGAAGAGGGCGGCGAGCTGTTCGACGTCCGCCAGGCCATCCTGGGACACTTGCAGCAGGGCGGCGACCCATCGCCGTTCGACCGCATCCATGCCACGCGCCTGGCTGTCAAGTGTGTCGAGTACCTGGTCGAGAACGCCGAGAGCGATCCTCCCCCGGCTGCCTTTATCGGGATGGAAGCCGGCGGCATCCAAATCCACTCACTGGAAGACCTGCCCAGGCTGGTTGACGAGACCAACCAGCGCCCCAAGAAACAGTGGTGGCTAGATCTGAGGTCGATCGCCCAGGTGATGTCCTATCCCCCGCGTAGGTAGGGGCAATATGGCTTACGATTTCGACCGGCTCATCGACCGCCGCGGCTCTGACAGCGTCAAGTGGCATCGCTACGGAGAGGACGTGCTGCCCATGTGGGTAGCGGACATGGACTTGGCCGCCCCCGAGCCGGTGCTGCGCGCCCTACGCGAACGCCTCGATCACGGCGTGTTCGGTTACCCCTCCGAGCTGCCCGAGCTGCGCGAGATCATCGTGGACAGGCTGCAGCGCCTTTATAGTTGGAGCGTGCCGGCGGAGGCGCTGCTCTTTTTGCCCGGCGTCGTTGTCGGCTTCAACCTGGCTTGCCACGCCGTCGCCTCTCCCGGCGACGGGGTATTGGTGCAGACGCCAGTCTATTTCCCCTTCCTTGAGGTCCCGCGCAACACTGGCCTGACGCTCGACGCGATGGAACTGACGCGCCAGGCGGACGGCCGCTACGAGATCGATTTTGAGCGCTTCGAGCGGACCATTACGGATCGCACCCGTGTCTTTATCTTGTGCAACCCCCACAACCCGGTCGGGCGCGTGTTCCGGCGCGACGAGCTGGCGCGCATGGCCGAGATTTGCTCGCGCTACAAGCTCGTCATCTGCTCGGACGAAATTCATTGCGACTTGCTTTATCCGCCCAACCGGCACCTGCCGATTGCCTCGCTGTCGGGAGAGATCGCCGATCGAACCATCACGCTGATGGCGCCCAGCAAGACCTTCAACATCCCCGGCCTGCAGTGCTCGGTGGCGATCGTGACCGACCCGGAGCTGCGTGAAAAGTTCAAAGCGGCTCACAAGGGCCTGGTGTCTTGGGTGAACGTGATGGGGCAGGTGGCGGCTGTGGCAGCCTATCGCGATGGCCAGCCCTGGCTGGACGAGCTGCTGCGTTACCTGGAGGCCAACCGCGATTTTGTGCATCAGTACGTGAGCGATTCCCTGAGAGGCGTCACGGCCAACGAGCCGGGGGGGACGTACCTGGCATGGCTGGACTGCCGAGAGGCGGGAATCGTGGGCAATCCTCACGAGTTCTTTCTTAAGGAAGCCAAAGTGGCCGTGAACGACGGCGCCAGCTTTGGCCGGGGTGGGGAAGGCTTTGTGCGGTTGAACTTTGGCTGCCCGCGCTCGACCCTGGCCGAGGCGCTGGAGCGAATGAAAAATGCCCTGGCAGCTATACCTTAAACCTGAAACCTTAAACCTGAAACCTTAAACCCATATGATTCAAACCCTATCCATATCCACCCGCCAGCACAGCCAGATGATCGACATCACGGGCGAGGTCCAGGCTGTGCTCAGCAAGAGTGGGATCCAGGACGGCTTGGTGGTGGTCTATTGCCCGCACACCACCGCCGGCCTGACCATCAACGAGGACGCCGATCCTACCGTGCGGGCCGACATCCTGGACATACTCGACCGGCTGGTGCCCTGGCAGGCCAACTATCGCCACGCCGAGGGCAACTCGGCCGCCCACATCAAGGCAAGTCTTATGGGCAGCTCTGTGAGCGTGCCGGTGGAACAAGGCCGCATGATCCTGGGAAGGTGGCAGGGCATCTACTTCTGCGAGTTCGACGGCCCGCGCAGCCGCCGCGTCCAGGTGCAGATCCTCTCGGAAGCCTGGCTTGCCGGCGAGAGCGCGTGAGACGGAAGGCAGCCGGTTACTGCTCGATGTTTCGGAACGTGATGACGGTAAAGACCAGCGCTGCCAGCGCAATCCCCGAAAACATGACGATTTCGAACGGGCTGACTGACAGGCCGGCCAGAATCTGCCCGATGATCATGGCAATCAGCGCGGCGCCCATCATCAATCCCTTCACCATCAACACGCAGGCCAGCCCATAACCCCAGGGGCGTTTCCGCCACAGCAGGACCGCCGTGATGGCGCTGGCCGGCACGATGATCCCCAGGTCGAGGGCCTGGATCACGAGCGTGGTATAGGCCTCCAAGCCGAAGGGTGGCGCACCAGCCAGCAGCGGCGGGACGATGCGCCCCAGCCAGGCCACGCCGAGAAAAGCGGCTAACAAGGTCAGGAAGATGGCAATGCCGCGTCGCGGCATCCTGCCAGCAGCCCGGCTGATCCGATCTACGTCCATACCTGACATCGCCAGGATGAAGGCGAACAGGCTGAGCGAGAACAACGCCACGTAGATCAGGAAGAATGCATTGTAGGCGGACAGAAAGGCATACGACGTGTAGGTGTAAAGCATATAGCCCAGGCCGCCTGCCAACAGCATCTGCCCGCGCAGAGAACCCCTGCGCGCCAAGACGACGCCGATAATCAATAAGGGGATGCCGACGAGCAAAGTGGCGCTATCCTGCCCGATCGCCTGGGCTGCGTAAGAGAGCGTGTCGTAACGGTACAGCCCACGGCCGTAGACCTGGACGGTCTCGCCGCGCAGGGTGGTGAACGCGTAGGCGTCTCCTGATCCTTGCCAAAAAATACCTCCCCCCGCGGCGATCAGGGCCAACAGGATGATTGGGTAAGCTAACTTGATGACGGTATGTGTCGTTTTCATGTTTGAGCTCCTCTAAGCTGGCTTGGCCGCCAGTTCGGTGTTTTTGCCGAAAGAGGCAAAATAGTTCCACGTGAAAAAGTAGACCAGCAGGTAGATCGCGGTGAAGGCGAGCGTGGCGGCCTGGGTCGTCAGCCGCCCCGCAAACCAGTCAATATAATCGGCGATCAGGAAACCGCTCATCAGCGTGATGGCCTTGATGAGAAAGATCGCCGTCAGTACCGCGCCCCAGGGGCGACGCTGCCACAGCCATATCCCGGTCAGGATGGAGATGGGAGCCACGACAGCCATATCCAGCACCATGAAAGGTGTCCCACTAGCCTGGATGCCGCCAGGGATGCGGGACAAAATGGTCGGAAGTTCAATCGCATACAGGATCAAGCCGGTGAAAACCAGGAAAACCGCCGTGGTGCGGCGCAAGGGCATGCCTTGTGTGCGTTCTGCCAGTCGTTGGACATCCAGCCTGGCAAGAATGGATACCACCACGAAACAGCTCAAGCTAAAGATCGCTACGTAGAGCAGGAACAGGACGGTGTACAGGCGGTCGAAGGCATAGGTGGCATAAGCATAGCCGAGATAAGAAACCAGGGCTGCCCAGCTCAAGCGGGCTACCGGGTTGTCACGGCGGGCCAGCACTATACAAACAACCAGCAGGGGAACGCAGATCAGCGAGACAATATCGGCGGTGATGTTGCCGGTGGCGTAGCGTGGGTCGATGACGCCGTCGTAAAAGCCGGGAATGAAGACCCCGGCTCCGGCGGCGATCAGGACAAGCACGCCAATCAGGACGGTGAATGTCTCTTCCAGGCGAGACGCTCGTGTGAAAGTTGGTTGTGACATATCTACTCCTTCTCTCCAGGTTCCATATCGCGAATATGAGCACTTGTTGGGGCAAGGGGTGCTCCCTGCCGGCAAAGCGAGTGCCCAGGGCAGGCGCGGGGGCTGCCCCTACTGGCCAAGCAGCTCCAGCAGATCGGCCAGCGTGCCGCACTGGGCCGGCTCCGGCGCGGCGGGATCCAGTTTGGTGTTGGGGCCGGGCACCAGGAAGGTGCGGCATCCCACGTGAGCGGCTGCCATATCCAACGCCTCGTCACCCACCATCAGGCACGCCTCGGCCGGCTGCCCGAGCGTGTCCAGGATGTGTTGGAAGTAGCGCGGGTTGGGCTTGCAGGCGCGGCTGTTTTCGTAGCTCGTCACCAGCTTATAGGGAAAGCCCTGGACGCCTGCCCAGGCCATGCGCTGTTCGATGGCGGCCGCCGGGAAGAGCGGGTTGGTGGCGATGACCACGTCGTAGCCCAGGTCGAACGCTTTCTGCACCACCTGGCGCGCTTCTGGCTTGCAACGCGTGTATTGCCGCAAGTAGGGGAAATCCTGGGCATAGAATTCGGCAAAGACCGGCTCCATTTCCTGGCGCGAGCGTCCGATGAGGGGGTAAAAGGCGCGGGCAAAGACCTCCTCGTTGGTATCTTGCCCCTCGTTCGCCATCATGGTGCGAGTGGCTTGCATCAAGCAGGCGATAAACTGCTCGGGCGGCACGAGCTGACTGACCCAGGCTGCCAGGCGCTTGAAATAGCGCGAGAGAAAGACGTCCAGGTTATTATCCAACAACGTGCCATCCAAATCGAACAGGATGGCTTTCAACCGCTCTGTTTTCACTATCCCTCTCCCTTTGCTAGGAGCTTGTCGGAGAGACGACATGTCGCGCTTACCTTCCCGAAAGCTCGGAGCTTTCGGGAAGGTGGACAATCACTCTCTCCGA
>JAFGFO010000453.1 GCA_016931085.1 Thermoflexales bacterium
AAAGGCCGGCACCAGGCACAGCAGCACGTGCGCCGCCAGGTAGGCCGCCAGGTTGCCCAGGCCGCCTTGAAGCAGTTTGAGTAGAATCGCAAGAATCTCCATTGTTTGACCTCAACAAAATCAGGAAGCGTCTATTCGTCTCCTCGTCTCACTATATTCAATCTCACGAATGTTATTTTACCACTCGAGCGGCGATCTGTCAAGCCCGGGAATGAAGCGGGGGGAGTATAGTGCAAAGCTCAGCCTTGCCGCAGATCACTAGCTCGACAGCGCATTGAACATCATGATGCCCGCGGCGACAATCGTGATAAGGCCGGAAATGGTTTTCAGCTTGGCCGGTTTTGTCTTGAGCGCGATCCGGCCGCCAATCAGGCCACCGACGATCGCCACGGCCCCGCACGGAATGCCCAGCGCGGGATCAAATCCTCCGTGCAGAGCATTCCCGGCGAAACCGGTCAAGGCCGTGGCGGCCAGCATGGCCGTGGCGGTGCCGACCGCCGTGCGCATCGGCACGCCGCAGCCGACCACCATCAAGGGGACGAGAAACGATCCCCCAGAAATCCCCACCATCCCAGAGAAAAAGCCGGTTGCCAAAGTCAACGGCACGGCCAACCACAAATTGACGACGTATCTGTTCTCGCCTTCCACGATATTCCAGTAGCCAAAGCGCGAATCGGCGGTCTTGGGCGCTTCCTTCTCCGGAAACAGCATGGCGGCCCCGGCAATGCCCAAGACGATCGACAGCACGATCTTTAACGCCATCCCACTGAACAGATGGGCCTCGAACCCCCCGACAAAAGCCATGAGAGAGTTCAGCCCGCCGAAAAAGAACACCAGCGGCCACGACATGGTCCTTGCCTTGCCAAAAACCAGCGCCCCCATTAACGCGCTCGCAAGCAGAATGAACTGGCTCGTCGTGGAGGCGGTGTGAACCGGAACACCTGAAAAGACAAAGGCGATCACGTAAAAATTGCCGCCGCCGCGCCCGCTCATGATCATGACGACCGTGAGCACAAAGATGATGGAGACAACGATGACTGTATGCCACATGGCTTACTCGACTCCTCGAGCGATTTCGCGCTCGTGATGGTGTGGGCGGCGACACCCCACCGCCCACCGGCTAAGCTCCATAAAGTCTCAATTTCGTGCAATCCCGACGGGATTGTCTGGCCATTCCGATGGCCCCTTATTTTTTGGACGCTTGTAGACTTTGCCGGGCAGCAGCTCCTCGGTCAAATCGTTGTAGCGGGCGTCCAGGATTCGGGCTTGCGCCCCATCGCCAGCAATTGCTCAAAAACGGCGTTCAAGCCCATAATGCCGACAGTGTGGCCTTCGCCCAAGTGCAGTTGGGTCACGCTGTCGTCGCCCTTGGGGCAACACGCGCCCATCATTGTCGGTCGCCCGTTCATGCTCTCTTTCCTTCGCGCCATGACACGTCCCGCACTGGCACGGCATTACACTTGAGCTTCACCAAAGCTCTGCATCATCTTCGTTCACACCTCTGCCGGGTTACAGCCGCTGTATAGTCGCTTTTGCAGATAGAACGCCACGTTGACCAGGCCGATCATCACCGGCACTTCGATCAGCGGGCCAATCACCGCCGCAAAGGCCGCGCCCGAATTGAGACCGAACACCGCCACCGCCACCGCAATCGCCAGCTCAAAGTTGTTGCTGGCAGCCGTAAAGGCCAGCGTCGTCGTCTTGGAATAGTCCGCGCCAATCGCGTGCCCCATCCAGAACGAGACCAGGAACATGACCACAAAGTAGATCACCAGCGGGATGGCGATGCGGACGACGTCCATAGGAATAGTGACGATGAGATTGCCCTTGAGCGAGAACATGACGACGATCGTGAACAGCAGCGCGATCAGCGTCAGCGGGCTGATCTTGGGCACAAAGCTCTTGTAATACCAGTCCCGGCCCTTGGCGCGCGTCAACACCATGTTGGTCAGAAAGCCGGCGATGAAGGGGATGCCCAGGTAGATGAACACGCTCTTGGCGATCTCGCCGATCGTCACCTCCACCAGGCTGCCCTTGAGGCCGAACAGCGGCGGCAGGACGGTGATGAACACGTAGGCGTATACGCTGTAGAAAAAGACCTGGAACAGGCTGTTGAACGCCACCAGCCCAGCGGCGTATTCGTTATCGCCTTTGGCCAGCTCGTTCCACACGATGACCATCGCGATGCAGCGCGCCAGGCCGATCATGATCAGCCCGGCCATGTATTCCGGGTAGCCGCGCAAAAAGACGATGGCGAGCACGAACATCAAGATCGGGCCGATAATCCAGTTCTGCAGCAGCGAAAAGCCCAGGATCTTCCAGTTGCGAAACACGTCGCCCAGCTCCTCGTAATGCACCTTGGCCAGCGGCGGGTACATCATCAGGATCAGGCCGATGGCGATCGGGATGTTGGTCGTGCCGATCGAAACGGCCTTGTTGAACGAATCGACGGCGGCCGGGAACAAATAGCCCAGCCCCACGCCTATCGCCATCGCCAGGAAGATCCACAACGTCAGGAAGCGATCCAGCAGCGAGAGCTGTCCGGCCACACCGCTGCTTTTGGCTAAAGCGGATTCTGTCATGTTTTGCTCCTTATTTACATTTTGAGGTCTTGGAAATACAGCCAGAAGCGCCCCCACCCCTGGACGGCAAACAACAGCTTTTCTGTGCCTGGCTCCAGGCTGTCAAAAATGTCCTTCGCCAGGTAGATCTCGATCTCGCCGTCCTGGAAGCGGACGTACTCTTCGGGCTGCTCCGGTTTGCCCATCAGACCTGATGGGCCTTTGTAGGCCATTCATCAGCCGGCAACGACCAGCCGGGTGGCGATGTGCAGCACGCTGTCCCACTGTTTCAGGTATTCGCGCAGCCAGCCCGAGTTGAGATGGGCTATAGGGATCGGACTCGCTTCTTGCATCCCGTCTCTCAAGAGGGCGCCACCGCGCTCGCCAGCCACGTCGTCACTTCGGCCTGGCTGGGAATCCGGCCGGCGCACACCAGCTTTTCGTTGATGACCAGGCCAGGCGTAGCCAGGATGGGATACTTTTGAATTTCGGCAAAGTCGGTGACCTTGTCGATGTACGCCTCCACACCCAGGGTCTCTACGGCTTTTTGGGCGACCTGCGCCACCTTGACGCAGTTGGGGCAGCCGGAACCGAGAATCTTGATCGTTAGCATTTTCCTTTCTCCTGATTGAATTTGTTTTTGCGGCGCAACGGGCGCCGCTTGTTTCTTTTCACACTCGATGCACACGTCGGCGCTTCGATTCGTCCAATAGTTCAGCCCGCAGGCGGGACAGGTTACCCTGCGCAGACCACCCACCGCCCGGGCGGAAGGGCGGCAAACGGGTCGCGGTTGCAGGCGCAGCCGCCATCGCCGCCAGTAGGTTTGTCGCTCGTAGTTCGGCTCATATATTCACCTGACCGAATGAATCAGTACAAAAAAGAGAACCCATCAGCAGGCCGGATCCGGGCTGCACTTGGGGCAGGTGCATCCCTTCGCCTGGGGCAGCGCAAAGCTCAACGAGCGGCCCTGCTTTTGCGCCTGGCGACTGATCAAATTGCGTGCCACGTCCAGCACGGCGTACACGCTGGGGTCGCGCACGCTGTAGTATACCCGCAGACCATCTTTGCGGTCAGTCACCAGCTCCATCTTGCGCAGCAGCATCAGGTGTTGAGAAATGTACGATTGGCGCTGCCCCAACACGGCCTCCATGTGGCACACACACTGTTCGCCGTCGCGCAACAGGTCCAAAATTTGCAGCCGGACCGGGTGCGCCAGGGCCTTGAGCAACCCGGCCTGAGAATCGTAAGCATCCATCGCATCCCTCTCTATATCATAAAAACCGAATGTATTGTAGCACAATCCATCCGGCTGTCAAGTGACACAGGCCATCAACAGCAGCTAGACCCGGCGTTCGGCCCACAAGTCAGGAGCGGAAGATTTTTTAACCGCCGAGCACGCAGAGTGCGCCGAGAAGATTTTTAAAAACTCTGCGTTCTTTGCGCTCTCGGCGGTAAAATCTTTGGTTGCGGCCGAAGGCCGCGCTAGGACTTGAAGATGAAAAACGCCTGTCCAACCGAGCGCTTTTGGAAAATCCGACAAAAGTCGGAGACAGCCACGTGGAAAGGTGCTATCATGAGGACAACTTTTCGATACAAGGAGAAACAACATGTCTGTTCAAATCGTGTTTACCCTGGTTTTGTTCCTGCACAACTTGTTTACAGTTGCCTGGATTGGCGGGTTGATTGCCCTGGCCGTCACCGTTTTGCCCTCGGTCAAGCAAGTCCTGGGTATGGGACCGCAGACCAAGAAATTGATGGACGCGATTCAAAAGCGACATAGCGTGCTGGTCTATGTGAGCATGGTGGGGCTGGTATTGACGGGGCTTTTGTTGGGTAATCGCTCCGCGTCTTTTCAAGGCCTGTTCAGTTTGAACAATGCCTATTCGGCTGCCTTGTCGGCCAAGCACATCTTGGTGCTGGCGATGATTGCGATTTCGCTGTACCGGAGCCTGGCGCTGGGGCGCCGCCAGGGGCCACCCACACCAGCCCATGAAAAACTCAGTGCAGGGCTGTTGCTGTTGAACCTTGGGCTGGGCATCGTGGTTTTACTGTTGAGCGGGTTAACGACCGCGCTGGGGGCTGCTCCCGTGGTATAGAGTGATGAGCCGAAATTGTCATTTTGGATCCGGCTGGACTGGCTGCTCGTGGCGAGCAATACGACTAAAGTCGTGGAAATTGTCTTGCTTGGGTTGTAGAATAAGAGCAGTACAAGCGGGGTCGTTGGCAGGGGCAGTATGTTACAGAACGAGATGGAACGCCAAACGGATGAACACCTGCGGGACAGTGTGCTGCAAGCATTGGCCGCCGATGCGCGCACGGCGCCGCTCAACCTGCGCGTGGGCGTGCTGGGGGGCATCGTCCACCTGGGCGGAAACGCGCCTTCGGATGACGATTGGGCCTGGGCTGAAATGGTGGCGGCGAATGTTCCCGGCGTGCGCGGCGTCGTCAATCGCATTGAGGCCCCTGGCGCGCCTAGTCCCGCGCGAATGATCCATCTTGATCTCTTATGAGTCGGGCAGTGCAATCTGACGATCGAAGCGGACACGGTCGTGTATGTTGCAGCCCACAATGACACCGCCTATTACAAAGGTTGTGTTCATGCCATACAGCAGGTGAACAAGTCATTCTTTAACATGGAGGTCCAATATGAAGAAAAACTATCTCTGGGGGGGTGTCCTGACAGCCGTAAGCGCCATCATGGGCATCGTCGGGCATTTTGCCTTGTTTACGAACTGGTATCAGATCGGCATGCATGCCGACTCGGCCGAGCCGGGTTGTGAGATCCTGCTAAAGTACATCCACCCTGCCATGGCCGATGCCGGCCTCTTGGGCGGCGCGCTGTTCGCCGTGAGCGCCTAT
Organism: Thermoflexales bacterium; assembly: GCA_016931085.1. The sequence goes on from JAFGFO010000453.1 coordinate 5,421, forward strand.
GGCTTTTTCTCCCGACAGAAATGGGCTTTCCCGTTGGCCGTGTTTGCCATCGTGCCGGCGCTGTTGGGGAGCTGGTTCATCAATGTGCCTTTTATGGCGGCTGACCTGCCCCCGGTGTACTTTGCGCTCTTTTGGCCGTATGTGGCCATTTACTTCCTGCTGATGATTTTTGTGGGCAAGGTCTCTTGGAGTCGTACCCTGCTGGGGTTGCTGACCGGTGTGGCCTATATCTTCTGCTTCATGAACGGCGTCTCCAGCACCAGCCGTATCATCACCCACGGGGCGCCGATCTTTGTCATCGTGCAGCGGCTGCACTTTGTCGCCATGATTGGCTGGGCCATCGTCACGGCCGGTATTCTTCTACAGCCGAAAGAGTGGATGCGCGTGCTCGGGCTGGCCGCCGGGACCCTGGAGCTGATTGTGGGCATACCCCTGGCTTTCGTGACCGCCCAGCAGTTGGGCCGTTTCTCCATGTTCGCCATGGCCCCGATTACCTGCCTGATCCTCATTGTCTTGTTCATATGGCCGGAGCTTTGGCAGCGGCTCACGGAAGTGAAGGACAGGGCGGAGCTTGAAGGACGGGTAGCATCTCTGCCGGTGTAAGTATGCATGCATTCACGCAGCGCTTCAATTATCTCTTTCGCTCGACGAAGGGACTCGTCCTCGTCGCCATCGCGCTGATCTCGCTGGTCACGGCGCTGTGGGGGACACTCTCCGGCCCCATGGCCGAGTTGGGTATCCGCGACGTGGTCGTGCGGCTGTTGGGCTTTCGCCTGGTGGACGCCGAGCGCGAAGGGCGCATCATCATGTTGTATCACACCATCGCCATGGCCGTCGTCGCCATCGAGGTGTATATCATCAATGACCTGGTGCCGGTGAGAAAGCAGGAACAAGCCACAGTCAATGCCCTCATCACCGTCGGCTACATCACGGCCATGTTCGGCGGCCTGATATTTGGCTACTTTGGGCGCAACTGGGTCTTTCACGGACTGTTCATCTTTGGACAGTCACTCGTATTTTTCTCCGGCATCCTGTTCGCCAAGGCACTATGGCCGTGGCGCAAAGAATTCTACGTCAAGGATAAGGCCTACGCGCACGCGCCGGGCGGGCTTGACCTGGAGCGCGTAGCCTTCTTCTCCATGGCCATCGCCACCCTCATCTCGGTGCTCTTTGGCGCGGTGGCTGGCTCGTTCTTTGGCAACGGCTTTGAGTCGTTCCTGGCTGAAGACGTGGTGCGCCAGCCGCACAAGGAAGCGCTGCAATTGGCCATCATCGGTCACTTGCACATCATGCTGGCCCTGATCGCCGTCGCCGCCGCGCTGATCGTCGGCCGCTGGCTCGATTTCAAGGGCACGCTCCACAAGTGGTCCATGCCGCTCATGATCGTTGGCTCGCTTGTCCTTTCGATGGGCACTTGGCTCGTCGTCCCGTTTGAGGCCATCGCGCACGTAATCATCTACGTCGGCTCGGGGGTGGTTATGCTGGGCGCATTGCTCCTGGTCATCTTTGGCTGGCGCAAGTTGATCCAGGAGCGACTGGCCACGCAAGGCATCCAGAAGGCAACATTTTTCCAGGGACTCGCCGCGCTGCTTCACGACCCGCTCAAGTTCGGCGCGCTGTGGCAGATGGTGTTTATGAATTTCACCGTGAGCGGCGTCGGCATTTTCATGGCGGTCAAGCTGGACGAGATCATTCGCGTGTGGCCGGCGCGCGACGAGCGCATCACGCTCACAGGCCACTGGCACATCCTGGCGGCTATCACTGCCACGATCATTCTGTTCTACTACGCCGACATGGCCGGCCTGAAGGGTAAGGCGCGGCAGTGCTTCGGTTGGCTGCTGATCCTCGCGTCTGACCTGGCCTTTGGCGCGGTGACGGTCTTTGGACTCAAGCGGCTGTGGGTGAGCGAAGCCGCGCAGCAGCCGCTCGTCGATACGACCATCCTCCTGGGCGATATCGGTTTGGCGACGGTGCTGGTGGTGCTGGCAGCGCTGATGGTCTGGCGATTGCTCGATCTGTTCAAGCGCAAAGGCCACTGGGCGGACGAGTTGGGCGAGGAGGTGCAGCCATGAAGCGCGCCTGGCTGGTAGTGATCGTCGTCGCTGTGATGGCCGTTGGGTGCGCGGCGCCGCGCAGCGCAACGGATGTGACCCCACCGATCGTTGACACGGGCGCGAATCCCGACGCCTGGGTCGAGATTCCGGCAGGCGAATTTCTCATGGGCATTCATCGTGAATCGGTAGATATTCCTGGCGCTTACGAGATGATGGTCAACGATGTCACCAATGCCCAATACGCCGACTATCTCAACGCGGCGCTGGCGGCGGGCAAGGTCAAGATCGCCGGCGATGCAGTCGTGGGGCCTTATGCCGGCGACACCTTCCGGGGCGTCAAGCACGAAAAAGAAATCGAGGCGGGCGATTGGCCGCACGTCCCACTCAATGACCCCTCGCTCCGCTTGACCTTTGACGGTAAGGCCTTTGCCGTCAAGGCGGGATACGAGAATCACCCGATGACGGTCGTGACGTGGTTTGGCGCAAAGGCGTATTGCGAGTTTTACGGCGCTCGCCTGCCGGCTGAGGCCGAATGGGAAAAAGCGGCACGCGGGACGGACGGGCGACCCTACCCCTGGGGCGACGAGGTCGCGCGCAACAATGCCAACTATTACGCTAGCCTTGACCCGTTTGAACAGGGTCTCGGCGGGCAGGGCAACACCACGCCCGTCGGCTTTTACAACGGCCAGGCTTACCAGGGTTATCAAACGCTGGACTCACCAAGCCCCTATGGCTTGTACGATATGGCGGGCAATGTCTGGCAGTGGACGGCCGACATTTACGAAGGCGCTCACTATCGCACCATGCGCGGCGGCAGCAAGGGCAATTACGGGTACAACCTGCGCGTTTGGTCGCGCAACAGCGCCGAGCCGGATTACGCCGGGCCGAGCGTCGGCTTTCGCTGCGCGCGTTGATAGCGGCAGATTTAGCCACAGAGACACAGAGGGCACAGAGAAAATTCTTAAAATCTCCGCGATCTCGCAGTTCGGCTTTGCCGAACTGCGGCCTCTGTGGCAAAAAATTTTCGTCGTTGGTGTAGAACGTATATGAAATCTACTTCGAGGCTGAGCGGCAAACTGCGATCTTACTGGACACTCATCAAGAGCCTGCAAACCGGGCTGTTGCTCATCACCGGGCTGGCCGGGTATATGAGCGCACGTTGTCCGGTGATCCACTGGACAACGCTGTTGGCGGTGACAGGCAGCCTGTTCCTGGCGATCAGCGGCAGCACCATCTTGAACATGGTGTATGACCGCGACATCGACGGCAAGATGCTGCGCACGTGCCAGCGTCCACTGCCTTCTGGCCAGGTCAGCCCGCGCGAGGCGTTGCGGCTTGGGCTGGCGCTATCGGTCGCCGGCGTGGGCTGGGCCGTGCTGCTCTTGCCGCTGTACGGCCTGGTCGTTTTCGCCGGCTGGTTCTTTGACATCGTCGTGTATACAGTCTGGCTCAAGCGACGCACGCCGTACTCGATCGTCATCGGCGGGCTTTCGGGCGGGATGCCGGCGCTGGCCGGGCGCGTGCTGGCCGTCGGACAAGTTGACGCCGTCGGCATCCTGTTGACGCTGGCCGTGCTGCTCTGGATCCCGACCCACATCATGACGTTCAGCATCCGCCACGAGGAGGATTATGCCAGCGCGGGCGTTCCAACGTTTCCCTCGGTCTATGGCGTTGCGGTGACTCGGACAATCATTGCTTTGTCCAGCCTGGCGGCGGGGGTGGCCATGGTCGCCGCCGCGGTCCTGATCGGCATGGACTGGGGCTATCTGCGCTTGCTCGCCGTGCTCAGCTTGGGGCTGTTGGGCCTGGCGTTCGGCAGCCTGGCGCGTCCATCTGAGCGCATGAATTTCGGGCTGTTCAAGTACGCTTCGAGCTATATGTTAGGCGCAATGCTCCTCGTTATTGTTGGAGGACTGTGAAACAGGAGGCTATATAGTATTACCCGCGAAAAACTAGCACGATCGCGAAGATTTTCGCTTGCGCGCAGAGCACGCAGAGAGCGCAGAGTTTTTAAAATT
>JAFGFO010000454.1 GCA_016931085.1 Thermoflexales bacterium
TACCTGCCACAGGCGCGGCGGCTATCCGCAGGACGCCTTTGGCGTAGAAAGCCGCCCTACAAAACGCTCTCTCCGACAGCCTGCTAGTTATACGGAATATAGTGACAGGATACACCCAAACGCTTTCTTCATCCAGGCCTCGAGCGCGCGCTTTTAAGCACCCGGGTGCTTGACAACGCAGCTCGTTTGCGCTTCAATGATACAGACACGCTTAGGCTTTGCCTTGCCACCCTCAGCCGGCGCTCAGAGAATGTCCAGGCTGCGCTCAGGACAAGGCGAGCAGCTTGTGGTAGACTTTACAAAGAAGGAACAAAGCATCTGGCACTTGCGTCATGAGGCAATGAATATGCAAATAGTGATCCCGTCCCTGGCACTCGTCTCGTTCAGCCTGGCCGCTTACGTGGCCTGGCTATGGAAGGGGCAACGCCGCTCGGCGCTGGGCTTTAGCGCTCTCCTGCTGGCAAGCGGGCTGGCTGATGGCCTGCTGATCGCCGCGCTGCCGCACCTGGGCCTATCGTTTGGGCCAGTGGGGCTGCCGTGGATGGCCATGATCGTCATCCGCTCCGCGTTGATCCTGGCGCCGGCCATCCTCTGGCGCCGCACGCCGAGCGCCAGGCCGGGCGAGATGATCGCCTTTGTGGCGGCGCTCAACGTAGCCATCCTGGCCTGCGAAGCATATGGCCTGTACGTCGAGCCTTTCAACCTGAGCGTGACCCAGGCCCAACTCGCCCTGCCCGCCTCGTTCAACCCCCCTACCAAACTGCGCATCGTGCACCTGTCTGACCTGCACATGGAGCGAACGACCCAGCGCGAGCAAGCCGTGCTGGATCGCCTCAGCCAGATCGAACCCGACCTGATCCTGCTGACCGGCGACTATCTCAACCTGTCCTACGTTGACGATCCACTGGCGCGGGCGCACGCGCGCGATTTTCTGCGCCAATTGCACGCCCCCTACGGCGTCTATGCCGTATCGGGCACGGTCGACGGGGGTGACGTGATGGACGACTTGTTTGCTGACATAGCCCACATCACCGTGCTTAGCGACGAGACCGCCCGCCTGGAGGTGAACACGCACGCCATCTACCTCGTCGGGGTTGCCAACCTGGGGTGGGCAAGGGACCGCCGCAGCCTGCAGGCGCTGATGGACGGCTTGCCAAAAAACAGTTATAGCATTTTAATGTACCATACACCGGACTTGATCGAGACGGCGTCCGAGCTGGGAGTAGACTTGTACCTGGCCGGGCACACGCACGGCGGCCAAATCCGGCTGCCGTGGTTTGGGGCCATCGTGACAGCCTCGAGGTATCACAAACAGTACGAGTCTGGCCTGTACCAACTCGGGCCGACCCAGTTGTACGTCAGCCGGGGGATCGGCATGGAAGGCCTGATCGCGCCGCGCGCGCGCTTCTTGTGCCCGCCGGAGGTGGTCGAGATCACGCTGGCAAGTCCGTAGTTATTATCCGCTAATCTGCGCTAATCTACGCGAATGATTTAAAAGATTAGCGAAAATTCGTGTAAATTCGTGGACAAAAATCTGTGCTCAAAGTGTTACTGGTCGAAGACAACGAGAAATTGCGCCCGGCGTTGGGGGCCGGGCTGGAAGCCAGCGGCGCGGTGCGGGTCGTCCATGCGTGCGCCAGCGGCGAGGCGGCCCTCGATGACTGCCTGGCACAGCCGCCCGACGTGATCCTGATGGACGTACAACTGGCCGGTGAGATGAACGGCATCCAGGCCGCCGTCGCCATCCGGCGCGAGTTTCCACGCCTGCCGGTGGTGTTTTACTCGATCCAGGACGACGACGCGTACTATCGCGATTTTCGCCGCTCGGGCATCCTCAGCCATTACGCCTACGTGCGCAAGTCGAACTACCTGCTGCCGTCCATGATCGTGCCCTTGCTGAAAGACGCCGCCGCCGGGCGCAGCTTCATCGACCCCGAAATCGAGTCACGCGTGCAAGAGGTGCGCCACAAAGACGAACAGTCGCCCATGGCACTCTTGGAACCCAACGAGCAGGGCGTGGCTCGCATGCTGGCACAGGGCATGACCAACGAGCAAATCGCGGCCCGCCTGGGCTTTCGCGACAAGCGCACCATCAGCCGAACGAACGGGCAGATTTACGCTGCCTGGGGCCTGAGCGAAAGCGCCGACGACGAAAAGGTGGCCCGGGCGCGGGCGGCCATCATCGTGCGCGAGGGGCGGCTCATCAACTGGGACACAGACGGCACGGCCCGCGTGATGGACGAGCGCGGCGAGTGGGTGGTGTGGCCTCGTTAACAATTAATAATTAACAATTAATAATTAATAATTAACAAATCTCCATGACAGGCATTTTCTTCCTCGACTGGGCCATGCTGGCCGTCTCGTTGTTCAACACGATTTTGCTGCTCTGGCTGGGGCTGACAGTCTGGCTGAACGCCGAGCGGACTCCTCGCCAGGAGGCCTTGTCCTTGTGGGGGCGGCGGCTGGGCGTCTGGATGACCAGCGTCGGGCTATCGATGGGGGGTGTTTTCTTCATCAGCCACTCGGCCATCCTGGGCCACGGCGACCTTGGCTATGCCAGCCAGGGTATGGAATTTTGGTGGCGCATGGGTTGGGCGCCGGCGGTGGTTTTGCCCCTGGCCTGGTACGCGGTCGTGTTGTGGTACACGGGTTTCTGGGACGACAGCCTGGCCGATCTGCACCGCCGGCAGCGCCCGTGGCTCATCTTTATCACACTGCTGGGCGGGGGCTTGATCGGACTGCTGCTGGTTGCCAATCCCTTCCCCTCTTACCAGCGAGTGACCCAATTGGAGCTGGCAAGCACACCAGCCATAAGCGGCATCCCGCTGTTGATCCTGGCCTATCCGCTCTATATCGTCGTGTGCATCAGTTTATCGTTGGACGCGCTGCGCCGCCCGGGGCCAAGCGGGCGCGTGATGGGAGATCTGGCTCGCCGCCGCGCTCGCCCCTGGCTGGTGGCCGCCTCGATCGCACTGCTGCTGGTCAGCCTGCTGGTCGGCTGGGTGATGGTCCAGGTCATCACTCGCGCCCAGCAGCACACGCTTTTCTACGCCGATATGGTAACCAACATCGCCGGCTTCGACCTGGCAATTGCGGCCCTCATCGCTATCGCCGTGATCCTGATGGGACAAGCCGTCATCTCGTACGAGATCTTTACCGGCAAGACACTGCCCAGGCGCGGATTCCGGCGTCACTGGTTCAATACCGTTGTCCTGGCCGGCGGCTACAGCGTGGTGATAGGCTGGTGCCTGACTATCCAATTGCGCCCCATTTACAGCCTGCTGCTGGGCGCCGTCCTGTTGGCGGCGTTTTACGCCCTGCTGACCTGGCGCTCCTTTGGCGAACGCGAGCGTACGATCGAGCACCTGCGGCCTTTTGTCGCCAGCCAGCGCTTGTACGATCACCTGGTCCAGCCCGCTTCCGCGCCGATCCAGGCAGTCCAAGCCCAAGATGTCGCCACGCCCTTCCATGCCTTGTGCCGGGATGTGCTGGGGGCGCGCGTGGCGTACCTGGTACCCTTGGGGGCGCTTGCGCCGTTGGTAAGCACGCCCACAGCCTACCCGGCCGGCCAAACAAGCTCGCTGCCTGATATGGGCCAGTTAGCAGCCGAGCTTGGCTCGCCGCGGACGATGTGCGCGGCCCTGAATCCGGACGATTACAACGGTGCGTTGTGGGCGGTGCCGTTGTGGAGTGAGCGCGGGCTGATTGGGGCGCTGTTGTTAGGTCCCAAGCAAGACGGGGGGCTGTACACCCAAGAAGAAATCGAAATCGCCCGCGCCAGCGGCGAGCGCTTGATAGACATGCAGGCTAGCGCCGAGATGGCCAGCCGGCTGATGGCGCTCCAGCGCCAACGCCTGGCCGAAAGCCAGGTGATCGACCAGCGAACCCGCCGGGCGTTACACGACGACGTGCTGCCGCGCCTGCACACGGCGCTGCTCGCCTTGAGCAGCAGCGTGGCGAGTCCCGACGAAACCGCCTCGGGCGCAATCGGCTCGTTGGCCCAGCTTCACCGGCAGATTTCCGACTTACTGCGCGATATACCAGCCCCCGTCGCTCCTCAAATCTCCCGCCTGGGCCTGATTGGCGCGCTGCAGCGCGCCATAGACGACGAGTTAGCGGGCGCCTTCGATGACGTGACGTGGCAAATCGAGGCCGAAGCCGAGCAGCGGGCGCAGGCCCTCTCCCCCCTGGCGGCTGAGGTGATTTTTTGCGCTGCCCGCGAGGCGATGCGCAATGCCGCCCGTCACGGGCGCGGCGCGCGAAGCGACTCGCCTTTGCACCTGTGGGCAAGCGCGAGTTGGCGGGACGGCGTGGAGATAGTGATCGAGGATGACGGCGTTGGCCTGGCAGAGTCCCCGTCAGAGCGGGGCAATGGCCAGGGCCTGGCCTTGCACAGCACGATGATGGCCGTCATCGGCGGATCGCTGGCCATCGAGAGCTCAAACACCCGCACCCGCGTGCGCTTGACAATCCCCACGCCCAGCCTGGCGATTCGCTGATCTGCCCCGACCGAAGGTTAGCATTTGCTGACTTGATTTGATCTGCTTACAGTTGGTGTGGTATAATGGGGGTGAAGGAGAAAATGCCATGGAGCAGATCAAGATATTTGACGCAACGCTGTATGGGGGCGGACAATCCCCTGGATCGAGTCTCAACATCGAAGAAAAGGTAGAAATCGGACGTCTTTTGGAAAAGATGGGAGTGGACGTGATTCAAGCCGGTTTTCCCATCTCCTCGGCTCGCGACTTTGAGGCGACCCAACAACTGGCGGGCGCCATTCGAGGCAGCGTCGTGTGTGCCTTGTCGCGCGCCCGCGAACACGACATCGACGTGACCGTCGCCTCACTCAAGGGCGCTGCTCGTCCGCGCATCCAGGTGGGCCTGGGCGTGTCCGATTCCTACATCACCGGCAAGCTCAAGACGACGCGCGAGGCGGCCATAGAGATGGGCGTCGCGGCCGTCAAGTATGCCCGCAACTACGTGGGCGACGTGCAATACTATGCCGCCGATGCCTGTCGCGCCGACGTCGAGTACCTCTATCGCGTGTTGGAGGCCATCATCGAGGCGGGCGCGACTACGCTCAATATCCCCGACGCGATTGGCTTTTTCGTGCCTTCAGAATGGGGAGCACTGATCCGAGGCATTCGGGAAAACGTCCCCAACATCGACAAAGCGACCCTGTCGGTGCACTGCCACAACGACCTGGGGCTGGCCACCGCCAACACACTGGAAGCGCTCATCAACGGCGCGCGCCAGGCTGAATGCGCCGTCAACGGCATCGGCGAGCGCAGCGGCAATGCCCGCCTGGAAGAAGTCGTCATGACGCTCCACGCGCGGCGGGAGGCATTGGGTCTGAGCACCAACATAAATACTCGCCTGATCTATCCCACCTGCCAGTTGGTGAGTCATCTGACCGGCCTGTCCATCCAACCCAACAAGGCCATCGTCGGCACCAAGGCCTTTAGTTACACCTCCGGCATGTACCAAAACGGCGTGCTGCGCGGGCGGACAGAAGCCGAGGTCATCGATCCGAGCGATATTGGTTTTCTCGAGGCCCAAGACACAGCCCCCCTATTAACCGGGCGCGAAGGGCTGCGCCGCCGTCTGAGCCAGATGGGATTTGATCTGAACGACGAAGAGTTCGAGCAAGTTTACAAGCGATTCAGACAAGTCGCCAATAAAAAGCCCCATCTGGAAATCCGCGACCTGGAGGCCATCGTCAGCGGGGAAACGACCGTGTTTATGGAAGAGACCTACGAGCTGCAAGAAGTACAAGTCACATGCGGCATCAACACGCTGCCGGTGGCGGCCGTGCGCCTATTGGGGCCTGAGGAGCAATCGACGTGGATCACCAGCCACGGCAACGGCCCAATCGACGCCGTGTTCAAAGCCATCGACCTCATCGTGGGTGCCCCCAACCGGCTGCTCGAATTTGTCGTGGAAGCCATGACAGAGGGGGTCGATGCCGTAGGCAAGGTGACGGTCCGCATCGAGGGTGAAATAGCCGCTGGCGACAAAGGCCAGGTGGAGAAACGGGCCTTTTTAGGGCGTGGCGCAGACACCGACATCATCGTCGCCGGCGCCAAGGCCTATCTCTTTGCACTCAACCGCTTATTGGCCGCCCGGCAGGCCACACCACGGCGGAAAGCGGTCGCCGACAAAATCCGCCGCGAACTGGAGGACATGCACGCCCGCTACGGCACGGCCCACCGGGGTGACTTTATGGGCTGGAGCGCTATGCGAGACGAGGATTTGCTGTAAGGGGGCGGTTTATAACACAAAAACGCAGGCCAGGTAGAGGGGGAGATGGACAATTTACGAATTATCATTGTGGATGATCACGAGGTAGTGCGCCTGGGGCTGCGCGCACTACTCAACAGGCAGCCCAATTTCACCGTTGTGGACGAAGCCGCGACGGCTCACGAGGCCATTCAAAAGGTCTTGGCACAACAACCGGACGTAGTGGTCATGGACATCCGATTGCCCGGTGGCAGCGGCATCAGCGCGTGTCGGGAGATCACTCACAAGGCGCCTCACGTCAAGGTCATCATCTTGACCTCCCACGCGGAAGACGAGATGCTGTTCGAGGCGTTGGCAGCCGGCGCCGCCGGCTACGTCCTCAAGCAAATCGGCGGCGACGATCTGATTCGCGCCATCGAGATGGTGGGGCGTGGCGATGCGCTGCTCGACCCGGCACTGACCCAGCGCGTGTTCACGCGTCTGCGCGAGACGGCCCGCAAGGATGCGGCCGCCGCGTTTGCCGATCTCACCGAGCAAGAACTGCGCGTGCTGGCCTACCTGGCCGAGGGCAAGACCAATCGCCAGATTGCCGAGCTGCTTTTCCTGGGCGAAGGCACTGTGCGCAACTATGTGTCGAGCGTCCTCGGCAAGCTGCACATGTCCAATCGCGTTGAAGCCGCCGCGTTTGCCGTGCAACACAATCTGAGGGATTACGTGATGGAGGAACCCAAGTAGGGGCACCCCCCCGTGCCTGCCTGCCGACAGGCAGCTAAGGGTTGCCCCTAGCAGGCTGTCGGAGAGGCAGCCCGCTGAGCTTACCTTCCCGAAAGCTCTGAGCTTTCGGGAAGGTGGAAAGGCGCTCTCTCCGA
>JAFGFO010000455.1 GCA_016931085.1 Thermoflexales bacterium
TCGAGAACAAGCTGCGCGACATCTATGCCCTGGGGCTGCTCGAGCTCGAATTCCCGGCCTCCCAAGATCCCCACCCAGAGCCGCTGGTATACAGCCTAGTGCCGCGCGGGGTGATGACGGTGACCCAACAGACGGTGGTGAACCCGTCCATCAGCACCTCGGGCCCAGTCAGCCTGACCCAGCGAGCCGGGGCAGAGATGACGGACTTGCGCGGCGAGGCGGGCAAGCGGGTGCTGTGGCTAAAATTGGATGAGAGCGCCTCTGCCACAAGTTTTGCCGACAGCTCGCTGCACGGCAACGATGGCGCATGCTCGGGCACGAGATGCCCCACCGCCGGTACCTCGGGCTATATTGGGAAGGCGGTGCAATTTGACGGCGTCGATGACGCCATCTCCATCCCGCGTCCCGTCGCCGACGATTTCACCATCGCGTTTTGGTTCAAATCCGACCAGTGGGTTGGTTTCGATAACCAGTGGTGGGACGGCATGGGATTGGTGGACGGCAACGTGGCCGGGGAGGCCAATGACTTTGGCGTCAGCCTGGGCAATGGCCGCGTGCTGTTCGGCGCAGGCTCCTCCGGCACGACGGTCAAGAGCGAGTTCGTCGCCGACGACGAGTGGCATCACGTGGCCGCCACGCGCGACAAGGAGAGCGGCATCATCAGGCTGTACATCGATGGCGACCAGATCGGCCATAGCCACGCGTTGACGGCCAGCCTGACCAGCCCGCCATCCTTGCGCATCGGCAGCCTGCAAACCGGGGCGAATTTCTTCAAAGGACTGATTGACGACGTGCAGATCTATCCCACCACACTGGACGCCAATCAAGTCATGGCGCTGTACAGCCAGGCGGTTTTCAAGTTGAGCCTGGATAAGCTGGAATGCACCCCGGCCGGCGGTCTCACGAGATGCAGCACCCGAGACGAAGCTGGGGATGTGCCGGTGCAGGCCATCTGTCTTGGCAGCGAGTGCCCCCAGTCCGTCCCTGGCGTGCGGAAGCGCGGCGTGCAATTGAACGGCGTGCCGCTGAGCGTAGACTATGCGAGCGCCTTGAAATTATCCAGCGGCGATTTTAGCCAATCAGTCTGGATCAAGCCCACCGATTCCACGACGGCCGGGCGGCAGGGTGTGTGGGGTTACTCGCCGAGGCGATACAGCGATAGCCTCACCTATCGCGGCGACCCGAGCGAGACGGCCTACCCCTCGATCTTTATCACCGGCACCGATGGGCTCGAGGTGGGCTTTGGCAACAAGACCGAATGGCAACCCTGTGTCTTGGCTGACGTGCTGACTCTGAACGAATGGAACCACATCGTGGCCACCTACGACTACAATCCCGCCACTGGCGGGGGCACCTACACCGTGTACGTCAACGGCCAGCTCAAAGGCACCTGCGGGCTGAACGGCAAACCGCCCAACAACGGCCAATTCGACCTGGGGCGCGCCACGCACTGCGCCCAGGTTGAAAATCCCAGGGTGTATTGTATTAATGAACCAGGCGACGGCGGCGATAGCGCCGAATTTTACGGCTATTTCGACGACGATGGGTACGACCGTAGATGGTGGGGGGTCATCGAGGGTGTGGACTCGGACGAATCATTCAATACCGGTGCTGAGCCACACGACTATTGCGGCGAAACCACGCTCAAAGTCGAGGAATACGACGAGGGCGGTGGAGATGATTTTATCGGCGGTCACACGTTCGATTACAGCCAGCCCACCAGGATGCTTTTCGCGCACGTTATTGACGAACCCGGCGGCGACGGCAAGCTGCGCCTGTACCTGAGCCACACTAACCCGTCCATCCCGTTCGAGGGCTCTATGGACGAACTGGCGCTGTACCGGCGGGCGCTGTCGGCCGACGAGGTCCAGTCCCTGTACCTGGCGGCCGAGCGGGTGTTCGAGATCGACCTGGACGAGACGCCCGGCCGGGCCGAGTTCGCTGACGCCACGACCAACGGGTACACCGCCACGTGCAACCCGCAGGCCACCTGCCCGGCCAGCGGCCTGCCCGGCCGCTTCAACCAGGCCGCCCGCTTCGACGGAGCGGACGACAGCCTCAGCCTGAATACCCCCGATGGGGTAGGCGGGGGCACCATCGCCGCGTGGGTGCAGCGCACCCCAGGCGGGAAGATAGGCTACAAGCCCATCGTCTCGTACAAGGAAAGCGGCGGCTGCGGTTTTGGCCTGGGCTTGGACAACAACGGCGTTCCACAAGCGCAGATCACGACACTACCCTGGATAGCGACCACTGTCAAGGACAGCACGCCTGTGCCGGAGTATACGTGGGTCCACCTGGCCGCTATCTACGACGGGGTCCTTATTCACCTGTACCGCGACGGCGAGCTCGTTGGCGAAACGGCCGCCCTCAACGCCTACATGAGCTGCGCCGGGCAGACCACCATCGGGTCTCGTACAGTAACCGGCCAGGGCACTGGCTACTTCAAAGGCTACCTGGACCAGGTGGTCATGCTCAACCGGGCGCTGTCGGCCGAGCAAGTGAGTGCACTGAGCCAAGAGGCGCCGGTCACCAGCCTGCACCTGGACGAGCCCTTGTACGAGCCGCTCACTTCAACCCCTACCAGCCATTTCGACAACGCCGCCCAAGTTAGCGACACGTATGACGCCACCTGCACCGCCTGCCCGGCCGCCGGCCAAAAAGGTTGGATGCGCCAGGCGGCGGTGTTCGACGGCACACAATATCTGACCAAGCGCGACGACGACATCACACCTCGTGGCGGGTTCAGCGTCGGCGGCTGGTTCAAGCTGAGCAAGGAACTCACTACCACTAACCAGGTCTTGGCCAGCAAAGACTCGTTCAGCCTATACGTCCCAGGCAGCGCCGAGACCGTCACGCGCACGCTGGTCTACTTTGGAGTGGAAGGGCTAGCTCCATCCCAGGTGCTCAAGCCTTCACCCGATTACCCTGGCCTGATGCTCAACCAATGGACCTACATACTGGCCACTTACAATTCCGACAGTGACGTAGCCACGCTCTACGTCAACGGCCACAAGGTGGGCGAAAGCAATCTGGGGCCAAGCACTTATGGTCCCAGCGAGCTTAGCATCGGCCAGAACCTGGTCGGCCAGGCCGACGAGGTGACTGTCTACAATTACCCGCTGCACTCACGTGCCATCAAGCACATCTACGAATACCAGGTCCACTGGTACGACACCGCCGTCTCGCACAACATCACCGTCGACGCCGACGATCCGGTCATCAGCCTCGAGATGCCGGCTTACATCACCAACCGCGACATGGTCTTGGCGGCGGTGGCCAGCGACGCGACCTCGGCCGTCACCGGCGTCGAGTACCAGTTGGATGGCGGCGGCTGGCAGGTTCCTCCCACCCGGGACTATGCCGCCTGGGCCTGGACCTTCAACCCCACCCACAACCTGAGCGAGGGCCCGCACACGCTCGAGCTGCGGGCGACCGACAGCGTAGGAAACGTGGGCTATCTCACCAAGCTATTCAACGTGGACATCACGGGGCCTGAGATCCACCTGGGCCCGGCACTGGTTGGGGACGACGTCGTGCTCGACACCTCACGCCCGTTGAACCTGTACGGGACCGCGACAGACGGCGGCAGCGGCGTGGACAAGGTCTTTATCACGCTCCTGGACGGCCTGGGGCACGCCGCTAGCAGCCCGCTGTTGGCCAGCCTGAGCGGCAACAACTGGCAGGTGACCTATACCGCCACCGTGGCGCTGAATGGCCACTACACCGTCCAGATGGACGCCACCGATCGCCTGGGCAACCTCAGCACGAACACACAGCAGCGCATGACGGCGTTTGGGGCGCGCGGCAGCGGCTTGCGCAGCGCAAGCATTGCCCGCAGCGTGCAGACGGTAGCCGCACAAGCGGAGGTTCAACTGGACAGCTCCCCGCCCCTGGCCGACGTGTACGACGTCACTACCAACGGATGGGCTCTCAGCGGGACGCTGGATAGCGGCCTGCCCGTCATCAGTGGCACGCTCAGCGCCCTGCCCTATCCGACCGGCCAGATACTGGCTATGCATATGGAAGAGCCGGCCGGCGCGACGCGCTTCCAAGACGCCGGCCCCGGCCACGCCCTGGGCACATGCGAAGCCGGAGACTGCCCGCAGGCTGGCTCAGACGGCCGCTTTGGCAGTCAGGCGGCCAGCTTTGACGGCGGCGACTCCATCAATCTGGGTCCCAACCGGCGGCTCGGCGAGCTGGCCGGCGCCGGCAGCTTTAGCCTGCTGGCCTGGGTCCATCCCACCGATACGGCCGGCCTGCAGCACCTCCTGGGCGCCACCCCTGTCGTCAGCCCCAATACCGGCTTCGACTGGCGCCTGGCCAACGGCCAATCTCGCCTGCAGGTCTTTGGCGACAAGATCTACTCGACCACCGGCAGCCTGCCCACCGGCCAGTGGACGCACCTGGCCGCCGTGATGGCTCCCCTGGCTGAGGGCGGCTCGGCGCTGACCTTCTACGTCGACGGCGTCCCGGCCCAGACTATCACCAGCACGCTGAGCGGCCAGGTCAACACGGGCGACGACTGGCTGATCGGGTATGGCTTCCAGGGCCAACTGGACGAGCTGGTGGTCTACGGCCGCCCGCTCAGCGCGGATCAAATCCTGGCGCTCGCCCACCCGGCCTCGACCGGCGTGGACAGGCTGGAAGTCGGCCTGTATCACTTGAAAGACTGGGGCAACACGGACGCCATCCAATGGAGCACGGCCGCCTTGGGCCAAGCGGGTGAAATCTTTTCCACCTGGAGCTACACAGTGCCGGCCCAGATCGAGGGCACTCACCAACTCTACCTGCGCGCCACCGATCGCTTGAGCCACAGCCTCAGCCTGCCCAATGTCTGGCAGGGCGAGATCGACACCGCCGCGCCGCAAGCGCGCCTGGCCCACGTCGCCCCGCGCTTCCCCGGCGACATCGAGTTCTACCGCTGCCAAGCCTGGGACTATAACCTGGTCGAGACGGGCTATACCTGCCCGGTGCCCGGCTCGACCCCCACCTACCACGACGAGCCCTGGTTCACCGCCGTCTTTTCGTATCTCCGCCCCTATACGGTCACCTCTCCGCTGGTGGGCGTGCTTGAGGCCAGCCCGGCCGATCATTTGACCGCTTGCGACGGCGTAGGCCAATGCACGACGGTCGAGCGCGACACGACTGCCATAAGCTGGACGCTGGGCGTGGCCATCCTGACGCCCACCGCCTCCCTCGTCATAAGCCAGCCAGCCACGCCGCTGTCTGTCGAGGGGGCGGCCTATGCCGCAGACCAACTGCAAGACCTCCACCTGAGCCTGGGCAGCCAGGCCATCTATACCACCAGTTGGGCGGCCGGCACCCAGCAAGCTGCCTGGAACACTACCTACACGCCCACTATCGAGGGCGCTCACCCCTTGCTAGCCAGCCTGAGCGACCGGGCCGGCGGCGTGATCACCTCGGCCGCCCCGATTGGGGACTTGCCCGGTCCACTCAGCCTGGTCTATGTGGACTTTACGCCACCTGACGTGAGCCTGGAAACCAGCCGAATCAACAGCGCCAACTTTGACAACGGCGTCGTCCGTGTGAGCGGCCTGGTGACCGAGGCCACGAAGCTGGCCAGCCTGCAAGTCCGCCTGGACGATGCATCATTAGGAAATGATAGTAGGTGGCAGGACGCAACCTACTCCGAAGCCTACCCGCTGGTCTCTCAGCCGTGGACGGCTGGCCTGTACTCGACCTTGACCGCCCCGCCCGAGGGGCGCAGCTACACCCTGACTGTACGCGCCACCGACGTCGCCGGGCGGGTGGCCGAAATCATGCGGGTCGTGCCGGCCGACGCCGTGCCGCCCGAGGTGCCTGTCACCGTGACCCTTACCTACAGCGCCGGGCTGCCAGTCACGCCAGGCATGACCATCGCTGGCATGCCATTTCCTAATGGCACGGTGTCACCCGAGCTGAGCTTGGCCTGGACGAGCAGCGCCAGCCCGGATCTTGCCGGCTATACCGTCGAGTGGCTCAACGACCCTCAAAGCCCCACTCCATCTCACGTGGAGCAGTCCATCACGCTTCCGTTCACGGCGACGCGCCAGGCGAGATTTACGGCCAGCCAACAGTCCAAGCTGTGGGCGCGCCTGTCCAGCCTGGATGCCTTCGACAACCCGGCCGTGAGCCAGATCGGGCCGGTGTACGTCGACAACGAGCTGACTCCGGTTTACGTGGACATGGGCGAGGGCGAGGCCAGTGGCATGCCCTACGAGGGCTGGCTGCAAGCCGAGTGCAACCAACTGGGGCAGGATAACCGCTCAGCCAGGCGCTCGCTGCCCAGTGGGACCGGCCAGCAGCAGGCGTTCTACGCCGCCTGGGACCGGGAAGGCTTGCGCATGACCTGGAGCGGCGCCGACTGGAAGACCGACGGCAACCTCTTCATCTACCTGGACACGGCCGAAAGCGGCAAGACCCTGGCCTACGACCCGTTCAACAAGTACGGCGATGACGTCTACCTGCCCACCTACCGCATCCAGACCACCACCTATCGAATGGCAGCCGACTTTGTTGTGCGGGTAACCTTCAGCGCGACCGCCCCGCTCAGCACGAGCGCCCAGTTGCTGCGCTACAACGGAAGCTCCTGGGTCGTCGTTCCAAACCCCGGCATCGAGTACGCTTTCGACGCAGGCACTTCTCCGGCGATGACCGACCTGTACGTGCCGTTCGCCGACCTGGGCATCACCAACCCCGTCAGCCAATCGCTGGGGCTGGTGGCCTTTGCCACCGAGCCTGACAGCTTGAGGCTGTGGGCGGCGGCGCCTGCCGGCAACAAGCTCAACAGCCAGTGGGTCACCGGCCAGAGTCCAAACAAACAGCCGTGGGGCTTGAGCCAGCGCTACTACTGGCCGTCTCTGGGCGATGGCGTCTGCCCGTGCGACGGCGAGCGCTCGACCAGCTCGCAGGTGCAGGTCAGCCTGGATACCGGGGGACTGGGAATAGGCTATAGCCTGCTGGGCAATGGGCTGCCGGTCTCGGTGTCGGACTACCTGGCCACCCTTACCGGCTGGGGCAGCGTACAGAACTCGGCCTGCTTTGCCGAGCCGAACGCGCCAGACTGCGTCCCACAGATCGACACCTCCACCCCGGTGTCAGCGAAAATCCAAGCGCTGCTGGCCCACTTGAGCGGCGTGAATGCGCAGGCATTGGGGAACGGCCAGCCCCTCAGCGTAACAGTACGCCTGGAAAACACCGGCAAGTCCGCCGCCGAGGGAGTGCGGATACAAGCACAGAGCTGGGGCCACTTGCGCCTGACCGGCATCACCCAGACAATACCCATCACCCTCCCGGCCGGCAGTTGGATCACCCAAACTTTGAGCGGGGTAGTCGACCTGGCTCACGACCCAGACCACGACTCGGGCTGGGCCACCTTGGGCGTGGTGGTGTTGGATAACGACAGCGTGCCCAATCCGCCCGGGCGCTACATCTACCCGCTGGACTGGCTGTACGCCGATTACGAGATTGACCAGGCTGGCCCCGAGTACGTCGCCATCAAGGGCCCCGACCCGGCTATCGGCCTGGTTGGCCTGGGCGAGACCGTGTTCCAAGGCGTGGTGCGCGACCCATCCAGCGTGCCGACCATTACGCTGCAGATCGACACCTATCACCGTCAAAGCGGCTACCCGCCTCTCATCACGGATACCCTCACGTTCACCTGTGTTGACCCGACGCCGGGGGACGGGCAATGGACTTGCCCGGTGACCGTCGAGCAGCTCGTCGATCAAGATTGGGTCTATGTGAAGGCCCGCGCCGCCGATATCTATGGGCAAAGCTCGAGCTGGTCCATACGGCGGCAATACATGCTAGATGCCTTATCGCCAACCCTGTCGCTGGGCAGCGAGACCCAGGCCGCCTTGAGCGATGGCTGGATCGGGCCCAACGAGACAGCCTGGACCGGCGGGGTGGCAGACAACCGCTTGCTGGAGGCGCTGGACATTTGCGATCCAGAAAGCTCGCGCTGCACCCGGCTGGAGGACATGGTCCCGGCGAACCAACTTCCGTTCGAGATAATCGGTACCGAGAACGTTGCCGAGGGAACTGGCACCTGGATCCCCAGGTGTGACTTGGGAAATAGCACTATTTTCCTCAGACTCTCCACCTCTAATCGTATGTGGGACGTGGGTGTTGGCCTGGTGATCTCTCACCCCAACCGGAGCGACTTGAAGGTCGAGTTGGTGTACGGGGGAGGATCGGACGCTCTGCGTTCACTGCTGGCGGCGCCCGGCGTTGGCAGCCCCCTGCTTCAGACTTACAACGTCGCCATTGACGATACGGCAGCGCTGCCGCTGTGGAAGGATGGCACCGATCACACCACTACCCCGCCTTACTACGAGGCCGTGCGCCGCCCGTCCGCCTCGTTCGACGTCTTCAGGATAGGCAGCAGTTACGCGTCGAACACCTGGCAACTGTTGATATGCGACACGCAAGGCAATAGCCGAGGCGTGTACTTGCGCAGTCGCTTGACCGTGAAAAACTATGCAAGCGGGTATCAACGCGCGACGAGCGGCAGTTGGCGCTACAGCCTGCCGGCGGCCAGCCTGGACGGCGTGACCCAGACGCGCCAGTTGGTCGCTATTGACAGCGTCGGCCTGCGCAGCCCAACGACCACCCTGAGTTACCGGGTGGACACCGTGGCGCCGGTCCTGACCGTCACCCACGCTCTGACCGACGTCGACCGCCTTTACCTGAACGGCTCTGTCAGCGACGGCGGCGGAGTCAGGCTGATGCGCGTGAGGATGACGCTGCCTGACGGTGGTCAGTACGCGACCGTGATCCCCACCACGGGCGGGAACTGGCTGTACCGCGCTGTGCCCAGCCCCTATCAGGCCGGCGACTATGTCGTCTGGATCGAGGCCGAAGATTGGGTCGGCAACCTCACATACACCGGGCCATTCAATCTGAGCCTGCCACCGCAGCCCAATCGCATCACACAGGTCAGCCCGGCCGACGGCGCCACGAACGTGGCGCTCAACCAGCCCATCGTCATCGACTTTAGCCAGGCAATGGAACCAGGGTCGTTCAACCTGGACATTAGCCCGACGCTCGTCCTGACGCCCAGTTGGAATGCGGAAAAAACGCGCGTCAACCTGAGCCATCCCTACATGGTATCCAACACAGCCTACCGCCTGGTTGTACCGCTCGGCACCGCCAACCAGGACAACCAATTCTTGGAGAACGTGCCATACACCTGGACCTTTACCACCGGCGCGACAATTGCCAACGAAGCCGACCTGAGTGTGAGCCTGGGCCGAGTCGGGAGCGGCGACGTGACGGCCGGCGACTTGATCACCTACACCGCCACCATCACCAACAACGGGCCGGTGTCGATCAGCTCGGCGCTGCTGACCTTCAACTTCGGCCCGGCCGACAGCCTCGCCTGGGCCGGCGGGCCGGGCTGCAACTGGACCCTCGGCACGGAGCTGATGACCTGCACAGTGGGACTGTCAGGCTTCACGCCGGTCAGCCTGACGGTGACGGTCCGGAACACCAACTGGGAAGGGGTGTTTAGGAACACGGCAGACGTGGCGCCGCCGGCCGGCATCATCGACCCGAACGCGCTGAACAACACAGCCGGGCCGGTGACGGTGGCGGTGAACAAGCTCTACTATATCTACCTGCCGGTGGTGTTGAAGGGAATCTAATCGCAAGACATATCCAGAGGCGTAGGAGCTACAGGTTTTGATGTAGCTCCTACGCCATACCCTGCCAGAATAGCAATCTGGGTAACAAAAGTCATGGTTTTATGGTACAATGGATATGAAAGTGGTCCTGAGCAAGGAGGTGGGTTGTGGCAACTACACTGGTAAAACCGCCCCAAGCGGGCGTGAAGGATACCCTGATAAACTTGGTAGACGAGCTTTCTGTCGATCGCGCAGCGGCGGTGCTCGAGTTCGCGCTGTTTATGAAGGAACGGCAAGCTCAACAACACCGGGGCGCCCAGGTACAGCCTGTGCAGCGATTAGAAGAGTTGTGGGGTGACTTTTGGCCCGAGGACGAGTCTGTAGACGACTTTGTTAAAACAGTACAGCGTTGGCGGTGTGAAGACGCAGCATTACACAGGGACCTGAGATGAAAGTTGTTCTGGACACCGACGTTTGGTCCTTCCTTTTCAAACAAGATAGCCGTGCGGAGCTTTACCGGACACAAATAGAAGGCAACATTCTATGTGTGTCATTTCAAACCGTTGCCGAGTTGTACCAATGGGCCGAGACGGCCAAATGGGGCAAAAAGCGTCGAGCCAAATTAGAAGAGTGGCTGCATCGTTTTGAAGTGTTGGGCTATGACGATGATACCGCCCAGATTTGGGCGCGTGTCCGCGCCGAACGAGAGCGGCAGGGGCATCCCATAGCAGCAAGTGAAGCGCCCTGATTTCTAGTCAACACTTTCCTACGCCTCGACCTCTTCCCCTTCCGCTACGATGTCCGCCTGCTGGGCCTTCTCCGCCGGCTCCGGCGCGCGCTTGCGGCGGCCATAGGCATAGGCCGCGATCATCACCACGGCTGGCATGAGCACCGCATAGACGAGATAAGGCCAGCCCAGGCGCGGCGCGGCTGAGTAGCGGTCCATGTTGAACAAGATCGCCGCGCAGGCCAGGTAAACCGTGAGAAAGTTGGGAATTGCGTCCCCGCTGCGCAGCAGGCCCAGGCCGGCCGTTCGCTTACGCGCCAATGGCCAAAACAAGTTCGACCCCATTGCGCCGAGTTGGTCCTCCAGCACGTGGGTGGCCGCGCCCACCGCCGCGCACAGGGCGGCCAACGGCCCCAGATGTAAGCCAAACACGGCCCCCAAGCCAAGCGCCACCACCAGGCTGTGAGACCACTCGCGGTGCCAGGGCAGAAACTCGATCGCCACGCCGTCTTCTACCCGCTCAAAGCTGAACGACGGGCCGCTGAAAATGTCGATCTTGGTCTCGGCGTCATAGGTATACCGTAGGGGCACAGCATGCTGTGCCCCTACTTTTACGCTTGCCTCGCGCGGCGGGTCAGGCTCGCTGCCAGGATAGGGCAACTGGGAAGTGTTGACGATTGGCCCAACGCGAACGCTCAGGCTGCCCTGCTCCACGTCAAAGCGCAGCGAGTACTGTCGCCACAGGTCAGCTCCCAAGCGGATGGTATGTAATTGTACACGCACAGGCCGGCCTGTCTCGTAGGCGGTAGAGATAGCACCGGCCACCTGCTGCGCCACGGCTTGCGGGTCGACATCCACACCGGGGTCAATCGAGACATCCGGCTGTTCGAAATAGCGCCAGAACTTGAAATCCAGCGTGTCAGGCAGCAGCGCGCAGGCGCCAGCCAAGGCCAGCAGGTACGAGCCGTTAGCGGCGGCTTCGACCACGCCAGGAATAAACGTCGCGGCGGCGATGCCCGAGATAAAGTGTGTGATGCCTTTCATGAAGGTTGAGGCTAAGGTCAAGAAGAGCTAGTCCCCCAGGCAGACGCCCAGGTCACGCGCGGTCAGGATGATATCGCTGTCCAACGGCACGAGCTTCATGCGCCGGATGGCGGCCGTCAGGGGCACGTACTTGACCGTGGGCGGGGCCAACGCCACCATCACGCCCCGCTGCCCCTCTTCCAGGGCGCGTACAGCCGCCGCGCCAAAACGCAGCGCGGTCAGGCGGTCAAACGTGGAAGGCGAGCCGCCGCGCAGCAGGTGGCCCAATACGACCAGGCGGGTTTCCTTGCCCGTCAGCTCTTGCAGCTCGGCCGCCACTTTCTCGCCTACCCCGCCCAGTCGCTCCGCTTTGCCGGCTTCTTTTTCGATGACAGAGACGCCGCCGCCCTTGGGCTTGGCGCCTTCGGCCACCACGACGATTGAGAATTTCTTGTTCTGCCGGTCACGCTCCTTGATCTTGTCAACCACGCTGGTGATATCGTAGGGAATCTCGGGAATCAGGATCGCGTCGGCCGAGCCGGCCACGCCGCTCTCTAACGCGATCCAACCGGCGTAGCGACCCATGACCTCCACCACCAGCACGCGGTGGTGCGAAGCGGCCGTGGTGTGCAGCCGGTCCAGGCACTCGGTGGCAAAATCTACCGCGGTGTCAAAACCAAAGGTAATAACGGTCTCTTCCAGATCGTTGTCAATCGTCTTGGGCACGCCGACCACCCACAGGCCCTTCTCGGCCAGCGCGTTGGCGATGCTCAGCGAGCCGTCGCCGCCGACCGAGATGAGCGCGTCCAACTCACGCAGGCAGAACGCACGTATCAGCTCGTCGGAGCGATCGATCTCTTCGATTTGCCCATCCAAGCCTTTGACCGGGAAGCGCAGCGGATTGCCCCGGTTAGTCGTGCCGATGATCGTACCGCCCAGGTGTGTGATGCCCCTGACCCGCTCAGGCGTCAGGCGTATCAGGCCACCCTCCAGGTACTTTTCAGGCATCAGCAGGCCGTTAAAGCCATCGCGGATGCCGTAGCACTCCCATCCGCGCTTGACGGCAGCCAACGTCACCGCGCGGATGACGGCGTTGAGACCCGGTGCGTCGCCGCCGCCGGTGCAGATAGCGATTTTCTTGATCGTGTTCGTCATGTGAATGCCTCCTTAATCAACTAGTCAGCTCGAGACGATTGCCGTCAGGATCCAACACGCAGCTTTCATAGTAGCCGTCGCCCGTCCAGCGCGGCCCGTCGATCACAGGGTAACCAGCCTGGCGCAAGCGCGCCGTCAAATCATCGACCTGTTGGCTGGAACCCAGCGAGAAGGCCAGGTGAATCAGGCCGGTGGCCTGCGCCTCGACACTGTTGGCGGAATCGGGAATGGTGGGCATCTGCATCAGTTCGAGGCGCGCGCCGGAGGAAAAGGTCAAAAAGTAGGACTCGAACTGCTTGCTGGGGTTGACGTACTTGTCATTGGCTATGGCTTGAAAGTAGACGGTGTAAAAATCTTTGAGTCGTTCGAGCTGCTTGGTCCAAATGGCGACATGTTCGATGTGCATAGCGTGCCTCCTTGTTAGTATCTTATCACAACTTGGCCGTTTTTCCAAGAAGGGCGCGGTAACCGCGCCCCTACTTGCAAGCAGGCGGACAATGGCTTATAATGAACATGAGAAAAACGATGCGAAACTGGATTTCTCTGCTGTTGGCGATTATCATGCTGGCTTGTGCGCTGCCGTTACAGGCCGCCCCGGCCGGCCAAGACACTATGATCCACACCGTCGAGGAGGGCGACACAGCCTTTAGCATCGCCCGGCGTTACAACGTGAGCGTCGAGGCGCTGTGCGCGGCCAATGGCATCACCGACCCCAGCCTTATCACGGTCGGGCAGCAACTGCTCATCCCTACATCCGGCGCGCCGGAGCCGGCTGTCACGCCGGCCACAGCGGAGGATCCCGCACCGCTCGCCGCGTATAGCACACTACACATCGTCCAGGCCGGCGAAAACCTGTATCGCCTGGCGCTGCGTTATGGCACGACGATCGAGGCCATCATGACGGCCAACGCGCTGGCCGACGAGCGCATGATCATCGTCGGGCAGGAGCTGGTCATACCCGGCGGCGCGGGGCGCTCGGCGCCAGTGGGGCAGCCGGCAAGCAGCGGCGGCGCCAACTTGGCAATCGTACAGTGGGACGATACGCTCCCTAGCATAGCGCTGCGCCACAATGTCACCCTCTGGGCGCTGATGCAGGCTAATGGCCAAAGCTCCCACATCATCTATCCAGGCCAGCGGCTGACTATCCCAGGCAAAGAAGAAACATCCCCGCCACCAGAGGCGACACCCACACCTCCCCCTAGCCCCACGCCCCAGCTCACACCAGAGGCGACACCTACAGCCACGCCCACAGCCACGCCCCAGACCGTCGAGCCGGCCGAGCCGGGCGACACCTATACCGTGCGCCCTGGCGATACTTTGTTCCAGATCGCCCAACGCTTTGGTACGACCATCTCAACCCTGACCCGCCTGAACGAGCTGCCTGACCCGTCGGCCATCTACGCCGGGCAGATGCTGCGCCTGGCCGGCGCGGCCGCGCCGCCGCCGCCCTCGGCGGGCAACACCTGGGGCAAGCGCATCGTGGTGGATTTGTCAGAACAGCATCTCTACGCCTACGAAGGCAGCCGGCTGGTCTATTCCTTCGTGGCGTCCAGCGGGGCCGCCCCCACCTACACCCGGGCCGGCGAATTCAGCGTGCAGAGCAAGATCCCCAGCGCGTATGGCTCGACCTGGGACATCTGGATGCCCTCTTGGCTGGGCATCTACTGGGCCGGCTCGACCGAAAACGGCATTCACGCCCTCCCCATCCTGTCCAACGGCCAGACACTGTGGGCCGGCTACCTGGGGAGCCCCATCTCTTACGGCTGCGTGGTGCTGGGTACCTACGAGGCCAAGCTGCTGTACGACTGGGCCGAGATCGGCACACCGGTGGTGATACAGTATTAAATAGCAAATAACAAATCAGCAAATGCCGACCTTCGGTCGGGGCAAATCAGCAGATGGAGCTTGGCTTTGTCGAAACGAATGCCGTGTACGATGCGGCTGGTGTGCGCATCAAGCACCTGCCGCGTTGTCCGAGCAGAGTGGCAGGCCATCCAGGCGCAAGCGCACACGAGTTGAAGGATCAAGACATGGCTGTTCCGACCAACGGACGAGGAACGTTCACCCGGTCGGCGCCGCCACTGGTGCGGTGCGGCAGCGTAAACCAAAACACCGCCCCCCCCTCAGGCCTTGATTCGACGCCAATTTGCCCGCCGTGTGCTTCGACGATTCGCCGGCTAATGGCCAATCCCAGGCCGGTGCTCCTCTCCCCAGCAGTAGGCCGCAGCGAGAGCCGCCCATAATCCTGGAACAGCCCTGCCTGTTCGTCGGGCGGGATGCCCGGCCCCTCGTCCTGCACGCTCACTTGCCAATTCATGGGCGTCCGCCAGGCGCTGACCCTGACCGTGCTGCCAGGCGGGGAATACTTGACAGCGTTAGAAATCAGATTGTCCAACACCCGGCGCAGTCGCAACGAGTCGGCCCTGACTTCACCCGGCGGGATCGTTTCTAACACCACGTGCGTGCCCTTAGCGGCCGCCAGCATGGTCTGGCATTCGACGGTTTCTCTTAGGAAAGCACTCAAACTGATAATCTCGAGGTCAAGATCCATCCGGCCGGCCTCGAGCTGGCTCATGTCCAACAGATTATCGATCAGAGCCAGCATGTGATGGGTTTGGCGATTGATGCCTTCTATAACGGTTTTCCGTTCAGCTTCAGACAAGCCAGCAGAAGGGTCCAAGAGCACGGTCGTGGCGGTTTGAATGTATCCAACCGGGCTGCGCAAATCGTGGGCAGCCATCCCCACAAAAGAAGTGGCCGCAAAAGACGGAGGGCTGTTTCTAGTCACTGTTTCAACCAACACGAATATCCTCCCCCTCACACTAACTTGAGCAGCAACACTACGGCTGCCCAGTTTTCCTATTGTACCAGTTAATCAGAATTTGTCCAGTGCACTAGTACTGGAGTACTAGTAGGGGCGGGTTTGAAACCCGCCCCTACTAGGAGCTTGTCGGAGAGACGACATGTCGCGCTTACCTTCCCGAAAGCTCGGAGCTTTCGGGAAGGTGGACAATCGCTCTCTCCGA
>JAFGFO010000456.1 GCA_016931085.1 Thermoflexales bacterium
GGGGAGGTTGATGCCCGCCTGATGGGGCAGTGCGCGTCTATGGAAAACGCCAAAAAAGTACCACCAACCAAATTTGGTCACACCCATTTGATATTGGCCGAACGTGAGTGGCAGTGCGAGTGTGGCGTGTGTCATGATCGCGACTTGAACGCCGCCATCAATTTGAGAGGCTTGGCTACCAAGCCCGTTGGCTCTACCGGGAGTTCCCCGGGAAGTAACGCTTGCGGAGAGGAGAGGTTACAGCCCTGAGCCAGTCGAAGGGCAGCGCTCCTCGTTGAAGCAGGAACCGAACGTCAATTTACCTTGTGTAGATTTGTACAAGTTTCGGAGAACGCAAAACCGAATAAACTTATCCTATCGCGCGTCTTATCAACAAGAATGAGGGACGGTGAGCGAGAACGTTTCAGGCAAAGCAGATAGCGAACACGATCAACTGGTGCGCGCCCAGGCCGGCGACAAAGCCGCGTATGGGCAGCTCGTCCAGCGCTACCGGCGGCTGATCGTCAGCGTGGCCTACCACCAGGGACTAGACCTGGCGGCCGCCGAAGACGCGGCCCAGGAGACCTTCGTCAAGGCCTGGCTGGCCCTGCCCCGCTTTCGGGAATCGGCCGGCAGCCTGCGAGCCTGGTTGTGCCGCATCGCCGCCAACACCGCGACGGACCTGCATCGCCGCGCCCGCCCGGCCGCCGAGCTGGGCGAAGACGTGGCGGCACGCGAGGCCGGCCCGGCCGAGCAGGCCGAGGCCAACGAGCAGACACGAACCGTTCGCCAGGCCCTGGCGCAACTGCCGCCGGCCAGCCGGACCGCGCTAGTACTACGCGAATACGAGGGGCTATCTTATGCTGAAATCGCCAGCGCGCTCGACATTCCGCTCGGCACCGTGATGTCTCGACTGAATTACGCCCGCGGCCGCTTGCGCGAGCACTTGCTTGAAATGGGATACAAGGGAACATGACGCACACACACGACACCCCAGGCAAATGGGCCGCCGCCTACTACGACGGTGAATTAGACGAGGCCGGCCGGCAGGCGTTCGAGCTGCACCTGGCTGGCTGTCCAGGCTGTCAGCGCGAGTTAGAGGCGCTTCAGGCGTTGAGCAGCATGCTGGCCGGCGGCCGCTCGATCGAGGGAGAACTTGACCCGTGGGCGGCGTTTTGGAGCAAGCTGGAGCCGCACTTGTCCGAGCGCACCGCAGCTCCCGCCACACTGGCCACTTGGCTGGCCGGGCTGGGCTTGCTGCTGATCAACGGTCTGATCCAACTCGGCGCTGTGGCCAGCCTGCTGGTGGTACTCATGGCCGGCCGTGCGGAGTGGCTGGCGGGGCCAGTCGCCTGGCTCTCCCACCTGGCGTCTAGACTGGTGTTTGGGTGGCTGACGTGGCTGCTGCCCCCCCAGTGGAGTGGCTTGGGGCTGGCGCTCTTCTTTGTCGAACTGAGTGTTTTAGTGGCCGTGCTCTACCTGGCCTGGCTAGGCGCTATCCGGCGCAGCCAGCGGCTGCCGGCGATGAGCACGCCTGTGTAAAAAGGGAGGTTACGATGAATCACATCAATATCTTGTCGAGGGCCTTGAAAATTTCCTGGCAACACCGCGCCCTGTGGCTGTTCGGCTTCCTGTTCGCCCTGGCCGGCGGAGGTAGGAGTGGCGGAGGAGGCAGTGGAGGCGGAGGCGGAGGCGGAGGCGGAGGCGCCCCCTCTCAATGGCAGGGAGAGCTTCCCCCCACCCTGCAACCGTCCAGCATCGACTGGGGCATGGTGGCGGTCATCATCCTGATTGCCATCGCCGTCATCTTTCTGCTCAGCATCGTGATGGCCGTGCTGCGCTACGTGGCCGAGACGGCCATGATCGCCGGCGTGGACGAGATCGAGGGCCAGGAAGCCCGCTTCACCATCCGGCGCGGCTTTCAACTGGGCTGGTCGCGGCAAGCCTGGCGCATGTTCCTGGCCGACTTGATCATCCACCTGCCGATCCTCATCCCGCTGGCGATGTTCTTGGCGACCGGCTTGTTGGTCTGGGCCACGTTCTCGGGGGGCAATGACTCTCCCAGTGTTGGCTTCTTCGTCGCCCTGATCGCCCTGATCCTGCCAGCCATCCTGTTCATGATCCTGATCGCGTTGGCGATCTCGATCATCCGGCCCTACATCCAGCGGCGGGTCGTCCTGGGCAAGCAGGGTGTCGTGGCTTCCATCAAGCAGGGGCTCAAGCTCGTGCGGCTCTCGCTGCTCGACACCGGCTTGATGTGGCTGCTGTTGGTTGGCGTCGGCATCGCCTGGACACTGGTGATGATCCCGGTCTTTATCACGGTCGTGGTGCTGGTTGGCCTGATCAGCCTGGCGCCGGCCGGGCTGGCCTACCTGGTCAGCCAATCCTGGATCGCAGCGGCCATCGTCGGCGCGCCCATCTTCCTGCTCCTGATCATCCCGCTGATGGCCTTCGTCCAGGGCTTGTTCGAGCTCTACAACTCGAGCGTGTGGACGCTGACTTACCGCGAGGTGCTGGCAAGACACGCCGAGCTGTAAAGGTTACGCATAAACGCCCACACAGCGACGAACGTCGCTATGTGGGCGTTTTCATTGTCAATACCACGCCGCGATAGCGGCGGCCAGGGCGCGCAATGGTCGGCGGAGGGCCGCCAACGCCAGCCGCTGCCAGGCGGGCGGCAGCCAGCGGCGTACGACCCGCGCTATGCCTCGCTCGGCGGCCAGCACCGCCTGGAGCCGGGCATCGAGCTGGCGGCCCGCGTCGCGCTCCAGGCTCAGCACGCGGCCCCGGCTCACGATCGTCACCACGTGACCGAGCAGGCAAGTGTCAGGCCAGGCCAAGTCAGGCGCGAGCAGGTTGTCACCCTGTGTCAGCCAGGCACGCTCCCCCGCGTGTTCCACCTGCCCCAGCAGGCGATGGGTCATCAGCACGCCGGCCTGGTCAAAGGTCAGGATGTCGCCGGGGCGCAGGCCGGTCAAATCAGTCACTCCCACCAGCTCGACCTCGTCGCCGGCCCGGATCAGAGGGCGCATGCTGTCGCTGGTCACGCGCAGGCGCAGCACCTCCCCACGCGCCAGTTGCTCGCGCAAGATGCTCGTAACAGCCTGCTGCCGAGGATTTGTCACTTGATTCATGGCTATCCAGTGTACTCGATTATTACGGAATACGCAATACGAAATACGCAATAGTCCCACCTGTGGTAAAATGGGGCAAATTGAAACGAGGATTTGAGCGTGCCGTTCGCGATACAAGTTGACCAACTCACCAAGCATTTTCCGCGCCCCAAGGGTTACCGGGATCTGCTGCTGCGCCCTTTCCACCAGGAATACATCACGGCGTTGCGAGGCATCGACTTGCGGGTCGAACACGGCGAGCTATTTGGCTTGTTGGGCCCCAACGGCGCGGGCAAAACCACCCTCATCAAAATCCTGGCGACGTTGGTCTGGGCTACGTCTGGCCAGGCCTGGGTCAACGGGCACAATGTACAGCGGGATGGTATGCGTGTCCGGCAGAGCATCGGCTATGTGATGAGCGACGAGCGCAGCTTTTACTGGCGGCTGACCGGCCGGCAGAACCTGAGCTTTTTCGCTGCCCTCAACAACCTCTCGCCGGAGCAAGCCCGGCGACGCGTGGACGAGACACTCAGCCTGGTAGAGCTGACCGACCAGGCCGACGTGACCTTCCAGAATTACTCGACCGGCATGCGCCACCGCCTGGCCATCGCCCGCGCGCTGCTGACCCAGCCGGACATCATGTTCTTGGACGAGCCGACGCGCAGCCTGGACCCAGGCACGGCCCACACGCTGCGGCAATTCATCCGCCACGACCTGGTAGAGGCGCACGGCAAAACCGTGCTGTTGGCCACGCACAACCTGAGCGAGGCCGAGGCCCTGTGCGACCGGCTGGCCATCATCGACCACGGGCAAGTGCAGGTGTGCGGTACACTGGCCGAAATTCGAGCCAAGCTGACGCCACCCCGGCGCTATACCCTGCGAGTCCAAGACGGCGCAGATCTCTTGGCCACTATCGTAGGCCAGTTGCCGGGTGTCAGGCTGTCAGCCGGCGATCACAGCCTGACGTTGGACGGCGCAACACGTATGAGCGATGTGATCAGTGCCCTGGTCGCCGGCGGCGTGGGCCTGGATGCCTGTATCCCAGAGGAGCTCCCGCTCGAAGACGTTTTCAAGCAATTTACTCAAGATGGGGGAGCGTAGGTGCAACGCACTTTCGGAAGTGCGTTGCACCTGGCTATTTTCACAGTCATGACAGTTAGAAAAGCCTGGGCTTTTATCCAACGTGATTTTATCGAGGCCATCAGTTACCGGCTGGCGTTCGTGTTCCAACTGCTCAGCATCGGCCTGATGGTATTGCTATTCTTTTTCATCTCGCGCCTGCTGGGGGAAGCGGCCAGCCCCTATCTCCAGCAGTACGGCGGCGACTATTTTGCCTTTGTGTTGATCGGGCTGGCCCTGGCGCGCTACACGGGCGTCGCTCTCAACAGCTTTGCCAGCAACATCAGCCGGGCCCAATCCACGGGTACATTGGAAGCGCTGTTGGTGACCCAGACCGGCGCGTCGACGATTATCGTATCCTCGTCGTTGTACACCTACCTGTGGGCCACGTTCGACGTGTTCATTTACCTGGTGGGCGGCGTGCTGCTAGGCGTGGATTTGAGCCGGGCCAACGTGCCGGCTGCCCTGTTCGCCTTGGGCTTGACCACCGTCTGCTTCAGCAGCCTGGGGATCATAGCCGCTAGCTTTATCATCGTCTTCAAACGAGGCGACCCCATCACGTGGCTGATGAGCAATGCGTCGTCGCTGCTGGGCGGGGCTTATTTCCCAATCAGCGTGTTGCCCGGCTGGCTGCAGCCGATGTCGCTGTTCCTGCCCACCACCTACGCTCTGCAGGCCATGCGCCTGGCGCTGCTGCAAGGAGCCTCGTTCTCCCAGTTGTCGGGCGATTTGGTCATGTTGGCGATATTCGCGCTGCTGCTCTTGCCGACCAGCCTGGTGGCCTTTCGCTATGCAGTTCGTCGAGCCAAGATCGATGGCAGCCTGACGCACTATTAAGGGTTTCAGGTTGCAGGTTTCAAGGTTTCAGGTTGCAGAGGGCACAGTTACGCTATCGTAATCCACAGCCGTATACTTTATGCTACAATACAAGGTGATCATTGTATCGACTGCGTTCCAGAGGACAGCCGCAGCGCGGGTTTCAGACCTGAGACATTAAACCTGAAACCGTTTTCGAAACAGCTATTGCCAGATTGATTGTTTTATGCTAAAGTAAATAGGCTATCGGAACAGCCTGTTGAGAGCGAGTACAAGATGCCAGCCGATAAAAAGATACTCATTGTAGACGACGATATGGAAAGCCTCAAGCTGATCGGGCTGATGCTCGAGCGGCGCGGCTACCAGATCCTGGCCGCCCAGGATGGGGGCCAGGCATTGGACAAGATCAGGGCCAACATGCCTGACCTGATCATCCTGGATGTGATGATGCCTGGTGTGGATGGCATCGAGGTCTGCCGCCGGCTGCGCGCCAATCCCGACACGGCCCACATCCCCATCGTGATGTTCACGGCCAAGACCACGATCAATGACAAAGTCGCCGGTTTCCAGGCCGGCGCAGATGACTACTTGACCAAGCCTATTCACCCGGCCGAGTTGGCCTCGCGCGTGGAGGCCATTTTACTGCGCGCCAGTCACGCCGCTCCCAGTGAGACGCCGCCGGCGTCCCAGGCGCAGATCATCAGCTTCCTGGGCTGCAAAGGCGGTTTGGGCACCAGCACCTTGGCGCTTAACGTGGCCGTGGCCCTCAGCCAGGCGAAAGCGGGCGAGCAAGCTCCGCGCGTGATCCTGGGCGAGCTTATGACGGGAGCGGGCGTCATCGGCCTTCACATCGGAGTGAGTCGCGAGTTAGGCATCAGCGCTCTGCTCAGCAAGCGCGTCGACGAAATCACCACACACGCGATCGAAGCACAGTTGATCACTCACTCCAGTGGTCTCAAGCTGCTCCTGGCCCCTCAAACGCCTCGCAGCAGGGGGCTGCCGCCCGACCACGTGCGGACCATCGTTCGCCGCCTGGCGGCCCAGGCTGACATCGTGGTGCTCGACCTGGGCACTGGCTTGGATGAAGGAGTGCGGGCTGCTTTGCTGCTGAGCCACTCTACAGTCGTTGTCATCGAGTCACAGCGAGCCGCCTTGGCCCTCGCCGAAAAGCTACTGCAAAGGCTGGAGGCCGTCGGCCTGCCGCACAGCAACGTGGGCCTGGCGCTCGTCAACCGGGTGCCCTCGGCCGCCAGTTTAACCCGCAGCACGATCGAGGAGATGCTCCAAAGCACCCTGCTGGCCGTTGTGCCGCCAGCGCCAGAACTCGCCTTCCAGGCCACAGAGAGCAGTATACCCCTCATCATCATGCAGCCCCATAGCCTGGTCAGCACTCAAATCCTGGAGTTGGTGCGCGCCCTTTCCAAGCGCTAGAGCCGGGTCGCGATTTTGGTTTATCTGGCGTTCTGTGGTATCATGGGGGGACAAGATCAAGGTCCACGGCGAGGTCCGGGATCGCTTTTACCCGTCAGGACATGAGGGACGCGAGTATGGATAACGACGATCTCATTCAAGAGCTTCAAAATCGCATCGAGCTGACCGACAAGCTCATCGCCCTAAGCCGTGAGTTGACTTCGACACTGGATCTACCCACTCTGCTCGACCAGATCACCGGCGCTGCCTGTGAGATCATCCACACCGATGCCAGCTCGATCCTGCTGCTCGACAAAAGCGGCGAGTTGTATTTCGAAGCGGCCTCAGGCGGCAGCGCTACCATCAAGCACATCATCGTCCCGCTCGATTCCAGCATCGCCGGCCACGTTTGCAAAACCGGCAAGCCGGTGGTGATCGCCGATGCAAAAGCAGATACCCGTCATTACCGGCAGGCGGACGAGCAGAGCGATTTTACCACGCATTCCCTGCTGGCTGTCCCCCTCCGGGTCAAAGACAAGATCATTGGCGTGCTGGAAGCTGTCAACAAAAGAGGTGGGGAATCGTTCAATGAGGCCGACACCGAAGCGCTGATCACCCTGGCCGCTCAGGCGGCCATCGCCATTGAGAATGCCCGGCTGTTTGAGCAAAGCGACCAAATCGCCGAAATGGTGCACGAGCTGCGCACGCCCCTGACGGGTATCGTCGCCTACAGCGAGATGCTGCAAATGTCCGGCATCCAACCTAGCATGGTGCAGCAGTCGGCCCGCACCATCCACAGCGAGGCTCAACGGCTGACCCAACTGGTCAACGACTTTTTGGACCTGGCGCGCCTGGAGTCAGGCCGGGCCAAGCTGTCGCGCGACCAGGTCAACTGGCCGGCATTGGTCGAAAGGGCCATCACCGTGGTCCAACCCAAGGCCGCCGAGCGCTCGATCACGGTCCAGGCCGATACACCCGGCGACCTGCCTGAAACGACAGGCGATCTCCAAAGACTCACCCAGGTCTTGATCAACCTGCTGAGCAATGCTGTCAAGTACAACCGCGACAATGGCTATGTCACGGTACGCGCCCACGTCATTGACAAACACATCCAGCTCCAGGTCGAGGACAGCGGGCGCGGCATTGCCGAAAAAGACCTGGCGCACATGTTCGAGAAATTCTACCGGGTGGCTGATGCGGAAGGTTGGACGCAGGGGACTGGCCTTGGCTTATCCATCGTCAAGCAAATCATCGAAGCGCACAAAGGCAAAATCAGCATCGAGAGTCAAGCCGGCATAGGGACAACTGTGACCTTCAACTTGCCTGTGTCCTAGGAGCTTGTCGGAGAGAACTACAGCATAGGGCTGCGGGCCCGTTTTTGCCGGCTTGCGGCCTGTTTTCGCCGCCCACAGGGGCTTGCACGGCACATCCCTCTCTCCAACAGGCTGCTCGCCTTATAGTCACCAGTTTCTGTTTTCCTGACGTATAACACACATGGCCAACACAGTGGACGGGATCATTTCCCGCGTTGTCGCTAGCGTCAAACGGCTGTTCCGCGCCGAAGAAAAAGACAACCAACGCACGCTCCAACTGGAAAACGTCCGCCTGCTTCACGAGCTAGAGCAGCGCGTTGAGCAACTGTCTGTGCTCAACGAGACTGGACGCGTGCTGGCCTCTTCTCTGCGAACTGAAGAGCTTGTCGACAAAATCCACCAACAAGTCAGCCACCTGATGGACGTCGACAATCTGTACATCGCCCTCTATGACTATGCCAGCGACACGGTCAGCTTTCCCCTAGCATTCAAAGGTGGGCAGCAGCAGCACATCGCCAGCCGGCAAGCCGGGGCTGGGCTGACTGAGTATATCATCCAAAGCCAGCAAGCGCTGCTGTTCAAGCGCCAGGCAGACGAGCGCCCACTCTACCTGGATCCGGTCAGCCCAGCCTTCCAGGAAATAAGCCTTCCGTCCTGTTCGTGGTTAGGCGTTCCGATGATCGCCAGCGATCAAAGCGTGGGCGTGATTGCCGTGCAGCATGTCGAGCGCGAAGAGGCTTACGCCGAAGACGATCTGGAAATCCTGAGCACGATCGCCTCTCAAGCCGCGGTGGCCATCGCCAATGCTCGCTTATACGAGCAAACCGATCAGGCCCTGAGTTGGCGCGTGCACGAGCTTTCGATGGCGCGTGACCGGCTGCAAGCCGTGCTCGACGCGACGCGCGAGGGGATGATGATGTTGGATACCAGCGGGCAAATCGTCTTTGCCAACGCCATGTTTGGCAAGCTTTTTAACACCTCGCCGCCCGAGCTGACCGGGCGCAAGCTGCTGGACGTCGTCGCCGAACACGCCGCGTCGATGGACGACGTTCAAACGGCGTTGATGGAGGTCATTTACGAAACGTTGGGCGAGCTGGCCAATCAAAGCAAAGCTGTTCACAAGGGCGAGATCGCCGTGACACACCCACCGCGCTTCATGGAGCGCATCTCGGTGCCCGTCCTGGGTGAAAGTGAGCTGACCGTTGGGCGGCTGCTGACTTTACGTGACATCACCGAGGAAAAGAACGCCGCCGTCTTGCGTGAAGAGATGACCGATATGATGGTGCACGATCTGCGCAGCCCACTTACGACGATCCTGGGGGGGCTGCAAGTGCTGGAGTACAGCTTGAGCGATGAACAGCATCTACGGGCCGTGCACGTCGCGTTATCTGGCAGCCGGCGGCTGCTCAACCTGATCGATGCGTTGCTGGACATCAACAAAATGGAAGCCGGTCCGGTACCACTCAAGTGCCAGGAGTTGGACTGGGCCTGGCTCGTCAGCGAAGCTGTCGAGCGCATCACCCCCCTGGCCACGGCCGAAGGAGTCGCGCTCCAGATCCAGTTGGAGGCCAATCTGCCCGGCATCTATGCCGATGAAAACCTGCTACTCCGCGTGTTGGGCAATCTGTTGGACAACGCCCTCAAGTATTCGCCGCCTGGCACTGCCATCCAGGTGTCGGTCAACTCGTCCCAGGGCAATCGCGGCCGCCCGGAGACGCTGTGCCGTGTCAGCGACGCGGGGCCGGGCATCGCGCCGGAACATCACCAGCACATTTTCAACAAATTCTTCCAGGTGCCAGACAACACCGCCCGGCGCAAAGGCAGCGGGCTGGGGCTGGCCTTTTGCCGGCTGGCCGTCGAGGCGCACGGGGGGCGTATCTGGGTCGAGAGCGCGCCAGGCCAGGGCAGCTCCTTTGCCTTCACCCTGCCGGCCGACACGGCCGCCCGTGAAAGTCTTGACAAAGCTGATCCTAAAGCTGGATGACTGCCCCAAAGGGTGTTGAGATCCCGGCCCGCTCAAGCGGATCGAGTTGTGCGCCGCTCGACAACGGCGTAGACATCCACTGGCCTGGCCCGACCCTTGACCTGAATGGGGCCGAGACTTTTGAGGGCAATGTCTGCATGTGCTCGCAACGTCTCGGCTGTCAGGCCGTTGAGCAAGATGGGGTGCTGGGGATAATCCTTGGTCAAGGTCTCCAGGCGCGCCGCGACGTTGACGGCGTCGCCGATCACGGTGTACATCAGCCGTTCGAGCGAGCCGACTTGCCCGGCCACCGCCTCGCCGGTGCTGATGCCGATGCCACTCTCGATTGGCGGCTCGCCCCGCTCGGCGCGTCGCCGATTGAGCGCATCCAAGCGTTCGCGCATGCTCATAGCGGCTGCCACCGCGCGATATTCCTTATCAGGCTGGTCAAGCGGCGCGCCAAAGATAACCACGATTGCGTCGCCAATAAAGTTGTTCAAGTAGCCACCCCAGGGGCGAATAGCCTCGGACATCTCGGTCAAGTATTCATTGAGAAAGGTCACTACCTGATGGGCACTCATCCGCTCCGACATGGTAGAAAAACCGCGGATGTCCGAAAATAGCACAGTCACCTGGCGCGTTTCACCGCCCAACTCTAGCTGGCCTTGCAGCAACTTCTCCCGTACCTCCGGCGAGACGACGCGCCCAAACATGTCGCGCTCGCGCTCGCGCTCGCGCAGACCGGCGATCATCGTGTTGAAGGTGCTGGCCAGCATACCCACCTCGTCGGCCGACTGCACATCCACATGGGCCGCCAGGTCCCCCGCTCGCACGCGTTGCGCCACCTGGCTGAGATTGACCAGCGGGCCGGTGATGCTGCCGGAGACAACGATCGTGACCAGCACCGTCACCACGGCGGCCAACGCAATGACCAGGCCAACCAGGCTCACAAACAGCGTCGGCAAGCTCCTGAACGCGCTCTCAGTTTGAATCAGCGTCAGCAGCACCTGCAGGGCACGCGCTTCTGGCCGGGCGGCCGTCACGCCCCAACCCAGCCCTTCAAAACCCGACAACTGGGCCGGCCTATCGTAAAAGCGGCTGCCGCTGGTGTGGGCATAACCGACCAGGTCGCGCCCGCCGGCGCCGTCAAGCGCCATAAAGCCGGCCCCCTCCATCCCCGGCTGCGCCGCCAAGGCACGCACAGCCGGCGCGTAGTCTTGCCGCGTGAGGTTGCTGGCCTCGGCCAGGATGACCTGGGCACTATGAGCGGAGGCCGTATCTGCGATCACGTCCCCCCCGGCTGTAAACACATGAATGGCAGCGTCCACACTGCTCGCTTTCTGAGAGATGCGAGACTGCAGGTTCTCCAGTTTGATCAACGCCCGCAGTACGCCCAGCACCTCCTTGGTGTTGGGGTCGATGACAGGCAGCGCTATGCCCATTACCGGCGACCCTGTGCTGGCGTCGAGATATACATCTGTCAAGCCCACCCCGGCGACGCCACGCAGTCCGGCTGCCTGCCACCAAGCCTCGCCAGCGTGCGATATCTGGGAGACCGGCCGCGTCAGCAGCACATTGAGGCCACTGGCCTCGGTCACCAAGATCTCGACAAATGGCGTCTTGGGACGCTCGACCTGCAGGAACAGAAAAGACGAAGCAAGCGAATAGACCGTCGGGCTGATCGGGACAAACTGACCTTGGACACTCTCGGCACGCAGGCCTTGCTCACGCACGGCCAGGCGGCCAAGGCGAGCCGCCTCGATCACATCGCGATCCTCGCTCCAGTGCCGCACGTCGATGATGCGCGACAGCATATAATCGTCGATCTCGGCCGCCGTGTCGCTGGCTGCGCCCTTGAGACTGCGCCCGACCACTTCGGTGCTCAGCGAGTCCTTGGTCTCGGCCAGGCGGGCCGAAAAAGTATCCAGTTGCCCTAGGATCGTCCACAGCACGATTCCGCCAAAAATGAGCAGCGGCCCCAGGCTGAGCAAGAGCATGGACACACCGATCCGGTAGCGAAGGCTAGAACGCGAAGCAGGCATAGGCTACTTGTCCGTAGGCGTGACCTGGAAATTCACAGCTGCCTGCGCGGCTTGATACAACCCTGTGATGGCTTCGACCTGAAGGCGATTGGCCAACACTTTCAGCTCGTCGAGTCTGGCAGTGACCGTGGCGGCATCTGGAGTATCCTTGAGAATGTCCAGACACTGGTCCTCGACAGCCTCGATTTGCGCCTGCACCGCCTGGGCGGCCGCGCCCATCGGCGGGTCGTCTGGGTACAAAGAAGCGATCTGGGCAGCATAAGTGCGCACACCAAAACCATCGCCGGGGTTTTGCGCCTGACCATTACCATCGTGATCGCCAAAGCGCGAACCGCCGGCCCCTTCCAGGATATTGATCACGTGTTCCAGGTGAACACGCATCTCAGGCAGCGATCCGATGGCCGCCGCGTTGACGGCGTTCTGGACATGCTGGACCGCTACGTTGCTTTGCTCCACCAATCCTATCACGAAAGCCGTGTTGAGCGGCGTAGCCGGCTCGGCCAGGCCGTGGCTGTATGGGTCGTGCTCGCTCGACGCAGCAGGGGGAGTCGCCTGGGCAGGGTTCCTGACGAATAACTGGCGTGCCCTGGCCAGCGCCGAGCTGTCCAGCTTGCCGGTAGATACGCGCAAGTCGCCCGGCTGGACACTGCCGGCGGCCGGCTCGCGCGTGAGCAGGAAACCCGAGTAGCGCCCGATCAAATTCTCGCCGCTGGGTGAATTCCACTCGAGCGTCACGTGCCCGGCGGCGTCCGGCTCTATCAGGCCCACGCTCATCGCCGTCTCACCGTCATCGCCGATCAACCAGCCCTGGTAGGCCTGGTCCTTAGGTAGTGCTGGCACACCCCTCATCTCGAGCACAAAACGGTCACCCCTGGTCAGGTTATCCCGAAAACCGGCTGTGCCAAGGGCCTCCGTGGCAGCAGTTGGAACCACCGCAGTTGGAGCTGGCGTCAATCCTCCAGATAGAGGTGCGCAAGACGCTGCCAAGACTGACACGAGAACGACCACGCTGCAACACTTCATGATACCTCCTTTCATCCTATTGTAACACACTCCAGCCTGAGACGTCAATACGTCCGCGGTTCGCAAAAACCATGGCACTACAAGTTAGTTCCAAAATGTGGTACAATGTAAGAAGCATTCGACATCGTCTTGGCAATCGTGATCAGGAGAACCCTTCCTATGCCTCCAGAACAGGGCAACGATGCCTTGGTCGTCTTGCCTAGCCGGATCATCACGGCACGTTGGGTGCTGCACGGTTATTTCATCATCGCCAGCGTGGGCCTGGCGCTCCACGTCGGCATCAACCAAGCGCTCGGCCAGCCCATCAACTGCTTTCTTATGGCCTTGATGGCCATCATCACCGCTGCCAGCGCGCTTTCCCTTTTCCTGCTGCACCGCTCCCTGGTCTGGGCAATGCGCCTCAATACCTGGGCCGGCATGCTGTGCGTGTGGGGCATGGTCATGAACTATCTCCACACTTACCCTGACGAGAATCTCGTCGCCATCATCCTGATGCTTCACGCCAGCATCTTTGCGTTGAGCCTGATCCTGGGCTTCAAAGCCGCCCTGGAATACGCGGTGCTGGCCTCGTTTCTGCTGCTGATCATGGGCTTCGTCCACCCCCAAAGAGTAAGCGAAGCCATCGCGCTTTCTTTTGTGGCCTTCGGTGTAACACTGCCATCCAAGCTAGTCGAGCGCTTGATCGAAGAGAGCACGGCCGAAATCACCCGCGCCAATACCCGGCTCGGTCAAGAAGTCGTGGCGCGCCGGCAAGCCGAGGAAGAACTGCAGCGGCACCGCGACCATCTCGAGGACATGGTCAACGCTCGCACGGCAGAATTGGACCAGGCCAACCAAAAGCTGCACGAGGAAATCGCCGAACGCCAACAGGCTGAGGCCACTCTCCAGCAGCGAACGGCCCAGTTGGAAGCCATTCGGCAGACGAGCCTGGACGTCACCGCCGAGCTGGACCTGGATGCGCTGCTCTCCTCGATTTCCCATCAGGCTGTCAAGTTGGTTGACGCCGACGCGGGCGGCCTCTATCTCTACCGGCCGGAGCAGGACGTTCTGGAATGGTACGTCAGCATTGGCCCCCACATGCTCCCCACCGGCACCCTCTTGCGCCGGGGCGAGGGGCTAAGCGGCAAGGTGCTGGAAACAGGCCAGCCGCTCATCGTGGATGATTACCAACATTGGGAGGGACAGTCGCCGGCTTATAACACCTACCCCCTGGCGGCGACCATCAGCGTGCCCATCTGTTGGCGCGACGAATTCCTGGGCGTCTTGAACGTCAGCTCCCAGTCGCCAGCCGTCTTTTCTGCGGCTGATGCCGAGCTGCTTGGCATGTTTGCCGTTCACGCCGCCATAGCCCTGGTCAACGCCCGGCTGGTCAAGATACTGCGCCAGCAAGCGGCCGAGCTGCAAGCCCGCAACGAGGAGCTGGACGCCTTTGCTCAAACCGTCGCCCACGATCTCAAGAATCCCCTGGGGCCGATCTTGGGCGTCGCCCAGGTCCTGGAAAACGAGTATCCCCATCTGCCAGACCAGGAAATGCGCCATGGGATACACATGATCGTGCAAAACAGCGCGAGAATGAACAACATCATAGACGCCCTGCTGCTGCT
This sequence comes from Thermoflexales bacterium, assembly GCA_016931085.1. The sequence continues at coordinate 14,383 of JAFGFO010000456.1, forward strand.
GGCCGACGTGCGCCAGATGAAAGCCGCCGAGATCATGACGCTGGACATGGCCAGCATCACAGCCGAGGCCCTGCGGCGGCTGGCCGACATGATCGAGCAAGCCCAGGCCCAGATCATCACGCCGGATACTTCCACCTGGCCGGCGGTAGTGGGTCATCCCGTGTGGGTAGAAGAGGTGTGGGTCAATTACCTCACCAACGCGCTCAAGTACGGCCGATCGCCTACCTCGGCCCCGTGTGTGGAACTGGGCTTTTCGATTGCAGACGCTTCGTGCGAATCTCGGAGCTCGGATTACGGACTCCAGATTGGCGATCCACCATCCACAACCGCAAATCCACAACCCGCTATCAAATTCTGGGTCCGTGACTGCGGCCCCGGCATCCCGCCCGAGGAGCAGGCCCGCCTGTTCACACCGTTCACGCGTCTGCACCAGGTGCAGACCAAAGGCTACGGCCTGGGCCTGTCCATCGTGCGGCGCATCGTGGAGAAACTAGGCGGGCAGGTCGGCGTCGAAAGCCAGCCTGGCCAGGGCAGCCTCTTTTTCTTCAACTTGCCCCCGGCTGGCGAGTAGTGGGGCCGGTCAGGTCAACGATCTCCCGAACTGCTTTTGAACCCACTTGCCCAGGTAGAACTCGAGCTCTTGGCCCGTAGCACAATCACGATGGATATAGTCAATCCCAGCCACCTGCCGAAGCAGTTCAAGTAGCGGCCGCACACTTGAGCGAACCTTCAGGTCAGAATCCCAAAGCCATTCGATACAAAATATCCCTTTAGTATGCGTCGCTTTTCTCATGTGTCCAAACTCCCCAAATGTGCACAGCCGATCAAGCATCGAGTGTACGCCTGTTGTGTTATAACTACCCCCACATTATACTTTGTTCGCCCACCAAGTCAAAGGAGCCTGTGCTCTGGGATTTCGAAGCAAATACTCTAAATGAAGCAAAAGTGCACCTCAACAAGCTCCAAGCTAGCTTGTCGGAGAGATCTCCGTAGGGCAGGTTTCCATACCTCCGCAAGCCTGGCGGCTATCCGCAGGACGCCTTTGGCGTAGAAAGCCGCCCTACAAAATCGTCTCTCCGACAGCCTGCTAGCTGTAAAGTGTATTTATCCAACATCACCGTTTTCCTGTAGTTTCTTTGCGTTCTTCGCGCCTTTGCGCTTAAGAATGTTTTGGCCATTGACTACCAACACTCCAGAGGGAGACTATCACGTCGCCTGTATCAATACATTGGTTGTAACGCTTGACATTTAGCCAGCTTTGTGCTATCCTATTGGTTAGATAACCATTATTTATTGGAGAGGGGAGGAGCTATGCTCGGTGAAAACGCACCTACTACAAACACTTTGCCCAAGCGGCAGCAACGCCGGCGGCGCGGCGCGCCGGCCGTCCCATCGCCAATCGCCGGCAGCGCTCCCGCCCAAGAAGTCAACGTGGGCCGCTGCCTGCGCGAGCTGCGCGAAGAGCGTAAGCTATCCATCCGCGCGTTAGCCGAGAAAAGCGGGTTGAACGTGAACACGCTCAGCTTGATCGAGAACGGCAAGAGCTCGCCCAGCGTCAGCACCTTGCAGCAGATTGCCCTCGCGCTCGAGTCGCCCATCACCGCCTTCTTTGATACCAGCCTGCCCAGAAGCACCCTCGCGCATATCAAAGCCAATGACCGCCCGCGCGCGGCGTTTGCGCACGGCGTACTGGAAGACCTGGGCGCGGGGTTATCCGGGCGCACGGTCGAGCCCTTCGTCGTCACGCTGGAGCCAAACGCCGGTAGCGGGGCTTACCCGGTCGTCCACACGGGCTACGAGTTTGTCTTTTGCCTGGAAGGGCGCATCGTGTACACGATTGAAGACCACACCTGCCTCTTGGAGCCGGGTGATAGCTTGCTGTTCGAGTCGCGCTTGCCGCACCGCTGGCAGAACGTGGACGAGACGCCGTCGCGGGCGCTACTGGTGATGTGCCCTTCCGACGAGCGCGACCGCCCGACCGAACGACATTTTCAGACCTAATTTGATGGGTAGAGAAAGAAGGTGTACAATGGTGTACGTAAACGAGTCTCTTTGTACAGGCTGCGGCGAGTGCGTCGATGTATGCCCGTCCAGCGCAATTCGACTGGTGGGCAGCGTGGCGCAAATAGACCAGGGCCTATGCCAGGAATGCGAAGCGTGTGTGTCCGCCTGTCCCGAGGGGGCCATCCTGGTCTTGCAAGAATCGCGTCCAGTTAACCAGCCGATCATGGTACGATCTCCGGCGGCGCTATCTCGCCCTGGGTTGGGGCTGGCCTTAAGCGCCGCGTTGGCTTTTGTTGGGCAAGAGATTGTCCCTCGCGCAGCCCGGGCGCTGCTGGCGGCCTGGGATCAAAGGCAGGCCCGCCAAAGCCCTGTCGCGTCACCTGGGAGGGCTGCGAGCGGTGCTGGTTACAACTCGCGTGGTGGCGGTCAACGCCGGCGTTGGCGCGGAGGCCAATAAAGGTAGAGCAAGTGGAACAGCAAAAACAAGCGCCTGCTCAGGCGCTTTTCTCGGTACAAGCCATTAGAGAGCATCAGCAAGGCTTGCCAGGCCCGTTGCGCTATTCGGAACGCGCCTTGGCCGAGGCCGCTCATCCCAAAAATGTCGGGCGGCTGCCGGGCGCAGACGCTTACGGAGCTTTTCGCGGCGGCTGCGGCGACACGATGGAGATTTATTTGCAACTGGATGCGGGCAAAATTGTCAAGGCCACCTTCATGACCAGCGGCCAAACCTCGGCTATCGCGGCGGGGAGCGTGCTCACCACCATGGTGCAGGGGTTATCGCTGGAGGAAGCCGGCAAGATCCAAGCCGGCGATGTCATCCAGGCTCTGGGCGGCTTGCCGGAGGCCAAAGTTCACTGCGCCAAGTTGATGGTGACCGCGTTACGCGAGGCCATCGCCAACTGGCGCGTGCGAGAGCACCAGGCCCAACAAAACCAACGCTGAAAGAGGAAGCCTTATGCCGATTTACGAATATCGCTGTCAAGCCTGTGGCGAAAAGCTCGAGTTGTTGGTATCGGGCGGTCAAAGGCCGGCCTGCCCACACTGCGGCAGTGCGGCGTTGGACAAGCTCATCTCGGCGCCCGTCGTCTTGAGCGGGCAGACGGCCCGCCCGGCCGGGCAGACGTGCTGTGGCCGCCAGGAGCGCTGCAACGCGCCGCCCTGCTCGACCGGAGACTCGTGCCGGCACGAGTCGTAGAAAATCGGGCGCGTCGAGAACCATCCGCACACATCCAGTCACATCATTGGAGGCACACTGAGAGTGATCCGGCAAGTTAGCAATCATCTTTTTCGTGGCGCGCCATTAAGAAATGGCGCGCTGGCTGTGTGCTGCGCGCTGATCGGACTGGTCGGCGCCGGCCGCCCAGCCTGCGCCGACGAGCCGGTGGTTCGCGCGGTGCTGTTTTACTCGCCTTCCTGCGGGCACTGCCACCAAATCGTCACGCAAGACCTGCCGCCACTGCTCGAAAAATACGGCGAGCAGTTGCAAATCATAGGCGTGGACATAGCCAACGCGACCGGCCAGGCCTTGTACCAGGCCGCTATCCAGCGCTTCAACATCCCGGCTGAACGGCGCGGTGTGCCGACCTTGATCGTCGCCGACGTCGTGCTGGTCGGCTCGCTGGAAATCCCGCAGCAGTTCCCCGGCTTGGTGGAGAGCTACCTGGCCCAAGGCGGCGTGGGTTGGCCCGACATCCCCGGCCTGGTCGAGGCGTTGGGGGCCACTGAGGCCACGCCAGCTCCCAGCCCTGAGGCGGCGGCGCCGACTGTGTCCGCCTCGCCGGCCGCCACGGATGACGTGGCGACGGCCACGCCTGCGCCGCCCCAAGCCGCGCCCACCGCCACCGCCGGCAGTGGCGGATTGATCATCCAGACCAGGCCGGTCAGCATCGGCGAAAAAATTGCCCGCGACCCGGTGGGGAATGGTTTATCCATCGCTGTGTTGGCCGGGATGGTGTTGGTGGTGGGCTACGTTGGGCTGGCCTTCCGCCGGCTGGCCAGCCGGCCGGCGCCGGCCTGGCAGCACTGGGCAGTGCCTGTGTTGGCGCTGCTGGGCCTGGGCGTGGCGGCTTACCTGGCTTACGTGGAAACAAGACAGGTGGCCGCCGTGTGCGGGCCGGTGGGCGATTGCAACACAGTGCAGCAAAGCGAGTATGCCTTGTTGCTTGGTATCTTGCCGGTCGGCGTATTTGGCCTGCTGGGTTATGTTGCTATTCTGGCAGCCTGGCTTGCCGGCCAGTATGGGCGTGGGCGATTGGCCCAGCTTGCGCCGGCGGCCTTGCTTGTTATGACATTGTTTGGTACACTATTCTCGATTTACCTGACCTTTTTGGAGCCTTTCGTCATCGGCGCGACGTGCGCATGGTGCCTTAGCTCAGCGGTGGTGATGACGCTGCTGCTGTGGCTGACGGCCGCACCGGGTGCGGTCGCGATTTCACATCTACTGTATGGAGAAAAAAATGTTAAAAGACCAAGTGCTGCAAGCCCTGTCTCAAGTCAATGATCCCGAACTGCATCGCAGCCTCACCGACTTGAACATGGTGCGCGAGGTGGAGGTGCACGACGAGGCGGTCGACGTCACCATCGCGCTGACCGTGCCGAATTGTCCGCTCAAGAGCCAGATCGAGGCCGACGTGAAAAAAGCCGTCGGCTCGTTGCCCGGCGTGAGCCAGGTGAACGTCCACATGACGGCCATGACCGACGAGGAGCGCAAGGCCATCTTTGGCGAGAAGCAAGAAGGCGTGGCGCTCGAATACAACCACATCGGCCGCGTGGTGGCGGTGATGAGCGGCAAGGGCGGCGTGGGCAAGTCGCTCGTCACGGCCCTTCTGGCGTCCGCCCTGGCGCGGCAAGGCTTGCGCGCCGGCGTGCTGGATGCCGACATCACTGGCCCCAGCATCCCCAAGCTGTTTGGCGTGCGCGGGCCTGTGAGCGGCGCGCCGGTGGGGTTGCGCCCGCCGCAGAGTGAGGCTGGCGTCAAGCTCATGTCGCTCAACCTGCTGCTGGAATCCGACGACCAGCCGGTGGTGTGGCGCGGGCCGCTTATCGGCAAGGCCATCACGCAACTGTGGGGCGACGTGTTTTGGGGTGATCTGGATTACTTGCTGGTGGACCTGCCGCCCGGCACGGCCGACGCGGCGTTGACGACGATGCAATCGCTGCCGCTGGACGGCATTGTGATGGTGACCACGCCGCAGAGCCTGGCCTCGATGATCGTGCGTAAGGCAGTCCACATGGCGCAGATGGTCAAGGTGTCCATCGTCGGCGTGGTGGAAAACATGGCCTACTTTGTCTGCCCCGACACGGGCAAGCGCCACGAGATCTTTGGCCCCAGCCACGCCTTCGAGGTGGCGCAGGCCGCTTATGCGCCGCTGCTGGCGCAGTTGCCGATCGATCCCACCGTCGCCCCGCGCTGCGATGCCGGCCAGGTCGAGTCGATCGAGCTGGCCGAGCTCCCGGCAATGGTGGCCGCCTTTATCAAGGCCGTGCCCGTCACCCGCTAAGGATCGAGGCCATGGGAGCAAGCGATTACTTTATCCATCTGCGAGAACGCGTCGGGCACGATATGCTGTTGAGTCCCTCGGCGGCCGCCTGCATTCGAGATGCCGAGGGCCGCATCCTGCTTTTACAGCGCGGCGATGGGGATAATCTGTGGGGCTTCCCCGGCGGCGCCATGGAGCCGGGCGAGCAGATAGCCGACACTGTCGTACGTGAGGTGCGTGAGGAAACCGGGCTGGAGGTCGAGCCAGGCGCACTCATCGGCGTCTACTCCGCGCCCGAGTACGCTTTCGCGTATCCCAACGGCGACCAGGTGCAGCCGGTGACGGTTTTCTTCGAGTGCCGGCTGGTGGGAGGCAAGCTTGAGCCGGATATGGAAGAGAGCCTGGCAGCGCGCTACTTTGGTCTCCAAGACGAGCTGCCGCCCATGCGCCCTTGCTGCGTCGCCAAGGCTGGCGACGCCTTTGCGTTCCGGGGTCGGGCCTTCTTTCGTTAGAGGGCTATCGTGTTTGTTTTCGAGCCAGTCCCTTCGCGGCGCTTGGGGCGATATTCAAATGCGTTATGGCTCACGGGCGTTTGCTCGCGCCCGATTTTAGCACTGTGCGCCGCATTGGGCTTGCTGGCCGCCTGCACGGTCCAGGAGGCGCCCAAGCAACCGACTGCGACGCGGATACCCATCACTGCAACGACCGTCGTTGCCGAGACGCCGCCGGCGACGGTGGCGACGCTTGCCTCCGCCACGGCGACGGTGGCGACGCTTGCCTCCGCCACGGCGACGGTGACGGCGCAACCAGGAGGAATAAATATGCCATCAGAAATTCATCCCATCACCTTGACCATCGTGTACGACAACCAGCCCTTCGACGCGCGGCTCAAGACCGCCTGGGGCTTTGCCTGCCTGGTCGAAACGGGCCAGGCGGTGATATTGTTCGACACCGGCGGCGACGGGCCGACGCTGATGTCCAACATGGCCGCCTTGGGCATCGACCCGCGCCGGGTTGACAGCGTGGTGCTTTCGCATTATCATAGCGATCACACCGGCGGGCTGGACGCGCTGCTCGAGGTGAACGATCACACGCTCGTGTACGCACCGCGCTCCTTCCCGGCCGATTTCAAGGCGCGCGTGGGCAAACGCGCCAGCGTGATCGAAGTGAGCAAGCCGGTGACGGTAGCCGAGCACATCCGCACCACCGGCGAAATGGGCACGGCCATTATCGAGCAGTCACTCCTGATCGAGACAAGCGAGGGACTGATCGTGATGACCGGCTGCGCGCATCCCGGCATCGTCGAGATCGTGCGGCAGGCCAAAACGCACGGCGAAATATTCCTGGCGATGGGCGGCTTTCACCTGAAGGACAAAAGCGCCAGCCAGGTTGAAGCCATCATCGCCGAGTTCAAGCAGTCGGGCGTGCGGCGGGTCGCGCCGAGTCACTGCACGGGTGACGGCGCGATCCGGCAGTTCAAAGAAGCGTTCGGCGCGGATTTTATCACCGCCGGCGCTGGAGCGGTCATACACGCGGAGAGATAGCGGTTAGTCCAGAAAGCAGGAATCAACATGAGCACCCTGCCTGACCAACGAGAGTTCACCGTGCGCCCGATCGGCGTCATCCATTCGCCGTTCACGAACAAGAAACAGACCCCCATTCAGCCGAGCCGCTCGCAGGCTGTGGGCTGGGTCGAGGTCTATCCCGACTTTGCCGAGGGCTTGCAAGACGTGGAAGGCTTTTCGCACCTGATCTTGCTGTACGCGTTCCACCAGTCTTCGGGCTGCGCGCTGCGCGTCAAGCCCTTTCTGGACGATCAGTTGCGCGGCTTGTTTGCCACGCGCCATCCCTGCCGACCAAACCCTCTTGGGCTATCTGTTGTGCGCCTGCTGGCGCGGCGCGCTGCCACGTTGGACATCGAGGGCGTGGACGTGCTGGACGGCACGCCGCTGTTGGACATCAAGCCGTACGTGCCAGATTTCGACCTGAGGGCCGGTGTACGCACCGGCTGGTACGCAACCCGAAGCCAAGTGTAAATGGGGAAAACTGACGCCCCGGCTCAAAAACGTATACGAGGACAGATCGCATGACAACAACCATCGCGCTCGCTGGCAAAGGCGGCACGGGCAAGACAACCCTGGCCGGCCTGTTGGTTCGCTATCTCGTCCAACATCGCCTGGGCAGCGTCCTGGCGATCGACGCCGACCCCAGCAGCAATCTGCACATGGTCCTGGGGCTGCCGCTCACGCAAAGCGTGGGCGACATCCGCGAGGAAGCACGCGATGGCGTGCCACAGGGCATGGCGCGGCAAGATTGGCTGGATTACGCCGTGCGCGCCGCCGTGGAAGAAGGCGACGAGCTCGACTTGCTGGCGATGGGCCGCCCCGAAGGCCCCGGCTGCTACTGCGCCGCCAACTACATGCTGCGCACCATCGTCGACGGCATCTGCAAATCCTACGATTACGTGGTCATGGACAACGAGGCCGGCATGGAGCACCTCAGCCGCCGCACGACGCGCGACGTGGACCACCTGCTGCTGGTGAGCGACGCCAGCCTGCGCGGCCTGGCGGCGGCGGAAGCCATGCTGGCGCTTAGCCACGCGCTGGACATCAACATCGGCCAGAGATACCTGGTGGTGAACCGCGTGATGGGCGATGTGCCGGCCGCTTTTCAAGCTCGCATCGCGCAGATGGGTGTTCCACTGTGGGCGAGTGTGCCTTACGATGCTCAACTGGCTGAGTTCGACGGCAACGGCCGCCCGCTGGTCGAATTGCCGGCCGGGTCGCTCGTCAGCCAGGCTGTAGGGCACATGGCGCACAAATTGCTGGATTGAATCGTGCTGCCCGAGAGCCCGGACCGTGGGGGCGCTGACCGAGCTGCGCCGCGCGCTCAAGCTTGGCAGAGTGCTGTCCGTCGCCAAGCCCTTCCATGCCTCAATGGCGCTGATCACAGACGGTGCGTTTCGCATCACCCGCAACCCGATGTACCTAGGCTTTGTGCTCGCGCTCATCGGCGCCGCCCTCTTGCTAGGCTCACTGACAGTGTGGATCATCGTCCCGCTCTTTGCCGTTCTGATGGACCGGCTTTTCATCACATCTGAGGAACGCATGCTGAAATCCGCCTTCGGCCAGGCCTGGCTAGAATACAAGGCGCGAGTGAGACGTTGGATATAGACCAGAGAATATGTGAAAATCGCACGGTAACTAGCAGGCTGTCGGAGAGAGCGATTGTCCACCTTCCCGAAAGCTCCGAGCTTTCGGGAAGGTAAGCGCGACATGTCGTCTCTCCGA
>JAFGFO010000457.1 GCA_016931085.1 Thermoflexales bacterium
CATGAGCTTAACTTCATTCGATGAGCACACCTTCCATATTTGTTCTCAATGTGTCGCACTGTGTCCTTATGGTGATCCAAAATAGGAATTACGCCCAACACAGCGTGCACCCGACTGGTGGGAGTCTGCGCGTTTTTAGGTGGTTTGCGTGGCCTAGTTGGTTCCAGTAAAATAGCGTTGTCTCATCCCGCCCACCAGCGGGTAACGCTCACCGTTAGACGGCTTGTCGTGAAGATGCAACGCCAAATTGACTTGTTACAATTTCTGGCTATAATATAGCTACAATGAGATACGAGATTGTCTTTTCACCTGAAGCAATTGAAGACTTGCGTGACCTGAGAGCGAATTGGCGGGCCAAAGTGCGGGATGCGATTGAGGCACATTTGCGCCACGCGCCTACTCGGGCGAGCAAGAGCCGCATCAAACGGCTGCGCGGCTTATCACGTCCGCAATATCGGCTAAGGGTAGATGATATTCGAGTGTATTATGATGTATCAGAACAGGCGGTAGAGATTTTAGCCATCGTGCCAAAGTCAGAAGCCGAAGAATGGTTGGGAAAGGTAGGGCAGAAATGAGACAGGTAGCTTTGTCCGAAATAAAAGATGATTTGTCTAAATATCTTCGGTTGGCCGAAAAAGAACAGATCGTTATTACTCGGCATGGCAAGCCCGCTGGCGTGTTGGTTGGTTTTCGTTCCGAGGAGGATTGGTTCGATTATCGGCTTGAACACGATCCGCGTTTTTTGCAGCGGGTCGAAGCCGCCAGGCAGAGCTTGCACTTGGGACGTGGTGTAAAACTGGAAGAGATTGAGGACTAGACAGCTGTGTCAGCCAAGTAGTCAAGGCGGGTTTGGAAAAGCGGGTGATAGGCAAGAACTCGTGCTATTGGTGCGAAAACGCCTACCAGGGCATACTAAGAAACCCTGTTGCAGAGCTGTTTTGGGCTGGTGCAGGGGTCACTCTGGCCTGGGGCTTAAATACCATCGTCCCAACTGGCGTCGGGCTATAGAGAACATAGATTCTTTTTGTCGCCCCCGCCCATTCTGACTCAAAATAAGTGGCATACTAAACGGGGTCGAGACAAGCTCGCCGCCAATGTCGGAATCACGCTGGAATGGGGACCAGATGTTAGGTGCTCCCGCCAGAGTAAAAACTAGATCATCCGAGGACAAAGATGGGCATGTCAGCAATTGAGGTAGTCACAGAATTCTACAGGCGGATGAATACCAATGACTTTCATTTTGCCGGTCAGATGCTCAGTGATAGTTACATCCTTGAGTGGCCTCAAACAAAGGAACGAATCCGCGGTAGAGATAACTTCGTAGCAGTGAACAAAGAATACCCTGCTAATGGTCGCTGGCTGTTCACAATAAACAGAATAGTTGGAAATATAACGGAAGCTGTAAGCGATGTTTCCGTCACCGATGGAACCCAAGTAGCAAGGGCAATTACTTTTACAACTGTTCAAGACGGCAAGATCGTTAAGCAAGTTGAGTTCTGGCCTGACAACTATGATGCACCTGAGAATCGCAAGCATCTTGTTGAGATGTTGGAATAAAGTATGGAGACTATCACAACAACAGGCGGTGTTTACCACCTGGGTCGTGAAACACCACATCTAGAAGCTAAATGCGCTTGACGTCGGTAGACCACAAGAAATTGCCATTCGCCACAAACTGGCGCATTGCTGTATATCTTGTCATGACTATTGTTGTGTAAACAGGCACCTAACAAGTGCGTGCAGCCGACCGCGCCCGCGGCGCGCGGCTTCGATGCGGATGTGGATGTCGATGGGCGCGGCGGCTGACGCTGGTCGTTGGACGGCCACATTGACCATTCATCAGACAAAGGAAAGGATAGCTGAAAATGACGAGTCAAGTTGCTAATGCCGAAACCGTCGACTCGACCTATCAGAACCTCTACAAAATTGGCGGCGTAGCGGCCTTGATCGCGGCAGCGTTAGTCTTGGGTGATGTTGTAGTTCTTGCCATCTACCCACAACCTAACACGATAAGTGACTGGTTCATGCTGTTCCCAAGCAATAGCATCGTTGGACTTGTGGATTTTTGGGGGTTGGAAGTTCCGATGTACTTGATGTTCATTATGATGTTTCTCGCCCTCTACATGGTGCTCAGGAAAATCAATCAAAGCCTAATGGTAATCGCTCTGACCTTTGCCCTTCTGGGGATTGGGGTTTTCCTCGCAACGAATAATCCTTACTCCATGCTTTCCCTCAGCAACCAGTACGCGACTGCGACGACGGACGCGGAAAGATCGATGATCCTGGCAGCAGGACAGGCGCTGTTGTCCAATACGAACCAGCGCGCCGTTGGTGGTTTCAACATGGGACTCTTCCTGGTGTCTGCTGCGGGTCTGATGGTTTCTTCAGTCATGCTCCAGAGCACTTACTTCAGCAGGTCAACTGCCTTCGTGGGAATTCTGGCACATGGGCTGTCATTAGCTGATTATCTCAGACAGGCTCTAACGTCATCCGCAATTGTTGCGCTGCTCGTGATCCTGCCAAATGCCCTGTTCCTGGTGATATGGTATGTCCTGGTCGGACGACGGCTCTACCAGTTGGGGCATGCTGAAAGGAAAATGTTTCTCCAACAATCGTAATCGGAAGCGTTGGCGTGGATGACGCGCTGAAACGAGACAACCTTGTCATCTTTGATTCTTGTGGGGTACGCAACACGTTACGGCTCAACACAGGAAGTTGCCGAGACGGTCGCGGCAACGTTACGAGAATGTGGGCTTGAAGTAGATGTTCAGCCTCTGCGTAAAGTTGGTACACTCGCAAAGTACAGCGGCGTGGTGTTTTAACGCATTCCAAAATCGGCGATAAAGTAGTAGCCGTTGCTGGCTGGCGCGATGCCCACGCCGATCTCGCCGTAGCGCGTGTTGAGGATGTTCTTGCGGTGCGGGTCGTTGGGCGGCGTCTCGTTGTACCACCACGTCACAGCCTTGGCCGGGTCGAGCGCCTGCACCCAGTTTTCCCCTACAGTCTGGGCGCTGTAGCTGGCACGCTGCACCCGCGTCAACAGGCTGGCGCCATCGGAGCCGGTGTGACTGCCCCAGCCACGCTTTGAGCAGTCGTTGGCGTGGGCCTGGGCCGCGTTCATCAGCTCCGGTGCGATGCTCAAGACCGGCAGGCCGTGTGCCAGGCGTTGCTGGTTGATCAAGTCGACCACCTGGCCAGCCCAGGCCGATAGCTCGGCCGGCACGGTCGGCAACGGCGGGGGTGTTGGCTGGGCGGTGGGCGCGGATGAGGTAGAGAGAGGGGCGGGGGTCAGCGTGGCTTGGGTGCCGCTGACATGCCTGGTGGGCGTGGCGGCCGGGGTGGAAGTCGAGGTGGGCAGCGGCGTGGAGGTGGGCAGGGGCGTCGGCGCTTGCGCGATGACCAGGTTGCCCGCCGGGATGACGATCAACTGCCCGATCCCAATCAGGGCCGGGTCGGCCACGGCGTTGACCCGCAAGAGCTCGTCAACGCTCGTGCCATAAGCCTCGGCAATCTTGAACAACGATTCGCCGGACTGAACGACGTGAACGATCCAATACGGCGTTTCGTCTGCGCCCAGGGCCGAGGGGATGATCAGCGTTTGTCCCAGTTTAACGATGGTCGAGTCGCCCATGCCGTTGATTAATTGGATGGCTGCCATAGAGACGTGGTACTGTAAGGCTATGCCCAACAAAGTATCCCCCGCCTGGACGACGTACTGGGCGGATTCGTCGGGCGCAAATGGGGTCGGCACCGCTGGAGGCATCTCGGCCGACACTGGCGTGCTGCCAGGCAGTGGCAGGGGGGGGGCCGTCAGCATCATCACGGCCATGTCAGTGGTTGGCGTGGCCTGGATGGGTTGGGGCAGGGGGCCACAACCGGCCAGCAGGATGGCCAGGCAGCCGGCCACGAGTAACAAATGTGACCTGTAACTACTCATGTCAAAGATACACTGAGCAAGCACAGACGCGAAGCGCGCAGGGAAAATCGAGCTTTTTAAAGCCTTTGTGTCCTTGTATCTTCGCAAAATGTAGGGGCAACCACAGGGGGTTGCCCTTGAGGGCAAGCGCGGGGGCCTGTCCCTCCCCCGCATTATTGAGAAGATACGTGTCCTTCGGAAAAAAATGTGCCAGGCTGGGTGGTTACTATGGCCTCACATCCTCTCAATCGATAGGGCCACGGCCTCTCCGCCGCCCAGGCACAACGTTGCCAGGCCGCTTTTCAAGCCGTGATCTTGCAGGGCGTACAGTAGCGTGACCAGCACGCGCGTCCCACTGGCGCCGATGGGGTGCCCCAGGGCGATCGCGCCGCCGTTCACATTGACGCGCCCGGCATCCCAGCCCAGGCCCTGGCCATCGGCCAGGCATTGGGCCGCGAACGCTTCGTTAGCCTCGATGAGATCATAATCATCGATGCACCGGCCAGCCTTGTCCATCAAGCGCCTGACGGCAAAAATGGGGGCGCTAAAGATCTCCATCGGCTTGACGCCCGCCTGGTCGTAGCCCGTGATGCGCCCCAGTGGCGTGATGCCGAGTTGCTCGGCCTTGCGCAGGCTCATGATCACCACCGCCGCCGCCCCGTCGGTGATGCCCGGGGCGTTGCCGGCCGTGACGCTGCCGCTTGGCTCAAAGGCTGGCTTGAGCCTGGCCAGCGCTTCCAGCGAAGTGTCGCGGCGGGGGCACTCGTCAACCTCAAAGAGGGTGGGGGGTCCCTTTTTGGCCGGGATCTCGACCGCCACGATTTCGGCCTTGAACTTGCCGGTGTCTTGGGCCGCGATGGCCTTCTGGTGGCTGTGGTAGGCGTACTCGTCTTGCGCCTGGCGGGTGATGTTGTAGGCGCGCGCGATCCACTCGGCCGAACTGCCCATGTGGTGGTTTTCGAACGCGCACCACAGTCCATCCGAGATCATGCTGTCGATCAGCTCGCCATGTCCCATGCGATACCCGGTGCGGGCGCGTGCGAGCAGGTAGGGGCACATGTTCATGTTCTCCATCCCGCCGGCCACGATGATCTCGGCGTCGCCGGCCCGGATCATCGCTGCTCCCAGCATGACGGCCTTGAGGCTCGAGCCACAAACTTTGTTGATGGCTGTGGCGCGCACGCCCTCGGCCGGAAGACCTCCGGCGATCGCCGCCTGGCGGGCCGGCGCCTGGCCCAGTCCGGCCGAGACGACGTTGCCCATCATGACTTCGTCCACGGCGGCCGGGTCTAGGCCAGCCCGGCGCAGCGCTTCGCGGACGACGACCCCGCCCAGTTGTGGCGCTGGCATCGTCGAGAGCGCCCCGCCAAACTTGCCGATGGCGGTCCGGCATGCACTGACAATCACGACTTGAGACTCTTTGTTAGTTGACATTTGCTCTTTGCTCTTCGATTTGCTCGTCTCTTCATTTTACCACACTTGGCTCTCTACGCCACGCCGCTGAACAAGTCGTTTTCCCGAGTGTGACGATCGGCCGGTGGGTGAACGCGGGTAAAGCTTTCGCGTCCCATCAGCATGCGGCGCAGCGGCAGGGGCATCCAGCCAAACATACCGCCCGGGCCGCTCTGGCTGCGGTGGCAGTTGGCGGCTTGCTCCTTGCGCTCCAGATAGCGGCCGATGTCTAGGCGGGTCGTGATGGCTTGCTCGTGGGCCGCGATCTCGGTTAGGTTGATGTCCTGGTTGCGCCCGAATTTGGTCGGGTCCTTTCCCATCACACGTATCCCGATCAAGGCCATGCGGAGTATGGTCTTGGGGAAGGCTGTATAGTAGAGCTTGTGTGGCGTGTACGCTTCCAGCCCAACCTCGATTTGTTCGGGATATTGGTCGGGGCTGCCGGCAGCAAGGAAGGCCGCCTGGGTAGCGCGATGGATGGCGATGTGGTCGGGATGGCCATAACCGCCATAGGGGTCGAAGGTCAGCACCACTTGGGGGTGCAGCCAGCGGATGAGCGCGACCAGTTGGCCTACCAGCCTGGTGAAATTGGCTTGAAACAAGGCTTGGGGGTGGGCGTTATCCGGCGAGCCTGGCATGCCGCTGTCACGGTAACCCAAATAGTGCAGTCCGGTCAGGTCCAGGCAATGCAGGGCACATTCCAGCTCGTGCCAGCGCAGGTCCCCCAGAGAGGTAAAGCCTTCGAGCAACTTGGGGGAGGCCTGCCCTACTTCCCCGCGCGTGGCGCAGGCGTAATGCACGGCTGCACCCTCGGCCGAGTATTTGGCCAACGCCCCGCCAGGGCCAAAGCTTTCGTCGTCCGGGTGCGCAAAGGCGGCCAGCAGTGTCCTGGAGGAGCCAGCTGCCTCGGGCTTGAGCCAGGTGGATTGAATGCCGTACATTCTGCTTCGAACACAACCATCAGGTAGAGACGCCCCGCCGGGGGCGTCTCTACGATTATGCTATCACGATCTCGACCGGGTCAAAGCTCGGTTCCGGGTAGCGCATATCCAGGCGCTTGAGCGCCTCGATGATCGTCGTGGCGATCACCAGGTTGCGATACCATTTGCGGTTGGCCGGCACGACGTACCACGGCGCCCAGGCCGTGCTGGTCTTGCTGATCGCGTCTTCGTAGGCTTGCATGTAGTTGGGCCACAGCTTACGCTCGTCGAGGTCGCCGGGGCTGAATTTCCAATGCTTGGCCGGTTCGTCCAGGCGGGCTTGCAAGCGCTCTTTTTGCTCATCCAGGTCTATGTGCAAGAAGAACTTTAAAATCGTCGTGCCCTCGCTGGCCAGCATGCGCTCAAAATCGTTGATGTGCTTGTAGCGTTTCGCCCACGTCGCTTCTGGAACCAATTCGTGCACTCGCACCACCAGTACATCCTCGTAATGGCTGCGGTTAAAGATCACGATTTCGCCTTTGCTGGGCGTCTGCTTGTGGATTCGCCACAAAAAGTCGTGATCCAATTCCTCCGGTGTGGGCTGCTTGAAGCTGGCGACCCGCACGCCTTGTGGATTGGCTCCCTCAAAGACCTGGCGAATGACACCGTCTTTCCCGCCTGTGTCCATGGCTTGCAGAATGACCAATACCTTGTGCTTGTGCTCGGCGTACAGCAGCTCTTGGAGTGCCTCTAGGCTCTCGTTAAGCTCCAAGAGCCGTTTTTGCCCCTTCTTTTTCCCGCCTTGAAAAAGGCTCGCGTCGTTTGGATCCCACTTGCTCAGGTCAAGCTTGCTGCCTGGCTTGACGCGATAACGATTCAGTTCTGACAGTTTCATCCCATGCCTCCTTTGTGTGTCGTGTTGGTCAAGTGTCTTTAGATCATTATACACCCACTTGTAAAATATGTGTTCATCCGTGTCCAATTTAGCAATGTTGCCTTTTCCGCAAAAACGCGCTATAATGGCCTCATCTTATTGTTGGGAGAAGAAGTGAATGAACGAGCAGATTCAGACAGCGAGTAACAGCCAGGTTATCCAGGCTCCTGGCGAACCTAACCCCATGCAGCAATTGCTTGGCGAAGACTTTTCGATCGAGCAGCCTAAGCGAGGGGAGATTCGGACTGGCACAGTGGCGGCGGTGACGTCGCACGAGATCCTGATCGACGTCGGATACAAGTCAGAGGGTGTGATTGCCGGCCGTGAACTGGAAGGTATCCCACCCGAAATCCGATCTGAGTTGAAGGTCGGTGACGCGATCTTGACTTACGTCGTCACTCCTGAGGATCGGAATGGCAATCTCATCTTGTCGTTTTCCCGCGCCCAGGCTGAGCAGGACTGGCGCGATGCCGAGTCCATCTATGATCAGCAAGAAACGTTCGAGGGACTGGTGGCCGGTTTCAACAAGGGCGGTTTGATTGTCAAGATGGGCAAGGTGCGTGGCTTCGTCCCCGCCTCGCAATTGGTTAGCATGCACAGCCGGCAAGAGATGCTGGGAGATGAAGAGGACGAGGTTTTGGAGGAGCTTCAGCCTGGAGAACGCCCCCAGGATCGTTGGCAGCAGTTGGTCGGTAAAAAGCTGCGACTCAAGGTCATCGAGATCGACCGCGCACGCAACCGCCTGATCCTCTCGGAACGAGCGGCCATGCGCGAGTGGCGCAAGGTCCAGAAGGAAAAGCTGCTTTCCGAGCTGCACGAGGGCATGCAACTGAAGGGCACAGTCATCAGCCTGGCGGACTTTGGCGCGTTTGTCGATCTGGGCGGAGCTGACGGCCTGGTGCACTTGTCCGAATTGTCGTGGAAGCGTGTCGCGCACCCGCGCGAGGTACTCCGCGTCGGGCAGGAGGTTGATGTCGAGGTGCTGAGCGTTGACCGTGACCGCAAGCGTATCGCCTTGAGCCTGAAGCGCACGGAACAGGATCCCTGGGGTGGTGTGGAAAACCATTACAAGATCGGCCAATTGGTTGAAGGTGTGATTACCAAGTTGGTCAAGTTCGGCGCGTTTGCCCGCATCGTGGGCGATGAGGATATCGAGGGCTTGATTCACGTCTCCGAGCTGTCCGAAGGCCGCGTCAACCATCCCAAGGAGGTCGTGCACGAGGGCCAGACACTGACATTGCGTATTATCAAGATCGATGCTGGTCGCCGCCGCTTGGGCCTGAGCCTCAAGCGAGTGGATAGCGCCGAGTATGCTGAAGAAGACTGGCAGCGTGGATTGGCCGACGCGATGCAGGACATAGACGAGTTGGCTGCTGAGGCCGAAGATGCGGAAGAGGCGGCTTACGAGAGCGTTGAGCAAGTGGCCGAGCTGGCCCAGGAGATCGGCCAAGTGGCTGAAGACGTGGTCGAAATGGCTCAGCCGCTCGAGCCAGCCGCAGTAGTGAATGAGTAAACAATCTGTGCGCGGTCGGGCCCTGACATCCTAAAAAGACTAGCGCCCATTTTGGGCGAAAATGTGGTATACTGAAAGGGAGCGTCAACGGTGATGAGGCCGCGCTCCCTTTCTTATTTGCCTTGCTCCGCTGAGACGGTGGGCTCGGCAAGAACGCTAGAATGAGTGACGATATGCGAATAGGAGGTTAGAGTGTCTGACCGAAGTCGCTTTACCAGACGTGCTCAACGTGTGCTGGTGCTGGCTCAAGAAGTAGCCGAACAATTTAGCCACAGTTATGTGGGCACCGAGCACTTGTTGATTGGATTGCTGAGAGAAGAGGGCGGCATTGCCAGCCAGGTATTGATCAAGTTGGGCGTGCGGCTCGAGCGTGTCGAGTCGATGGTCCAGCAAATCAAGGCCCCCGGGCGACGTATGCCCTTTAGCAAGCTTGAATTGACCCCTCGCACGCGGCGTGTGGTTGAGATGGCTGTCGAGGAGGCGCGCCGCCTGAGCCACCATTACATCGGCACCGAGCACTTGTTGCTGGGATTGCTGCGCCAGGGTGAGGGTGTGGCCGTGGATATCTTGCGCCAGTTGGGCGTTTCGCTGGAGCACATCCGCCGTGACACACAAAAAGCCATCAATGAGGAGCAGATGGTGCCGGCTGGAGCGGGCCAAGAGCCACAGGCTGGCGCTGCTCCACGACGCAGCCGCAGCAAAACACCCCTGGTCGACACGCTGGCAATTGACCTGACGGCCCGCGCTGAAGAAGGCAAGCTGGACCCCGTGATCGGCCGGAAAACTGAAATCGAGCGCGTGATCCAAACTCTGTCCCGGCGCACCAAGAACAACCCGGCCTTGATCGGCGAGCCGGGGGTGGGCAAGACGGCGATTGTGGAAGGCCTGGCCCAGCAAATTGTCTGCGGTGACGTGCCCGAGCCGCTGCTCAACAAGCGCCTGCTTCAACTGGATGTGGGCAGCCTGGTGGCTGGCACGATGTATCGCGGCCAATTCGAGGAACGCCTCAAGCGCGTGATCGAAGAGCTGAGGAACTCGGACAACATCTTGTTCATTGACGAGGTGCACATGCTGGTGGGCGCGGGCGCTGCCGGCAGCGCGGTGGATGCGGCGAATATCCTCAAGCCAGCCTTGTCGCGCGGCGAGTTGCAATGCATCGGCGCGACAACGCTTGAAGAGTATCGCAAGCATATCGAGAGCGACGCGGCGCTCGAACGTCGCTTTCAGCCGGTCTTGGTGGATGAACCGAGCGTCGAGGAAACGATCGAGATCCTCAGAGGTATCCGCAGTCGTTACGAAGAGCATCACAGCCTCAAGATCACGGACGAGGCCCTTGAGGCGTCGGCTCGCCTGGCGGCGCGTTATGTGCCCGATCGCTTTTTGCCGGATAAGGCGATTGACCTGGTCGACGAGTCGTCGGCCAGGGTGCGTATGTACAAATCGCCGCGTCGCATCAACCTCAAGCAGACGATGGAGGCCCTCAAGCTCGTCCAGCAAGAGCGCCAGGAGGCGGTGGCCCACGATCGCATGCAGGACATCCCATCCCTGCGCCAGCGCGAGACAGAACTAGAGACTCGCTTGGAAGAACTTCGCGTGGCCCAGCA
This sequence comes from Thermoflexales bacterium, assembly GCA_016931085.1. The sequence continues at coordinate 10,340 of JAFGFO010000457.1, forward strand.
GGGCGAGCCAGAAAATCTGCGGGTGATCCCGGACGACATCGCTGAGGTGGTCTCGATGTTGACCGGCATACCCGTCATGCGCATCGCCGGCGAAGAGTCCGAGCGCTTGCTTCATATGGAAGAAGGCATGCACAAGCGGATCGTCGGCCAGGACGAGGCCATCACGACGATTTCCAAGGCCGTGCGCCGCAGCCGCTCTGGTCTCAAAGACCCCAAGCGCCCGATTGGCTCGTTTGTGTTCCTGGGGCCGACCGGTGTGGGCAAGACCGAGCTGTGCAAGGCCTTGGCCGAGTTTTTGTTCGGCAGCGAAGAAGCGATCATCCAATTGGATATGTCTGAATTCATGGAGCGGCATTCGACGGCTCGTCTGGTAGGCGCCCCGCCGGGCTACATTGGCTACGATGACGCCGGCCAATTGACCGAAACGCTCCGCCGTCGCCCTTACTCGGTGGTGGTCTTTGACGAGATCGAAAAAGCCCATCCAGACGTGTTCAATATGCTGCTCCAGATCATGGAGGAGGGGCACCTGGCGGATGCGCGCGGCCGCAAGGTGGACTTTCGCAACGCCATCATCGTCATGACCTCGAATATCGGCGCGGATATGATCAAGCGCAACACCGCCCTGGGCTTTGCCGTCCAGCACGACGAGGCCAAGAACGCCCGGGAAGCGTACGAGAAGATGAAGGAAAAGCTGTTAGCTGAACTCAAGCGGACCTTCCGTCCCGAATTCCTCAATCGCCTGGATGGCGTGATTGTCTTCACGTCGCTTTCGAAGGACGAGATCAAGCATATTGTCGATCTCGAGTTGGAGAAAGTGAACGTGCGTCTCGTCGATCAGGGGGTCAAGCTGCAGGTGACCGAAGCCGCCAAGGGCTTTTTGGCTGACAAGGGCTACGATCCCGAGTTTGGCGCGCGCCCTCTGCGGAGGGTGGTACAGAACCAGGTCGAAGACGTGATGTCAGATGGCTTGCTGTCTGGCCGCTTCCGCACCGGAGACGTGGTGGTGATCGATTTATTGGAAGGCAACCTGGATTTCCAGGCTCGCCGGCCCGATCTGCCGCAGCCCGGCTTGGCCTTGGAGCTACCACTGGCCATGCCGGCGTGAATTGCCCCCTCGCCCCAGAGGGGAGAGGGCTAGGGTGAGGGGGGATCGCGCCATCGCAATATTGCCATTCTTCAAAATAGGAGAAACACATGGATATCGGTCCTGGCTTTACTTTGCTAGGTTGGGCCTTGCTGCTCGGCCTGGTCGTTTACGTGGCCAACGTGCTGGCCCAACGCGCACAGCGGCGCGACGCCAGGGTCAGCCTGGTGCTGGTGGCCGCGTTGTTGGTCGGTGGGCTAGTCGCCAGCACCCTGGGTGCCGGCCTGGTTTTTGTCAATCCAGAAGAGCGCGGGGTGGTGCTTAGTATGCTATCGCCGAGTGGCTATCGCTCGCAGGCACTCCAGCCTGGCCTGAACTGGATCGTGCCCTATTTTGAAAAGTTGACGCGGCGCTATTCCATCTCGCGTCAGACCTACACGATGTCGATCGTTCCCCAGGCGGGGCAAGCCCAGGGCGACGATTCGATCCTGGCTCGCACGATAGATGGGCAAGAGGTGACGGTCGACGCATCTGTGATTTTTACCATCGACCCGGCCAAGGTGTTGGACGTTCACATCCGCTGGCAAGATCGCTACATCGATGGCCTGGTGCGGCCACTGGCACGTGGCGTGATCCGTGACGCGGTGGCCATGTACAAGGTCGAGGAGGTGGTCAGCACCGAGCGGCTCAAAATGACCGACGGCATTTTTGAAGAGATGAGCCGGCGGATGGGCAATGAAGGCTTTGTCGTCGTTGACTTTATCTTGCGCAACATCACCTTCTCCGACGAGTATGCCGCCTCGGTCGAGCGCAAGCAGATCGCCCAGCAGGAAGCCGAGCAGGCCAAGTACCTGGTGCAAAAGCAGGAGCAAGAGGCCGCGCGGATGCGTGTGGAGGCTGAAGGTGTGCGCGACGCGGCCATCACCCGCGCCGAGGGCGAGGCTCGGGCGCAGGTGGTCCGCGCCGAGGCGGATGCCGAGGCGCTGCGCCTGATCAGCCAGGCGTTGGAGGAGAACCCTGATTTGTTGACCTATCGCTATATTGAAAAACTGGCGCCCAACGTGGGCGTGATGATCCTGCCGGCCGGCGGCTCGAGCGGCACGCCGTTTATCATCGACCTCAAGCAAATGTTGCCTGAGTCAATTTCTCCGACGGCGCCTTGATATAGTTTTTGTGAACATACGTTCTATGCCAGGGACAAAATTTTTCATCACGAATGTCAACAATTGGACGATAGCCCCCTTCAGGGCTCCGAAGCGGATGACACGAATGTGGTTCGTGAAAACTTGTCCTGAGCAAAGTCGAAGGATTCGTATATTCGTGTGCAAGGCGTCGTGATCTATTTTTGGGGTAGGGGGGGAGGAATAACGTGAAGCGGATTGGGTTGTTGGTCGTGATATGTGCGATGGCGAGCCTGGCGTGCAGCATGGGCAGATCCGTGACCCCGGCCAAGCAAGCTACGAGCACGCCTGCGCCCGTGGTACCCAAGACGGCGACCGCTGTGCCGTTGGCGGGCGCCGACGAAGAGGAGTCGCTGCTCGTTGCTCTCTATGAGCGAGCTAACCCAGCTGTGGTGAACATTGACGTGGCGGATGCCACACAGACTGGGCTGACTGACCTGGGATCGGGATCGGGCTTTGTGCTTGACACACAGGGGCACATCGTGACGAACAATCACGTCGTGGCCGATGCGGACGACATTCGCGTCACGTTCTGGGATGGCCGGGTGGCCAAGGCCAGCTTGGTGGGGAGCGATCCCTACAGCGATCTGGCGGTGATCAAGGTGGACGCACCGGCCGGTTGGCTATCGCCGCTGGCGTTGGGCGACAGCTCTGCGCTGCGTGTTGGCCAGCGTGTGGTGGCCATTGGCAATCCCTTTGGCTTGAAAGGCAGCATGACGGTTGGCATCGTGAGCGCGTTGGGCCGCTCGCTGCCGGCTACTTCTACCAGCGAAGCCGGGCGCTTTCAGAACCCGGACATTATCCAAACCGACGCGGCGATCAACCCCGGCAACTCGGGCGGGCCTCTCCTCAACATGCAGGGTGAGGTGGTGGGCATCAACAGCGCCATCCGCACCGAAGGACTCATGGCTTCCAATTCGGGTGTCGGCTTTGCCGTATCGTCAAACACCGTCAAGCGCGTGGCGCCCCAATTGATCCAAAAAGGCACCGCGTCTTATCCGTACATGGGAATCTCGGTGGACAGAAACTTTAGCCTGGCCGAGCTGGCCGCCGAAGTGGACATGCCCGTGGAGCTCGGCGTGCTCGTCGACAGCGTGCTGCCGGGCGAAGCGGCTGACCGCGCCGGCCTGCGCGGCAGCACGCGTGAGGTGACCGTGCGCGGTGTGCCGGTGAGAATCGGCGGCGATATCATCATCGCTATTGACGATGTGCCGCTGCGCGACTTTGACGAAATGATCATCTATTTGACCAGCAAGACCGAAGTAGGCCAGAAGGTGACCCTGACGGTCATGCGGGGAAACACGGAAACGAAAATCACGCTTGAACTAGGTGCAAGACCTCAATAGTAGAATTTAGGCTGAAAACCTAAATCCTTAAGAGAAACCGGGCTATCGGAATAGCCTCCCGGTTTCTCCATAATTCTTAAGGAGAAACAATGTTTAACCGACAGGAATTGCAAGAATTGGCTGCTTACTCCAGTAGTAACGGCGCGATCCTCAGTGTTTACTTGAATGTCGATCCGACTCGGCACACGCGGGATGAATACAAGCTGGCGCTGCGCGGGCTGCTGCGCAAAGCGGCTGGCCTGGGGGCCGCAGAGGAAGACATTGCCGCCGTAGAACGATTTTTTGAGCTAGAATATGATTGGAGCGGGCGCGGTGTGGTCGTGTTTTCGTGTGCGGCAGATGATTTCTGGAAAGACTACTCGTTGTCGGTGCCTCTGGAAAATCACGTTTTTGTGTGGAGCAAGCCTTATATCACGCCGCTGGCGGAGGCGTGGGACACCTACGGGCGGTGTGTGCTGGGCCTGGTCGACCGGCAGGGCGCCAAGTTGATGCTGTACCAGTTGGGTGAGCTGGTCAAGGCAGAGGGTGTCATGGGAGAGGAGGTGCGTCATATCAAGGCCGGAGGCGGCTCGTCGGCCGCCGGGCGGCGCGGCGGCACGGCTACGCGCTCGTCTAAACGTGAGGGTGAAGCGACCGTGCGTAACCTCAAGGAGGCCGCCGAGTTGATGGTGGCGTTTTGCGAGACCCACCAGCCGCGCAATGTGCTGCTGGCCGGCGAGCGTGAGACCCTCAAGCAGTTCAGGACCCGCCTGCCGCGCGTGTGGGCGGATCGCGTGATCGGCACTTTTGCCGCCGATATGACCACGGCTGAAATCGACTTGCGTGACAAGGTGTTTACCATCCTGGAAAAAGTCGAACGAGAGCACGAGGTGGCCTTGACGGACGCGATCATCACGGCGGCCGGCAAAGGCCGGGGAGGCGTCATTACCCTGGATCAGACGCTTAGCGCTGCTCACGGTGGCCAGATCCAAACTCTGGTGGTCGCCGAAGACTATCACGCGGAAGGCTTTCAATGTCAGGGCTGTAGCTATGTGACGGCCCAAGACTTGGGGACCTGCCCGTTTTGCGGTGGCCAGATGATCAGTATCCCCGATGCAGTCGAGGCGATTATTGGGCAGGTCCTGGAGATGGGGGGCCATGTCGAGGTGGTGGAGGGCCACGCGGAATTGAACGCGGCTGGCATTGGGGCTTTGTTGAGATATTGATGTGTCATACGCTATACGGAATACGTATTGCGTATTCCGTATTCCGTATGTGAGGTAGAGTGATCCATGATGCGATTTGACCGCTTTACCGAGCGCGCCCAGGAAGCGGCGGCTCGTTCGTACGAGGTTTTGCAGCGCTACAGCCATACCCAGGTGGATACTGAGCACCTCCTGCTCGCCCTGCTGGAACAGACGGATGGGGTCGTGCATCAACTGCTCGAGCGGCTAGGGGTGGACACGCACGTTATGCGTAGCCGCCTGGACGAGGTGCTGCGCATGAGCCCCAAGTCATCCATCTACGGCGCGGGTGGCACCGGCCAGGTGTTTATTACACCTCGCCTCAAGCGTGTGATCGACCTGGCGAACGAGGAGGCCTCGCGCCTGAAGGACGACTATATCTCTACTGAGCACATCTTCCTGGCCATCGCTACCGAGCGTAATACAGCCGCCGCCCGTATCCTGGCCGAGGCGGGCGTGACCAAGGACCGTGTGTACGAAGCGATCAAGGAAGTGCGCGGCGGGCAGCGGGTGACCGATCCTAAGGCTGAAAGTCGCTATCGCACCCTGGAAAAGTACAGCCGCGATTTGACCCGCCTGGCGCGCGAGGGCAAACTGGACCCGGTGATCGGGCGCGACGATGAAATCTTGCGTGTCGTGCAGGTGCTCAGCCGCCGTACCAAGAACAACCCGGTGCTCATCGGTGAGGCTGGCGTGGGCAAGACGGCGATTGTCGAAGGACTGGCCCAAAAAGTCGCCGTCAACGACGTGCCAGAGATCCTCATGGGCCGGCGGGTCGTGTCGCTTGACTTGGCCGGCATGGTGGCCGGCTCGCGCTTCCGGGGCGATTTTGAGGAACGGCTCAAGGCGGTGATGGAAGAGATCCAGCGCAGTGAGGGCGAAATCATCTTGTTCATTGACGAGCTGCACAATGTGGTCGGCGCCGGTGCCTCTTCGGGCGCGCTGGATGCCAGTTCGATGATGAAACCGGCCCTGGCGCGCGGGGAGTTGCAGTGCGTGGGAGCCACTACTTTGGACGAGTATCGCAAGTATATCGAGCGAGATTCGGCGCTGGAGCGGCGTTTTGCCCCTGTCTTTGTTGATGAGCCAAACGTAGATGAAACGATCCAGATGCTGCATGGCTTGCGGGACCGCTACGAGGCGCACCACAAAGTCCACTTTTCGGACCAAGCCCTGGTGGCGGCCGCCCGGCTGAGCGCGCGTTACGTGACCGACCGCCATTTGCCCGACAAGGCCATCGACCTAGTCGATGAGGCCGCCGCCAAGCTGCGTGTGGCGTTGTATACTTTGCCGCCCGAACTCAAGCAGATGAAAACCGAGCTGGATCGCCTCCTGGCTGAAGAGGAAGCCGCCGGTGTCGCGCGGGAGTACGAGCGCGCTGCCAAGCTCAAGTCGGAACGGCTGCGCTTGCAACAAGAATTCGACGGCAAGCGCGAAACCTGGCAACGCTCCAAAGACCTGGATGAGATCGTAGACGTGAATGACATTGCCGGCGTGGTGGCAGCCTGGACGGGGATCCCGCTCACGCAGATCATGCAGACCGAGGCCGAAAAGCTGCTACACATGGAGGAACGCCTGCACGAGCGCATCATCGGCCAGGACGAAGCGATCGAGGCCTTGTCGGACTCGGTCCGCCGCGCCCGCTCTGGCCTCAAGGATCCCGAGCGTCCGGTGGGCAGTTTTATCTTCCTGGGCAGCTCTGGTGTCGGCAAGACTGAGTTAGCCAAGGCTTTGGCCTGGTTCTTGTTTGATGACGAGGACGCTCTGTTGCGTATCGACATGAGCGAGTACCACGAGTCGCATACCGTGTCACGTTTGTTTGGAGCGCCGCCCGGCTACGTGGGTTACGAGGAGGGTGGGCAGTTGACCGAGTCGGTGCGCCGCCGGCCTTACCAGGTGGTGTTGTTTGACGAGGTTGAAAAAGCACATCCTGATGTGTGGAATGCCCTGCTGCAAATCCTGGATGACGGGCGGCTGACCGATGGCCAGGGGCGCACGGTGGATTTCCGCAACACGGTGCTGATCATGACCAGCAACCTGGGCACCGAATATGCCCGCAAGGGAGGCGCGTTAGGCTTTATGCGCCCGGGCGAGTCGAGCGACGACCAAAACGCTGAGCACAAAAAGATCGAGGATGCGCTCAAAAAGGCCTTTCGCCCCGAGTTCCTTAACCGCATCGACGAGATCATCATCTTTAACGTCTTGAGCCTGGAGGACGTGGTCAAGATGGTGGACCTGCAAATGAAAGAGGTAGGTGGGCGGCTGACCGAGTTGGGCCTGACCACCGATTTGACAGACGCGGCACGCCAGTGGCTGGCTCGCCAGGGCTATGACCCGCAGTTTGGCGCCCGGCCCCTGCGCCGCGCGATTCAAAAGTACGTCGAAAGCCCCCTGTCAGTCAGGCTGCTCAGGGGTGAGTTCGCCCGCGGCGAGTGTGTGATCGTCGATACCCAAAATGGCGAGCTGATCTTTACCCGCAAAGAGCAAGCCGCTCCGGAGACAGAGTCTTAAACCTACTCCCTACTTCACCACTCGCCGGTCTTGAGGTACTCGTCGATGGCCTTGGAGGCCAGCTTGGCCTGCCCCATGGCCAGGATGACGGTCGCCCCACCGGTGGCCACGTCACCACCGGCAAATACGCCTTTCTTGGAGGTCTTCATGGTCTTGTCGTCGACCACGACGATGCCATGCCGGGCGGTCTTGAGATCGGGCGTAGTCTTGGGGATGATGGGGCTGGGACTTTGGCCGATGGCGACGATGACGATGTCGGTCGGGATGCGAAAGTTGGAGCCTTCCACGGGTACGGGCCGCCTACGGCCTGAGGCGTCGGGCGCGCCTAGCTCGTTCTGCAAACACTCCAGCTCTTGGACCTCCCCTTTGTCGTTGCCGTGAATGGCCACCGGCGAGGTCAACAGCTTGAACTGGATGCCCTCTTGCTCGGCGTGATGGATCTCTTCGGCGCGAGCTGGCATTTCATCGCGCGAGCGACGGTAGACGATGATAGATTCTTCCGCGCCCAAGCGCAGGGCAGTCCGTGAGGAGTCCATCGCCACGTTCCCGCCGCCGATGGTGATCACACGCCGCCCACGCGCGATGGGAGTATCGTACTCCGGGAAGCGGTAGGCTTTCATCAGATTGGCGCGGGTCAGGTACTCGTTGGCCGAATAGACACCGCTCAGGTTCTCTCCGGGGATGTTCAGGAACCACGGTAGCCCCGCCCCCGATCCCAGGAAAATGGCCTCAAACTCTTCCAGCAGCTCGTCCAGCGTGGCCGAATTGCCCACGACAAAGTCCTTGACTAGCTTGACACCCAGGCTGCACACGTATTCCACCTCGCGCCGGACGATGGCCTTGGGTAGGCGAAACTCGGGGATGCCGTATACCAACACGCCGCCGGCCTCGTGCAGAGCCTCCAAAATCGTGACGTGATGGCCCAGCCTGGCCAGGTCGGCGGCCACCGTCAAGCCGGCCGGCCCCGCGCCGACGACGGCCACTTTTTTGCCTGTCGGCGCAGGCAGCTCGGGCGCGCTTGCTTCAAGCGCCCTGGTCTGGTCCAGTTCAGCTTGGGCTAGCTCGGCCTGAACTGCCTGGGCTTCCCAATCGGCCACGAAACGTTCGAGGCGGCCGATGGCCACGGGCTCGTGTTTTTTGCCTAAGGTGCACAGCGCTTCACACTGGGTTTCTTGGGGACACACGCGCCCGGTGATAGCTGGCAACGCGTTGGTGGCCTTGATCAGGTTGAGCGCCCCGCGAAAGTCCCCCAAGGCTACTAACTGGATAAAGCCGGGGATGTTGATGTTGACCGGGCAGCCTTCCATGCACTTGGGCCGTCCGCACTGCAGGCAACGCTGCGCTTCGGCCATCGCTTGCTCGGCCGTGTAGCCGTACGGGACTTCATTGTAATTCTTGATGCGCTCGGCCGGTGTCTGTTCCGGCATGGGCGTCTTGGTGGGAATGATTTTCTTTGCCACGTTTTTCCCCTTGTATTATCCGCGAATCTGCGCGAATCTCAAGAATTATTTATAGAAATTGGTGAAAACTCGCGTGAATTCGCGGATAAATTTATTGCACGCCATTTAAGACGCGTCATCCAGTTTGCATGTGTGCTGCCAACGTTCGACAGCCTCTTGCTCCTGGTCACGATAATAGCGCAGCCTGGACATCAAGATGTCCCAATTGACCTTGTGAGCGTCAAACTCCGGCCCGTCCACGCACACGAACTGGGCGCCATCTTCCAGCACCACCCGGCAGCCACCGCACATTCCCGTGCCGTCGATCATGATAGTGTTCAAGCTGACGATGGTCGGCACTTTGTACGGCAGGGTGGCCAGCGAGGCGAATTTCATCATGATGGCCGGCCCGATGGCCCACACTTTGGCAATATCCTGGCTGCGCGCCTCCAATAGTTCTTTGAGCGGGTCGGTGATCAGCCCCTTGCGTCCCCATGATCCGTCGTCGGTGCAGACGGTCAGCTCGTCCGATACTTGCCTCATCCGCTCTTCCCAAAACAGCAGCGCCTTGGTGCGGGCCGCGATGATGGAAATCACCGTGTTGCCGGCTTCTTTGAGAGCGCGGGCGATGGGGAAGAGTGGGGCGATGCCCACGCCGCCGCCCAGGCAGGCCACTGTCCCAAAGTTGGCGATCTCGGTCGCGTGTCCCAGCGGGCCAGCGACGGTGGCCAGCGTATCGCCCACTTCCAGCCCGCCCATTTGCATAGTGCTTTTGCCGACTTCTTGAAAGATGAGCGTGATGGCTTGCCGGTCTCGATCGTAGTCGGCGATAGTCAATGGGATGCGTTCGCCTCGCTCGTCGACGCGGACGATGACGAATTGTCCGGCCTGGGCCTTGCGCGCCACCTGGGGTGCTTCGACGACCATGAGCTTGACGGCCTCACTCAGTACTTGTTTTTCTAGTATCTTGTACATATCTTTCCTCTTTATAGTACATGATTGCTCGCAAGGCAAGGTGTAGGTGCAGGCTGCACTTGGGCTAAACAAGTTCCTGCCTCTTGCGTATGATGCCGATAAATGCGGGAAACCATATTTCCATGCGTCCTTAGGGCGTCTGGGTGGGTGTAACTGATGCCGTCGGGACAGACTCAGCCGTGGCTGTGGCCGTGGGCGGCGGCTGTACCCACCAAAACGTGCGACTGTCACCCGGCAGGCTGGCCTGTTCGTAGGCCGGCGTATCGTTCGTTTGACGGACGATATCGACCCGCCACTTGAACAGGCGTTGCTTCTCGGCCTGGGTCGGGTATAACTCGACCGGCACGCGCAGCGAAGAACTTTTGGTCGTCAGGCTCAGTAGTTGCTGGTCGCTGCCGGCAATTTGTTCTATCGTGACCTGGTACCATTCGTCCGGGTGCAGTATGGTGGTGGCTGCCCATTGCAGTAAAATGGCGGCCTCGGCGCCGGCAAATTCCGCCCTCTCGAGCGGCGACAGCAGCGGCGGAGACGGGTACTTGGGCACTGGCGTGGGCGTGGGAGATGGGCCACTGGTGGCCGTCGCGGTCGGACCGATCGGAATGTAGAGTTGCTGCCCTTCCTTGATCATCTCAGGATCATCGATGTCGTTGAGCTGCTGGATGACCGACAGACGTACGTCGTAGCGTTGGGCGATGCCGAGCAGCGTTTCGCCGGCCTGCACGACGTGGATGATTCTATCCCCGCCTGTCGACGGGATGGGTGTAAAGAGTGTCGCCGCCGTTGCGCCGGCAGCCGGCATCAGCAGGACCTGGCCGACCTGGATGATATCACTGTCTAGATTGTTGAACTTTATGATCAATTCGACGGTTGTGTCGTATTCACGGGCCAGGACAGACAGGGTGTCGCCGGCTTGGACCTTGTGTTCTATGGGCGGCAGTGGAGTTGCTCGCGGATCTGGGGTGGGGGTGGCGGTAGGCGTGCCAGTCGGCGTAAAAGTGGGCAGTAGGAGGGGCGTGGGAGACAGGGTAGGTGTTACGGTGGGCGCACGCTGGCTGGCGCCTTGGACGATCGTCATAAAACCCAACACGATACCGGCTAGCAAGCCCAGCCCCAGGACAGTCAGCACGAACTGGATGACGATGTTCTTGAGGCTCACCGGCGGCTTGACCGGCACTTGTGGCTCTTCCTCGACGACGGGGGCGAGGGAGATTTCCAGGTCGATGCCGCACAGCGTGCATGTCTTGGCGCGCGAAGAAACCTTGCCCCCGCAACTGGGACACACGCGCGGTTGGGTGTCGCCGAGTTTTACTTGCGCTTGTTCTTCCATAGCGCGGCCTCCTGCCGCAACCAAAACGCTTTCACCGCAGAGATCGCAAAGAACGCCGAGAAGAATTTATAAAAAATCTCTGCGCTCTCGGCGTGCTCTGCGCGCAAGCGAAAATCTTTGCGATTGTGATAGTTTTTCGCGGGTAATATTATACTGCGGCTCCTGCCCGTGTCTTAATCATACCACAGCCCGTCTAAAAATGCCATTAGCCTTCTGGAAACCGAGTTTTCCCCCCCTGTGGGGTGCAAGGCAAACCTCCTACGCTTCGCTTGGAGGTGCTTTGCAAAAACTCGGTTTCTGGCCTGCTGTGTTCTACCTACGCGTGACAGGGACCAGGCGGCCAGTGCCGAAGGCTTTTTGGCTGACTTTGAGGATGATGCCCATTTGCCAGCGCTTGTGCTCGGAGCGCCGCAGGGCCGCATCGCTGCGATTGGCCTGCACGAGTTGCTCCATCGCCGGCGACACTCGTTCGTAATCGAAAGGATCGATCTGGTCTGGCCGCAGCTCGGCCGAAGGTGGCCGATCTAGCGTAAAGGCTGGGATCACGCCGCGCCTGGTGTTGATCCACCGCGCCAGGGCAATCACCTCTAGCTTGGTCAGGTCGGCGATTGGGCACAGTGTGCCAGCCATGTCGCCGTACAGGGTGGCATAACCCAATGACAGCTCTGTCTTGTTGCTAGCATTCAGTAGCATGCCCCCGTGACGATTGACGAAACTCATCAAGATCATCGCTCGCAGCCGGGCCTGGACATTTTCGGCTGCCGTCCCGTGCGCCAAGTCGCCAAGCGTGGCCTCGGCCGCCGCGTGTACCTGCTCGAGAGCGACCACTTCGAAACCGATCCCCAAGGCTTGCGCCAGTTCCCGTGCGCAGGTGGTGGATGCGGGCGCGGTGTAGCGAGAGGGGATGGCCACCGCCGTCACGCGTTCCGGCCCCAGAGCCTCGGCCGCCAGCACCGCCACGACGGCCGAGTCCACGCCTCCAGACAGCCCCAGGAAGGCGCGTTGGAGATGGTTCTTGCAGGCAAAATCTCGTATGCCCAGCACAAGTGCCCGGTAGAGTGTCTCTTCCAGGGAAACGCTGGCGGCTGGCGTCGCCGGGCCAGGTGTCTTGTTGAGGTCGATGACGCGTGTCTCTTCCTCAAAGGCTGCCAATTGAGCGATGTAATTGCCATCCCCATCCAGCGCAAAACTCTCCCCGTCGAAAATCAACTCGTCGTTTGCCCCGCATAGATTGACGTATACCAAGGGGCAGGCGGGGCGGCTGGCGTGCGCCAGCCGCAGCGTCTCGATCCCCTGCCGGTAGGGCGAGGCGGATAGGCAGACGAGCAGCTCCGCCCCGGCGCTCACCAGCGCGGCCGGCGGGTGAACGGTGTGCCCCTCGTCCCACAGATCCTCGCAGACCAGGAAGCCTACCTGCCGGCCGGCAAGCGTCAAGGGGGGTAGGGGAGGGCCGGGCAGGAACCAACGCGGCTCGAAAAAGACGTCGTAGGCCGGCAGCAATTGCTTGGCCGCCGCCAGGCGCGCTTCCCCACCGTCCAGCAAAATGGCCGCGTTGTACAGCCCTGGGTGATCGAGCGGGCGATGAGCGGCCGGCCACAGGCTGCCCACCACGACTGGCGGCCCGCCGGCCGCGCGACGGGCCAGGTCGCGCGTGGCCTCGAATACCGCTTCGTCGAAAGATGGGTCGAACAAGATATCGCGCGGCGGGTAACCGGGGATCGCCATCTCGGGCAGGACGACCAGCTCGGCCTCGTTGTGCCTGGCCGCCTCGACGGCGGCCAGGCAGCGCTCGACGTTGCCTTCCAGATCGCCGATGCAGGTGTTGATCTGGGCCAGGGCTATTCTCATCGAAATTCCCCCGCGATCGCCTCGAGCAGATTGAGCGCCTCCAACATCGAGTCGCGCCGCAAGCAGGTGACGTCGCCCAGCATGAAGGTGCGGTAGCCCAGGCAGAGCAAAAAGGCCACGTCGCCGATATCTGCGCTGGCCGGCACGGCTTGACCGGCCAGCGAGTCGAACAGGCGGCTGGCGACCACTGCGTCTGGATCGGCCGCGATGATATCGCGCAGCGCGCCGACGACGCGGTGCGGCCGCAGCACTTCCACGTACAGATCGCCGCGAGCGGCCATCAAGCGCCCGTGCGCGTTCCCGTGCTGGCGGGCGTAGGCCAGCCCACGCTGGGTCTCAATCTTGAGCATCACTTCGGCGCCCGGCAGCAAGCTGCGCACTTCTTCGGCGTCGGATGGATCTTGTACGTATGACAGCATGACGCGCTTGAGCTGCACGGCTTGCATGGCGGCCAGGTAGGCGCGGTCTGTCTCGGTCAGCGTGCCCTCTATTTTTAGCGAGGGGTGTACGATGTTGACCGACTCGCCAGGCCCGATGAGGCGGCGCGGCCCATCCTCCAGGATGAGCCGGTCGCCGTCGACGGCTGCCACCCGAACACATTCGTTCCCATCTGAGAAAAAGGCCTCGACCGGCGTCTCGACCTGGATGCGGTGGCTCAGGTGTACCTCGGTGTAGGGTGGGATGGCCGCGCCCACCACCCGTAATTGCCGCCCTTTGAGATCGACCCACACCGGCTGGCCAAAAGACCGCAGCCGCTCGAGTGCCTCGGCCGGCTCCTCTCGCAGCGGCATCACCGTATTCAGGCGAAAACCGCACACCAAGGGGTGGCGGGCTACCTCGTCGAGAAAGGGCGCGTATGGCGGCGTGGTGACAATGGCACGAATGGTCATAAGATACCCCATAAGACGTAGCATTGCTACGTCTCTACGTCTCTACAATTTCAACGTCATGCCGCAGTAGCCGCAGCTAAACATCCCCGTCGCTCCCACTGGGATCGGGCTGCCGCAGCGGGGACACACGAGCGCGATCGGCTGGCTGACCTCGGCCACCTTGTCCTCGCTCTGGCGGGCGCGCATGTTGTCCTGAAAATTCTCGAAATGCCCCCAGGCGCGGGCGACCAGCCCCATCGCATAGTCCACCGCGCGCTGCTCGTCCTGGATGTGGAAAATCTTTTGCTCGCTGATCGCTTTGCCCCACTGCGTGTCGACGTGGTCGCCCGGCCGGCCGGTTGGCCGGCGCAGGAACCACGTGTTCCAGTTCTTGCATACTTGCTGCCAGGCCTTGATCGCGTCAACATCGTGGCCTACCTCGTCGCCCAGGTAGTGGGCGATCTGGCCTTGAGGGATACCGGGATGCATGGGCGCGTCCCCAAACACGATCAGGAAGGGCGTCTCGCTCGCGTTGGGAACCTCGACGTGGGTGTTGACCCAGTGGGCGAACAGGCCGTAGCTTTCCGGCGCGTCACCACCGGCGCCCTCGCCGTACAGCGAGCCTAGCAACTGCTCCAGATCGTAGCCGCTGGCAAAGTCCGTCACCTGCAGCGGCCAGTCGTCACAATTGGCGTCGCCGATGGCCGCAAAGCAGACCTGCAGGTCTTCTCGATACTGGGAGAGTGTATTGTAGAGTAGGGGCAAGCGGTCGAAAATCTCGCCCGGCCAATGGGCCATCGAGCCGGTCACGTCGACGGCGATGACGAGCGGATTGCTCGACTCGCTACGGGCGCGCTTGCGCGGGTCGATGATTTTCTCGTTGGGACCGCCCTTCTTTTCATACGTGCGCGGCCCGTGCTCCCGCTCCTTCTCGCCGGCCGCCCTGCGCTTGTCCGCGCCGGCTCTGCCGTAACGATACTCGCCTGAACCATACCACTTGCTGGTGTCTTCATCCCACGAATACATGTGAACCTCCTAAAAGTTTTCTGTGTCCAATTACAATGTATCTAGCGCAAGCGTTTGCAATCCGAACTCGCGGCGAAAACGCTCGTCGAGCTTGTTCGCTGTGATATACTCTGCGACGGCTGGAGGGACCAGGCTCTGCCAGGCGTCCCCCCGAGCCATCTCTCTGCGCACCATGCGACCCTCGATCGCGATCTTTTCGTCTTGGGCCAAGAGCTCGACCGGCCGGATGACGTTGTAATCCTCGGCCAGCAAGCTGGCAACGTAAGGGTTGGCGGTCACAAAGCAGTCGAGCCGGCCAAACAGCCCGAGTATCATCTCGCGCCAACGCGGCCCATCGTCCAGGTCGGGCACGTCGATCAGGCGATAGTGTTCCCGCCCGGCCAACACCAGCTCGATCATGGCAGTTGCTTCTTTGGACGTAAAAGGATTGCGCAGGTCGTATTTGTTCGTGCTCCCAATCCCGACGAGCGCCAGCTCGGCGTGCTCGCACAACGCCCGCAGCACCGGCGCGTGCCCCAGGTGGACCGGCCGCCAGCGAGCCACCATCCCGATGCGCTCAAATCGCTTGTCTGTTGCCATATCTGAAGATGATACCATATTATTTGGAAAATGGTTTAAGGTTTCAGCGTTCAAGAGCTCAGGTACAAATTTGAATTCTTGTATTTTGTACACTATCTTTGTGTATTATACACAATAATTGCGGATTTGTCAAGAGGGAATTTTTCGAGGTGTTGCGTTCGAGGCCTATTTGGGGTATACTGGAGCGCAAATGCGGCGTTTCCCTAGCTTTTGGCGTTCTTGAACCTGAAACTCTTGACCCTTCAACCTGAAACCCTTATGGCTGATCGCAAGCAGATCGAACAATCGATTGCGAAGCAGATGAGGCTACTGAAAGGGTGTATCCCTTCAGTGTTTTCAGTGCTCTTTCAGCGCCTCCCCGTCCTGTCGGCCTGGGCAGGCAGTGATTCCAGGGCGGCGTGGGCGCTTGCCATCGCCCTGGCGCTTGGCGCGTGTGTGGGCCAGCCGGCGCCTTCTCGGCCTGCGTCGTCTCCCCCCAGCGTAACTGCGCCGGCTGGCGCAAGTCCTACCTTACCGCCGGCCTCGACCGCCACGCCCGTGCTCACGCTGACCCCTGTGCCGGTTCCTACTGCGACGCCATCTCCCACGCTGCGCCGCTTGACCGAGCCGGGCTGCTGCACGCAGCCGGCCTGGTCGGGAGACAGCCGGCAGGTGATCTTTTTGGACAAGCCTTCGCCTCAGTCGCCGGCCGGTTTTTATGCCGTGGACGTGACCCAGCCGGGCAGCGCCCCTGTGCTGCTGACCGAGCGTGTCCTCACCTATTCACCGGATTGGCGGGCGGCCGCCTACGTCGAGGGGGGGCTGACAGTCGTCGAGCGTGTGGACACCGGCCAGCGTTGGAGCCTGGACACGCACGGTAACCCTCCCGCGCTTTCGCCGGACAACTTGCAGTTGATTTGGCAAGAGTCGGCCGATTATGGGCCGTACGAGGCTCGCCGCACCGATGTATGGCTGGCCGATTTACGTGGCGCAGAGGCCTCCGAGCCGGAGCTGGCCCTGTCGCTTTACGGGGGCAGTGTCTTGGCCTGGTTCCCCGACAGCCAGCGATGGCTGATTTCTGCCAGTCCGGCGCTCACCGTCGAAGAGCGCGTGTTGTCGGTTTTTTCGTTGGCCGATGGCTCCACGATCGAGCTGGCGCGTGCCGAGCGCATCAGCCGGGTCGAGATTTCGAGCGGCGGGACGTGGGTGGCCTATTTCGTATCCTTCGCGCCCGACTCGCCCCAGAATGGCGTGTGGATCGCGCGCAGTGACGGTGCACCATTAAGAAATGGTGTGCTGCGGCACAAGCTGGACTGGTTCGGCGCCTACCAGTGGCGTGACGACGAGCGTTTGCTGGTCGTGCCGATGGAGCTGGGCGCTGCCTCCCACGTGGTCTGGCAAGTGGAGGCTGGCAGCGGGGATGCTGTGCGCTTGACCGACCCGGGCCTCCTTCCGTTCAAGATCGCCGGCGGGGATTGGCGCGTCTCGCCCGACGGCCGGCAGATCGTCTTTGTCAATGCCGGGGATCACGCGCTGTGGCTCCTCACCTTGTGAGGCCCTCACCTTGTTTTGACTTTTTTAGGAAACAGCTATGAAAAAGTACACCTTTTGTGTAGCCAGGGATGCTGAGCAGCACCGGATCGAGCTGCGTGCCGACCAGACCTTGGCGGATCTGCACGAGGCTATCCAGGCTGCCTACGGGCGAGAGGCCGCACAGGCGCGATCGAGCAGGCGCAGCTACTCGTTTTTTGTGAGTGGCCAGGCTTGGGATGAAAGCAGCGAGTACACTGTGCTCCGCGAGGGTCGTTGGGCCAAGACATACGAGAAAGCTGTCCTGCCGCCGCTGGACGAGCGGCAGCGCGCCAGCATCGAGTGGCGGTTGGCCAAAAAGTTTGGCACCACACCCGATATCACGGATGAGGTGTTGGCAGCTCTCCAAAAGCCGGTTGATGGCCCAGGCGACGTGCGCACGACGCGCATCGCCGACCTGGGCTTGGAGCTGGGGCAAGAGTTTTTGTACTTGTTTGATTATGCCGACGAGCAGCGCTTTGTCGTGCGCGTTGAGGCTGTCGAAGACAGATAGAGAGGACAGAGCGCTCAGATAGAGAGAGAAAGGAGGGGCGTGTGGAAATTCTGGGCATTGATATTGGAGGCACGGGCATCAAGGGGGCGTTGGTCGAGGTTGAGACGGGGCGTATAGCCGCTGAGCGCTACCGGCTTCTCACGCCTCAACCGTCTGTGCCCAAGGCCGTGGTCAATACGGTGGCCAAGGTTACCCGGCACTTTGAGTGGAAAGGGCCGCTCGGCTGCACTTTCCCGGCCGTGGTCAGGCATGGGGTGGTGTACTCGGCGGCTAACGTCGACAAGTCGTGGATTGGCGTCAATGGCCAGGAGCTGCTCGAGCGCAAGACGGGTTGCCCGGTGGTGTTGCTCAACGATGCCGACGCCGCCGGCATCGCCGAAATGGAGTTGGGCGCCGGCAAGGGGCAAAGCGGCGTGGTCATCGTGCTCACGCTGGGAACGGGCATTGGCAGCGCTGTTTTCATCGACGGGCGCTTGCTGCCCAACACCGAGCTGGGTCACATCGAAGTGGGCGGCCAAGACGCCGAGCTGCGTGCCTCCGACCGCGCCCGCCAGGAGAAAGCGTTTTCCTGGAAAAAGTGGGCCAAGCACCTGAACAGGTACATGGGGCGATTGGAGATGCTCCTGTCTCCAGATCTTTTCATCGTCGGTGGTGGGGTCAGCAAAAAGCACGAGCATTTTCTGCCGTTGTTGGAAACCGTTGCTCCGATTGTGCCGGCTCGCTTGCTCAACGAAGCTGGCATCGTCGGCGCTGCCATGGCGGCCCGTAACCTGGCGGTGGAATAGGGGCGGAAAATCTTTCGCCCGTACATCTCTAATGCCCCAGCATGCGGGTGCCGCCAGGTCGATGCCCGCTCAACTGGGCTGGGAGGCTTCTTTCCCCTTCCTCCAGCAAGTTGGCGATGAGGTCGAGCAGGTGCGCCAGCCGCCGCACGTGAATCTGGGTCAAGGTCAATGAGCCTTTGTCGGCCTGCTTGAGCACGTCGTCCATTTGGACGGTCAGCTTGTGGATCTCGACCTGCTGCATGGTCAGGGCATTACCTTTGAGAGTATGGCTGGTGCGATGGGCGACTTCGATGAGTTGCTGGTCTTGGGGTTTAAAGTACAGGCCAGAGATGGCGTTTTGCAGGCTGCGGATCTGCCCGCGGGACTCGTCAAAAAAGAGGCGGGTCAGTTCCGGGTCTTGTACCGGGGCAAGCGGCAGGCCTGGCTCCTCCTGGGGGAGAAGCTCGGGTGTTGTAGGGGGTACCGGCGCCTCGCGGCTGTCCTCGCTGGGAGGCTGGGGCGGCGCGCTTTCCACGTCGAGCGCCAGGCTGATCACAAAAGTTGCCCCTTTGCCTTCCACGTCCTCGGATTCGGCGCTGAGCGTTCCTCTGTGAGCCTCGACAATCTTTTTGGCGATCAACAGCCCGCTGCCCGTGTTTTCAAGCTCGTCTTGCGACTGACGGCGCTCGCTTCGCTCGCTGAACAAGCTTGACATCCGCTCGGGTGGGATGCCGGCCCCGGTGTCGCTTACGCGGAGCACAGCTCGTCCCTGGTCGGCCTGCAAGTGGACTGTGACATGTCCGCCTTCTGGCGTGTAGGTGATGGCGTTAGAAATCAGGTTATCGAGCGCCTGCACCAAGCGCTCGATGTCGGCGCGAACGTGCACGGCTTGAGAAGGTAGGCCGAGCGCCAGCACCTGGCTTTTAGCCCGGGCTTGCAGCACAAAGATAGGGGCGCTGGCCTTGATGACCTCGCGCAGATCGACCCGCTCGAGCTCGAGCTTGAGCTGATCGCTGCCAGGTGGGATGTGGTTGAGATAGTGACTCAGGTTGGCCAGGCGTTGGGCCGCGATGTGAGCGATGGTGATAAACTGCTGCTGTTCCGGCGAAAGCTCCCCCATGTCACCCTGGCTCAATATCTCGGTGGCCGTAAGCACGGCGACGGCCGGGTCGTGCAGGTCGTGGATGGCCATGGCTTGCGGGCTGGCGGCAAGGACAGCTTGCTTACGGGCCAGTTGGCTGGCGCGATGATTCGACGCTTGCTTGATCAGTTTCAAGAACTCGGCCCGGTCACCCGAGGCCGGGAATTCTTGCTTTTCAAGATAGCTGTCTGCGCCTTTCTGCATGGCAGCCACAGCCGACTTGGTGCTGCCAAAGCTGGTGAGGATGATGATCGTGCTGTGCTCGTTCTTGGTGCGGATTTGCTGGAGCACGTGCATGCCGTCCGTATCGGGCAGGAGCAGATCGAGGAAGATAAGCTGATAGTCTGCCTGGACGCTTTTATCTAGTCCTTCCTGCCCGGTGGCGGCACCGTCCACTGCGGCGCCCAGGGGGGTTAGGATGCTGTGCAGGTAGGCCCGCACGGTGTCGGAATCATCTATGACCAGGATGCGTGTATCTTTGAGTATCGTTTGTTTGTACGTTTTCAAAAGCGTCATCGAGTCACCTTGTCGCTTTTTTTTGTCGCTGCTGCAAGCGCTGAACGATCCGTTTCCAGCTTTTGCTTGGCGCGTCCGGGCGCTTGTTGCGGTGCTCGTCCTTGCTGAGTTGAAAGACCCAATCTTCTAGCAAAGCGACCAGGGGGGCGTGGGCAGCGCCCAGGACGGGCGGCACGCCCAGGTTGATGGCTTGGACAAAGGCGTCTGGCGCGAAGGGGATGGTCAGTTTGAGGGGGCGCCGGATGGCGTCTTCGATCACCTGTGTTGTCAGTCCGTTGTTTTGGATCGTTTGATTGAGCGCCAGGCGAATGCGTTCGGGTGGGTAGCCCAAGTTGTCGAATACGTCAAGTGCGGACGACACGGCCAGCACCGAGGCCAGCTCAGGCGCCAGGGGGACGATGATCTCGTGCGCGGCATCCAGGCCGGCCAGGGTGATGGCGCTAAAATCGTGGGGCAGGTCGAGGACGATGTAGTGATAACGCTCGTTGAGCAGCTTCAAGACGCGCGAGACCTTGTCGGCCGTGAGCAACTCGCTGTGTTCAGGCCGGCGTGGGGCGGCCAGGACGAGGGTCTTGCTGGAGTGGGGCAAGAGCACACTGGCGATTAGGTCGGCGTCGATTTCCTCGATGGGGATTTGGGTCAGGTCGGCCCATGTGCGGCGCGGCGCCAGGTTGAGCATGAGCGCGCTGTGGCCGGCTGTCAGGGCCAGATCGACCAGCACAGTCGGCTCGTCCCACACTTGGGCCAGGCCGCTCGCCATGTTGGCTGCCAGGCTGGAAACGCCTACGCCACCTCTCAACGAAAAGACGGCGATGGTTTTGCCTTGGAGGGCTGGTGCTTGTGCTTTTGCCTGTTCCTTGGCTGGTGACTCGATTTGGAGAGGGGCGGCGCGCCGCAGCAGGACTTTGACGTGGGCGAGCAGCTCGGTCGGCTGGAAGGGCTTGATCATATAATCGTCGGCGCCGGCCTCAAAGCCCATGATTTTCTCTTCCAGCGTGTCTTGCGCGGTGAGCATCATGATGGGCAGGTGGGCTGTGCCAGCTTTGTGGCGCAAGCGACGGCAGACCTCGTAGCCGTCCATTTCGGGCATCATCACGTCCAAGATGATCAATTGAGCTTGCACCTGATCGACTTGCATCAAGGCCTCTAGCCCATTGCGGGCCGAGACGATCTCGTAACCTGCCTGGGATAGGGTGTCATAGGTTATTTTCAAGCTGAGCGCGCTATCGTCCACAACTAGAATGCGTGTCGTCATGGTTGTGCCGTTCCACTTTGACCACTCCAATCGCTTTGAGTAATCACGATCGATTGGGATAGCTCTTGGCTGGGCAGAGTGAAGCTAAAGGTGCTGCCTTGGCCAGGCTGGCTCTCGATGCCAACCCGTCCGCCGAGCTTGTCGGTGATTCGTCGCACGATGGACAGCCCCAAGCCCTGCCCTTCGCCTTTGAATTGGTGGAGTCGCTCGAAAGGCATAAACAAGCGTTGTTGGTCCCCCTGCACAAGCCCTTCGCCGTTGTCGTGCACCCAAAAGCATGTCATGCCATCCTCCTGAAGTGTAGCGCCCAATTCCACTCGCGGCGGCTGGCCACCGTACTTGATGGCATTGCTGATGTAGTTGACCCAGATCTCTTCGACCCACGGACCGTAGCCCAAGGCCACCGGCCATTCGTCAGGCGAAATGATTTCGGCCTGGGATTCGTCTATCGTATACGCCAGTCGATCCCGGGCGTGGTCCACAATGCTTGCCATATCCAGGGCATGCATTTCTACAACCTCCATCTTGCGCACACTGGTCAGCAGCAGCAGCTCGTCGACGACACTGGCCATTCTGTACCCGCTCTGTGAAACCATCTGGAGGCTGAGCGTGCGCTGATCTTCCGACATGCGGTGATAATTGTCCTTGACCATATCAGCATAGCCGGTGATGTTATTGATCGCTCCCTTGAGATCGTGAGCGACCGTGTGGGCGAATGCGTCGAGCTCTTCGTTGCGCGCTTTGAGCTCGTTGACGAGCTGGCGGCGGGCATCGAACAAGACGGCGTTGTCGATGGCGATAGCTGCCGACACGGCCAGGGTTTCAACCAGGGTCAGGTCGTCGGAATTGAAATCGCCCTGCAGCTTGTTGACGATTTCCAACACGCCTATGACGGCGTAATGGACCCGCAGGGGGACGGCCAGCAGCGACGTCGTTTGGAAGCCAGTTTGTTCGTCGATGCCGGCAAAGAAGCGCTGGTCCTGGTAGGTGTTGGGTACGACGATGCTTTGCCCGTGATGGGCGACCCAGCCGGCCACACCCTCGCCGGGGCGCAAGCTCAGATTAAGCAGCGCGGAGGGTGCCAGGCCAGGATGGTGCACGGCCCGGCAGATCAACCAGCCCTCGCGCTGCTCGTCCCATAACCAGAGTGAGGCGCCTTGGGCGCCGATGATTTCGGCTGTGGCGCGCGGCAAGTGCCGCGTGATTTGCGGCATGTCCAGCATGGCCGAGAGCTGCTGCCCCAAGCGGTTGAGCTCGCTGAGCGCGCTGTTGTGTTGTTGCAATTGTCTAAAGTAGGCCCGCTCCTGATCGTGCAGCCGCTTCTTTTCCAGGCAGACGCCAACTCGGGCTTGCAGCAGCACGGGGTCGAAGGGCTTGATCAGGTAATCTTCCGCTCCCATCTCGATGCATTTGACGATGCTGTCCATCTCGTCTACGACCGAGATCACGACCACCGGCAGCTCGCGCAAGGTGTTGTGGTTTTGGAGATACTCCAATACCTGGTAGCCGTCCATCTCTGGCATCATGATGTCCAGCAGGAGCATGTCGAACGCCTGGCTTTGAACTAGCTCTAGTACTTGCCGCCCGTCGGCTGCCAAGGTGACCGAGTGTCCTTGTTGCTCCAGGCCACGCGCCAACATGGTGCGATTCAGTTGGCTGTCCTCCGCCACCAATATGCGAGCACGATTGTAAATCATAGCGCGCCTCCTTGTCTGTCGAGTGCGTGTTTCTCGTATGGACAGGGCGGGGGGGAGCCCAGACTTGATTGTTCCACATCGATCATCTTGGCCTGGTGGGAGCTTAGTGCTTGCGCGGCTCGCTCGAGTTCGCGCCCCAGGCTGGCCAGCAGCGTTTCGGCTTCGTCGAGCGAGCCGTGGCGGCCTTTTGCCTCCAACGCTTCACATAAATTCGCTACCTGGAGCACGCCCAGGTTTTTGCTATTGCCTTTGAGTGTATGGGCGACTTGTCTCAGTCTGCCCGCATCCCCACTCGTTACAGCTTGCTGGATGGCGTTCAGCAGGGGGGACGCCTCGGCCAGGTACAGCTCGATCATTTCTTGAACAAAGTTGGCCTCGCCTTCTGCCTGTGCCTGCCGCCACCGGTCGAGGACGCTCCAATCGACAATCCTATCTAGCGATTGATCTAGTGAATTTGCCATCTCACCTTATTTTACCATTGGAATGGATTACACACAACACCGTCATGTGATGGGGTTGTTGCAAAGTTGCTTGGCAAAGTCCTACCAAGTTGTGCAGCGCCCCTTGGGTTGTCATCCTGAGCGCATTGACTTTTTTGACTGATCTCATTATACTGTACCATAGCGCGGCACGCTTCGCGCCGCAACCAAAACGCTTTCACCGCCGAGAGCGCCGAGGCCGCCGAGAAGAATTTAAAAAACTCTGCGCTCTCTGCGTGCTCTGCGCGCAAGCGAAAATCTTCGCGATTATAGATCCCGCATTCTACGATTGGCTTTTGCAGCACCAGAGACAATAAAAGGATTGACAAGATGTCGACAAAACAAGATTCGTTCGATACCGTTTACATCTCTGTGGGCGTTATCCAGGATTTTATGTTGGCCGTTTTTGAGGGCTTGGGCGTGCCCCGGGAGGACGCGCGCATTTGCGCCGAGGTGTTGATCACCTCGGATCTGCGCGGCATCGAGTCGCACGGCGTGGGCCGCCTCAAGTACTATTACGATCGCATCAAGGCCGGCGTCCAATCGCCCCGGACTGAGCCAGAGCTTGTCAAAGAGACCGAGACAACCGCCTTGCTGGACGGCCATCACGGCATGGGACACGTGATTGCCCATCGTGCCATGCGGGCCGCGATGGATAAGGCCAGGCAGCACGGTTTGGGCGCGGTGGCTGTGCGCGACAGCACCCATTTTGGAATCGCTGGCTATTATCCCCTTATGGCGGTCCAGGAGGGCATGATGGGGCTGACGGTCACCAACGCCCGGCCGTCCATCGCGCCTACCTTTGGCGCCGAGCCGATGCTGGGCACCAATCCCATCGCTTTTGCTGCCCCTTCCGATATGCCTTATCCCTTTTGCTTTGACGGTGCCACGTCTATTTCCCAACGGGGCAAAATCGAGGTGGCCGCCCGGGCGGAAAAGCCAGTGCCCGCAGGCTGGGTGATCGACGCGCAGGGAGAAACGCTCACCGACCCGGCTCAAATTTTGGCCGGCCTCGACACGGCTGCCGCGGCCTTGCTGCCGCTGGGTGGCGCGGGTGAGCTGTTTGCCGGCTACAAGGGCTATGACCTGGCGGCGATGGTCGAGATTCTGTCGGCCTCGTTGTGCGGCGGTGCGTTTATGAAAGACCTGTTGGGCTTTGCCCCGGATGGTTCGCGTCGCCCGTATATGCTCGGTCACTTTTTCATGGCGATCGACGTCGAGCATTTTATCCCGCTTGAGCTGTCTCGCCGCATCACGGGCCAGATCATGCGCGCCCTGCAAGATTCGCGCAAGGCATTGGACCAGGGGCGGATTTACGTCGCTGGGGAGAAAGAATACGAACATGAAAAGCTCGTTCGCGAGCTTGGCGTGCCGGTCAATCGCAGCCTGCGGAGTGAGCTGCAAGCCATGCGCGATGCGCTAAACCTCTCCGGCTTTGAGACCTATTTTTGAGATTTCTAGCAGGCTGTCGGAGAGAGCGATTGTCCACCTTCCCGAAAGCTCCGAGCTTTCGGGAAGGTAAGCGCGACATGTCGTCTCTCCGA
>JAFGFO010000458.1 GCA_016931085.1 Thermoflexales bacterium
TCGGAGAGACGACATGTCGCGCTTACCTTCCCGAAAGCTCGGAGCTTTCGGGAAGGTGGACAATCACTCTCTCCGACAGCCTGCTAGGAAACCGAGTTTTTCCTCCCCCTGGGGGGTGCGAGGCAAAAAACTCGGTTTCTGGTAAAAAGCAGACCACACCCCTTTGGCCGCGTCAAACAACCGCTTGACAGTTTTCCCACCATCGGGTATCATGGATTGTGTTCGCCCCCATGCTGCTTTGCCCCAGCAATTATGGAGGGAACCCATGAACGCTCGTAAGACTGTCTCGTTGTTGGTGCTCATCTCATTAGTGATGGCGCTTGTCCCTATCACGGCAAACGCCTCACCCAGTCACGTGAGCTATAATGAACGCGTTCATTATAGCTCCTGCATCACGCATGTCGTGCAGCCCGGTGAAAACCTTTTCCGCATTTCGCTGCGCTACAACGTCACCATCGCCGCCATCATGCAAGCCAACGGCTTGTACAACGCGAATTACGTATACGTTGGCCAGGTCCTATGCATCCCCACTGGCCAGGCTGCCCCACCACCGCAGCCCGCGCCGGCACCGGCCGGGAACCGCTACCAGGTACAGCCTGGCGATACACTGCTAGCCATCGCGGTTCGCTTTGGCACCACAGTGTACGCCCTTTGCCAGGCCAATGGACTAACCAACGCGAACTATATTTACGTGGGGCAGTGGTTGACCATCCCCGGCAGCACGCCTCCGGCGCCGGCGCCCCAGCCGACAACGGCCGGCAAGTGGAAGGGCGAATACTATAAAAACCCACACCTGGCCGGCTCACCCACGCTCGTGCGCTACGACACCCATCTCAATTTCGACTGGGGCAGCGGCTCGCCCAGCTCGGCCATCCCCGTGGACAACTTTTCGGCGCGTTGGACGCGCACGGTCTATTTCAAGGCCGGCAGCTATCGCTTTACACTGACGGTCGACGACGGCGCGCGCTTGTGGGTGGACGATCGCTTGCTCGTCGACAAGTGGGGACAGGCCGCCAGCGCGACGCATACGGCTGATGTTGAGTTGGCGGCTGGCTACCACTCTGTCCGTATGGAACACCAGGAATTTACCGGTGTGGCAGTGGCCATGTTGGGCTGGATCCAGCTAGCCAGTGGCGGCGCCGCCAGTGGGCCGCAGCCGAGCGGCGCCTGGACAGGCGAGTATTTCAGCAACATCGACCTGGGCGGCTCGCCCGACATGAGGCGGCTGGACCCGGCCATCGACTTTGGCTGGGGCACCGGCTCACCACTGTCAGGGGTGAAAGACTTTTTTTCTATTCGCTGGACGCGCAACGTGCAGTTTGAAGCCGGCACCTATCGTTTCTCCGCCTGGGTAGACGACGGCGTGCGGATATACGTGGACGGGGTGTTGGTACTCAACCAATGGCACGATGCCGATGGCGTGGTCTGTTTTGACGATGCCGTGGTGAGCGCCGGCGTGCACGAGGTCAAGGTCGAGTATTACGAGCACGCCTACGAGGCGATGATCTCGGTCTGGTGGGAAAAGATCAAGTAGCCAGGCAGTTAACCCAGCACTTCCTGCCGGCCTGTCATTTTAATGGCAGGCCGGCAGGAAGTGCAAAATTTTGTGGGTTGTTCTCAGCCTCACCACACCCCCGGCAGCAGCCGGTGGTGCGTTTGCTGGGCATTCCCTTGATCTGAAAACCCCCTGGCCCTACTTGCGTCCCCCCGTCGCCATCATGGTCTCGAAATCTTCCAGCAAGGCCTGCAGCTCTTCTTCGTGCATGACTTCGTCTTGAAGGATCTGGAGCACGAGATTGTACGTGACGTGGTCCTTATTGGCGGTCATTTCCACAAGTTGCTTGTAGACGCCGATGGCGCACTGTTCGCCTTTGACGTTCTGATCCAGGATGGCCCTGACGAAGGGATCGTCGGGCGACTCGTAGCCGCAGTTGCTGAACGTGTACCAGTCCTCTGGCTTGGCGAGGGGCGAGCCGCCCAGTTGGACGATGCGATTGGCCACCATGTCGGCGTGCCGCAGCTCGTCCGCCGCGTGTTGGATCAGCTCGGCGATGACGGCCTCCTTCATAGGGCCTTTGATCACCTTGGCGCCCAGCCAGTATTGATAATACGCCAACCATTCGTCGGCAAAAGCTTTGTTGAGAAACTGGACGACCTCGTCGACGTCTAGCCCCACGATCTCTCGTCCTTTAGTACCCATAGTTTTTCTCCTGTTATGTTAACTCGTTATGGTTTCCAAACCTGCCAGACTTTGCCCACCAGCGCCGGGCCGGGCTTGAGCGTGGGCTGGCCGGGTTGCCAGCCAGAAGGCATCACTTCTCCGGTGGCACGGGAATGTTGGAAGGCCTTGATCTGCCGAATCAGCTCGTCCGGGTTGCGGCCCACCTCAGGCGTCAACACTTCCATGGCGCGGATGACGAAATCGGGGTCGATGATGAAACGCCCACGAATGTCCACGCCACCCGCCTCGTCGTACACACCATAGATGGCGCCAATCTTGCCCCCTCCGTCAGAGAGCATGGGGAAGGGCACCCCACCTTCAACCATCTTGGACAACTCTTCCTCTTGCCAAATCTTGTGGACGAAGCGGCTATCAACGCTCATAGCCAGCACCTCCACTCCCAGCGCCTTGAACTCGCCATACTTGGCGGCGACCGCCGCCAGCTCGGTGGGTCAGACGAAGGTAAAGTCGCCGGGGTAAAAGCACAAGACGATCCATTGCCCCTTGTAATCCGAAAGCTTGACGGGCTTGAAGCCCTCGCCCGCCACGAACGCATTCGCCTCGAAATCGGGCGCTGGCTGGCCAACACGTGCCAACATTTTAACCTCCTGGGATGAAACGGCCCCAACCGGGGCGGCGGATTGCAGGACGGGCATAATAGGCCCGCGCGCAGGCTTGACACAACCTTCTTTTAATTCTGGCATTTTGAACTCCTTGTTTCAAATAGTAGCGATAACTCGATCGACTGGTCGTTTGCCCGTTCACCTCCTATCTCCAAAATAGACCACACAGGACACGCATGACCCAAGGATTCCCTCTGTAACTGGTGTCCTGTGTGCTAAGATTCCGTTGCCGATGAGGCGCCAAGCTCATCATGCCTTTTTGCGTAGGGCCACGACGGCCTCGGCCACGCGCCGGCCATAGTCGGGATCGGCGTTCCGGAAATGAGCGATGCTGCGCTCGATGATGTCCTCCCGGCTGACTCGCGACAGGTTGCCGGCAATGTTGTCGATCAGGCGCTGCTGCGCGGCGGCGTCCATCACGCGGTACAGCTTGCCGGCCTGGACGAAATCGTTGTCGTCGGGGTGGCGCTCCCAGGCATAACTCCCGGTGGCGCCGTGAAGCTCGATCGAGCCGTACAGCGCCTGGCCGGTCTGCTGCGGGCCTCCAAAGCTGTTCGGCTCGTAATTCTTGTCCCGCCCATAATTGCCATCGAAGCGCATCAGGCCATCCCGGCCATAGTTGTTGGCCTTGGTAGCGCGCGGCGCGTTGACGGGCAATTGGGTGTGGTTGATGCCCAGCCGGTAACGATGCGCGTCGCCGTAGGCGAACAGACGGCCCTGGAACATCTTGTCCGGCGAAGGGCCGATGCCCAGCACAAAGTTGGCCGGGTTGAAGGCGGCCTGCTCGACCTGGGCGAAGTAGTTCTCCGGATTGCGATTGAGCACCAGCTTGCCGACGGGGATGAGGGGGTAATCCTTGTAGGGCCAGACCTTGGTCAGGTCGAAGGGGTTGAAGCGGTACTTGGCCGCCTCGGCCGCCGGCATGATCTGCATCTTGAGCGTCCAAGACGGGTACTCGCCGCGCTCGATCGCCTGCAGCAAGTCGAGATGGTGGGAGTCGGGATTCTCCCCGGCGACGCGCGCCGCCTCCTGGGCGGTGAAACAGCGAATGCCTTGGTCCGTCTTGAAATGATACTTGACCCAGAACATCTCGCCGCCAGCGTTGAGCCAGTGAAAGGTGTGCGACCCAAAGCCATCCATGTGGCGGTAACTGGCGGGAATGCCGCGATCGCCGAAAAGCCAGGTGAATTGGTGCGTCGCCTCCGGCGAGAGCGAGAAGAAATCCCACACGTTATCTGGCTCTTGGACGTTGGTATAGGGGTCGCGCTTCTGGGAGTGGATGAAATCCGGGAACTTGATCGGGTCGCGGATGAAAAAGATGGGAGTGTTGTTCCCGACCAGGTCATAGTTCCCTTCTTCCGTGTAGAACTTGATCGCAAAACCGCGCGGGTCGCGCACCGCGTCGGCCGAGCCTTTCTCGCCCGCCACGGTCGAAAAGCGCACAAAGACCTCAGTGCGCTTGCCCACCTCACTCAAAAATGCCGCCCTGGTCCAACGCGTGACATCAGCCGTGACTTCAAAGTGCCCGAAAGCGCCCGACCCTTTCGCGTGCACGACGCGCTCCGGGATGCGCTCGCGCTCGAAGCGGGCCAACTTCTCGATCAGGTTGTGATCCTGCATCAAGATCGGCCCGTTTGGCCCAGCCGTCTGCGAGTTTTGATTGTCGCCGACTGGCGCCCCCGATTCGGTCGTCAGTATCTTTTTGTCCATTCGTATTTGCCTCCTTAATTTTCTGAACGTTTGTACGGATTCGCTTTTTTTAAAAACTATGGCTTGACTCTACTGAAATAACTCGAATTTTACCGCGAAGGCGCAAAGGACGCTAAGAAGATTAAGGTATGGCTAAAGATTCTTTAAAGAATTGCTTGTTTTCATCAAGATTATTCATGCCAATATTAAAAATCTTTGCGCTCGCCAATCCCCGCAGGGGATTGGATGCGTCTTGGCGGTGAAA
>JAFGFO010000459.1 GCA_016931085.1 Thermoflexales bacterium
CGTCATCGGGCGGGTGTTCTTTTACCGCGTGCTGGCCGCCATCGCGGGCGCCATCGCGGCCGCCGAGCGCGAGCTGGACGATCACCTGCTGACCCTGCAGCAGCAGGAGATGATCCGCGAACGGGCCCACGTGCCAGAGCTGGAATACATCTTCAAGCACCAACTGACCCAGGAGGCAGCTTACAATGGCCTGCTCAAGCAAGAGCGGCGCGTCTTTCACCGCCAGGTGGCCGAGGTGTTGGAGCGCCTGTTCCCCGACCGGATCGACGAGCAGGTGGGCCTGCTGGCCCATCACTGGCAGCGAGCGGAGGTGGCGGACAAGGCCATCCCTTATTTGCTTCGAGCGGGCAGCCAAGCGGTCGCCGCTTATGCCAACGAGGAGGCGATCGAGTACTTGCGGCAGGCGTTGGCGCTGCTCGACAAGTACGCCGGCAACGAGCAGCAAGCCTGGCAGTTGGAGGCGTTTGGCCGGCTGGGGCAAGCCTATCATGCGATTGGGCGTCTGGCAGAGGCGGAAGACTGCTTCCGCAAGGCGATTGCGATTGGGCAAGACATGGGCATAACGCCTCGCGAGTTGGTGCGGCTTTACTACTGGCTGTGCGATGTATTGTGGTGGCAAGGGCGCTACGACGACGTGATTCGCCAGTCGGAGGACGGGTTGGCCTTGTTAGGCGCGGGCAGCAAGTCAGCTGAGGCCGCCATGATGTACAAGCACCTGGGGGGCGGGTATGTGATCAAAGGCGAACAAGAATTGGGCCTGGGATGTGCTGACGAGATCGAGCGTTTCCTGGCGGACTTGCCGTACGAGCCAGAGATCAGGTCCGCCTACACCGACGTTGCCCTGGTGCACAGGTGGCGTGGGGACATTGAGGGAGCGCTGACCTGGCTGCGGCGGCTCGAGGCGCTGGCAACACCCTATCATGATTTGCGAGCAGTGGGCGAGGTGCATCATTGGCGAGGCGGGGCCCTGTTTGACCTCGGCGACTTGCGCGGGGCCATGCGGGAATATCGCCAGGCCATAGAGCTGTTTGACCGGATCGGGGATATCCGGCACATCGGTATGCTCTATACAGACGAGGCCGGCGTCCATCTGGCCCTGGGCGATCCCGAAAGCGCCAGGCACTGCGCGGACAGGGCGCTCGAGATCGTACCCGATGCCTGGAATTTGATGCGGGCCTATATACAGGCCGGCTATGCCGCTCTCTGTCAGGGAGCTAGCGATGAGGCACTGGACATGTTTCAGAAAGCGGACCTGGCGCTTGTTGGCGGCGATCAGTACAAGACTGAATTGGCCTATAATTTTGGGCAACTCTGCCTGGCACACGGAGAGCGTGCCGAGGCATTCCGGCACTTTGAACACACCCTGACTGAGCCGGGCCTGGCGTGGCTGACTCAGCAGCCCTACTGGCTGGGACGTATTTTGGACGGCCTCGAACAGAGCACCGACCCGGAAACGTTTCATGCCCTATGCCGCCGCCTGGGACAGGAAGCGGCCAGCCATCAACTGAGCCGGTGCTTCCTGTCGCCGGCCGAGCCTGGCACTGCCGGGGAGCCGGTCTTGCAAGATGATGCTGCTTTCCTGGAGGCCGGCTGGAGCTGGGTGGATCCCTTGGGAGACTGCGCCCATGTGGCACACGCCGGGCTAGAGATCCGCGCTTCAAACGGGCGAGACTTGTTGTGGGCTAACCAGAGCGCGCCGCGCCTGGTGCGGCCTGTGGAGGGGGACTGGGCCGCGCAGGTCACGTGCAGCGCCGCCTCGACGGATTTACCCGCCGCCGGCGGGCTATTACTCTGGAAGGACCAGCATAATCACCTGCGCCTGGACGTCGGGCAATTGGACCGGCGGGCGATTGTCCTGATCGCTCGCGTGGCCGGCCGGGCCGCTGTCGTCGGGCGTGGGCGCTTGCCGCTTGGTCTCGAAACGCAGGTCTGGCTGCGCCTCGAGCGGACAGGGAAGCAGGTGCGCGCCCTGTGCAGCCAAGACGGGCGCCAATGGTTCGGCGTCGGACAGGCGGCCCTCCCCGCTCAAGATCCCGTTCAGGTCGGCGTGTATGCCGCCGGCAATATAGAGTGGGCTACCTACCGCCGCGCTTATCCGGCTGGAACGGCCATCCGCTTTACGACATTCAGGCTAGCCAAACTGTCGCGATTGGGCGCGGTTTGACAAAACTGGGCCAGGCGGGTATAATAGCATTTCGTGGGCGGCTACCTTGGTGGCCACGAAAAGTCATGACGAGAGGTGAAAGGTGTACGCAATTGTTAAAGTAGGTGGAGCTCAATATCGCGTCAGCGAGGGTGAGCGTGTTCGTGTCGAGCACTTGCCGGCCGCGGTAGGCGAGCAGATCCAGTTGGACAAGGTGCTT
Source organism: Thermoflexales bacterium (assembly GCA_016931085.1). The sequence goes on from JAFGFO010000459.1 coordinate 2,364, forward strand.
GTGTTGGCCGACGGCGAGAACATCGCGCTTGGGCAGCCGACCGTGGCCGGCGCGAGGGTGAGCGCGACCGTGGTCGAGCAACACAAGGGCAAAAAGATCATCGTTTTCCACTACCGCCCGGGCGCCAAGCACCAGCGTGTCAAGGGTGGGCATCGCCAGAATTATACCTGGCTGCGCGTGGACGAGATTGTAGGAGCTTAGGGGGTATCGAATGGCACACAAAAAAAGCAGTGGGTCCGGCCGCAACGGGCGCGATAGCCAGTCCAAGCGGCGCGGCGTCAAATGTTTTGCCGGGCAGCCGGTTCGCGCCGGCAACATCATCGTCCGCCAATGCGGAACGCATTTCAAGCAGGGCGAGGGCGTGGGCCTTGGCAGGGATTACACCTTGTTTGCGACGCAGGACGGCGTAGTGGCTTTCGAGCCGCTGCCCGGCGGGCGCAAACGCATCAGCGTGAAGACACAGCCAGCCCAAGCACAGGAGAGTGTCGCATGAAATCCGGTATTCACCCCAAGTGGTATCCCGAGGCCCAGGTGACTTGTGCCTGCGGCAATGCGTGGAAGGTCGGCGCGACCATCGAGGCCATTCGGACCGACGTGTGCTCCAAGTGTCACCCGTTTTTCACGGGCGAACAGCGCATCGTAGACACCGAAGGGCAGGTCGAGCGCTTTGTCCGGCGGCTCGAGCAGGCCGTGGGCGACCAGACCCGCACCAAGCGCCAAAAGGCCGCCCAGCGCAAGCAGCGCCGGGCCATCGTCGAGCTTGTCGACGAAGCCGAGGCTTGATCATATAGACGATCTTGAACATCAAGGGCAGATGCCATTTATAATGAGCCAGCTCATTATAAATGCCACATCTGCCCTTTTGTATTAGGGAGGCGAGCGTGGAGCCCCAACCACAACGCGGCAGCCTGGAAGTCATCTGCGGCAGCATGTTCAGCGGCAAGACCGAAGAGCTGATCCGGCGCGTGCGCCGGGCCAAAATCGCCCGCCAGAACGTCCAGGTGTTCAAGCCAGCCCTTGACACGCGCTATACCGTCGAGGCCGTCGAGTCGCACAACGGCCTGGGCGTGGACGCGGTGCCCATCCAGACCGCCGGCGAAGTGCTGAACTTGCTCCGGCCTGACACGACCGTCGTGGCCATCGATGAAGTGCAATTCTTTGGATGGGACGTCACCGAAATCTGCAAACAACTGGCTGACAAGGGCTTGCGCGTGATCGTGGCCGGCCTGGACATGGATTTTCGCGGCGAGCCCTTCGGTCCCATGCCGGTATTGATGGCCGAGGCCGAGGAAGTCCACAAGCTGCAGGCCATTTGCGTGGTGTGTGGCGAGCCGGCCAGCCGCACCCAACGCTTGATCGACGGCCAACCGGCCACCTTTGACGACCCGGTCATCCTGGTCGGCGGGAGCGAGTCATACGAGGCACGCTGCCGCCACTGCCACCAGTTGCCGCGCCAGCCTGGCAGCCCCTAGCGGGGCACTCGAGCCGGGAAGAAAATGCCTTGTAGGGGCGGGCCGCCCAACCACCCCTGCACCTAGCCATCATCAGGATAGCACAATGGTTCAACTCGGTCACGAAAAAATCGTCGTCGACAACTATGTTGCCGAGGTATTGATTTCGGCCGAACGCCTCCAAGCCCGCCTGGTCGAGCTGGGCGCCCAGATCAGCACCGACTACGCGGGCCTGGACCTGGTGTTGGTGTGTATTCTCAAAGGGGGGGTGCTGTTCCTGACCGACCTGATGCGCCAACTGGCCATCCCACACGAGATCGATTTTCTATCCGTGATGAGTTACGGCAGCGGCGCGCGCCAATCGAGCGGCGCCGTCCGCATCCAAATGGACCTGGCGACCAACATCGCCGGGCGCGATGTGCTCATCGTGGAAGACATCATCGACAGCGGGCGCACGCTCGAGTACATCGTCAACATGCTGGGTGCGCGCGCGCCAGCATCTCTCAAGATATGTACGCTGCTGGACAAGGTCGAGCGGCGTGAGGTAGAGGTGCCGCTAGCGTACGTGGGCTTCCAGATCCCGGACAAGTTCGTATTCGGCTATGGCCTCGATCTGGACGAGAAATACCGCAACCTGCCGTTCATCGGCGTGATCAAGGGAATCCGCTAGACATCTCTATAGGCCCAATTGTCTGAGTATTTCGCGGCGATTGCACGATCACCATGGTAGACGCATTTACGCCGCGAAATACTAGCGCGTGCTTTGGGACGCCAGACGCGCGAGCATGACAAAAAACTCGTCAACGCCCGCGCCAGATAAAGCACTCGTTTCAATATAGGGGACCTTTAAATGCTGCCTGGCCCAGCCTTCCGCGTGATCACGCTGCACCTTGCGAGGCAAATCGATCTTGTTCCCGATCACCATAAAGTGGCACTTGGGGCTTACCCGGCTTATTTCGCGCTGCCACTTGGGCAGATTCTCCAATGAAAGCGGATCGGTCGCATCGTAAATCAAGGCCACTGCCCGCGCGCCCCGGTAGAAGGTATCCCTAAACGCGCCAAAGCGTTCCTGGCCGGCCACGTCCCAAATAGACAGCTTGATAGGCTTGCCGTCCACCTCGACGATCTTGATCTGAAAGTCCACGCCGATGGTCATAATACGGGACTCTTGAAACATGCCCGTACAGTAGCGGCGAATCAGGCTGGTTTTGCCTACTCCGCCATCCCCGGCGACGACGACTTTGATAATCGGAAATACCTGGGTTGCCTGGGGAGAAGGTGAATCTGACATATAGCTTCTCCTATATCTGAAACTCGACTAATTTCAAAACTGCGTTATACTAGGAGCCTGTCGGAGAGACGACATGTTGCGCTTACCTTCCCGAAAGCTCCGAGCTTTCGGGAAGGTGGACAATCGCTCTCTCCGATAGCCTGCTAGGGCGGTCGAAGACGACCGCGGGCAGACTGGAATAAATCATCATGCCGAGTAAATTATACACGATTAGTGCAAATAGTTCAAACTGGCCCCGGGGAGAATCCCTGGTGCGAACTGTGAGCCAGGTTCTGGCCGAGTACCAGGTAGAAGGCATGCTGGTAGGCGGCGCGGTGCGTGATGCGTTGTTGGGACGGCCAGTGCACGACTGGGATTTTGCCATCAAGCACAAGGCCCTGCCCGTGGCACGCGAAACGGCCAATCGCTTGCACGCCGCCTATTACACCCTGGACGCCGCGCGTGAAACGGGGCGCGTGGTAATGCGCAAGGAGGACGGCTCGCGCATGGTGATGGATTTTGCCCTGTGCCGCGGGGGCAGTTGGATCACCGACCTGGAAACGCGCGATTTCACGCTAAACGCCATGGCCATCCCGCTCACTCCCCCAGGCGCGCTGCTCGATCCCCTGGGTGGGCAAGTCGATCTGGCCGCCCGGCTCGTGCGCGCCACAAGTCCACTCGCTTTTCAGAACGACCCCGTGCGCGTTTTGCGCTGTGTGCGCATGGCGGCCACCTTGGACTTTGACATCGAAGCAGACACGGCCACCTGGGCACGGCAAGCCGCGCCGCTATTAGACCACGTTTCGGCCGAACGAGTGCGTGACGAGCTGGTCCGCTTGTTGGCCACGGCCGCCGGCCTGCGCCAACTGGACGAGCTGGGAGCCTTGGAGCGCGTGCTGCCCGAGGTCGGCCCCATGAAAGACACCGGCCAGTCCCGTCCCCACCATTGGAACGTGTTCGAGCACAGCCTGATGCTCCTCGAGATACTGGAGCAACTTTTGAGCACCCTAGAAGGGCAAGGCCATCACACTGAGCTGCCTGTGCCACCGCAGGTGTGGGAAGACGTGCGCCGGAGCCTGGGTCCCTACCGCGCCGAGTTGGCCGAGCACCTGGCGGTGACGCTTTCGGACGAGCGCACGGTGCTGGACGCGCTCAAGCTGGCGGCGCTGCTGCACGACTGCGGCAAGCCAGCCACGCTCTCTGTCGAGGAAAGCGGGCGCACGCGCTTTTTCGATCACAACCAGGTGGGCGCCGACCTGGCCGGCGCACGCGCGCGCGCACTGCGCCTGGCCAACGTCGAGATCGAGCGCGTGCGGACGATCATCGCCAACCACATGCGCCCTCAGCAACTGGCCGATTCGGGCCTCACGGCGCGCGGGGTGTACCGCTATTTCCGCGACACCGGCGCGGCCGGCGTGGAGATTGTCCTGCTGGCGTTGGCCGATCACCTGGCCACCTACGGCCTGGACTTGCAGCCGAAGAAATGGGCCAGCCGCTTGGCCACGGCCAACGCATTAATGAGCGAATACTTTGGCCGGCTGCGAGCCGAGCTGGCGGCGGCGCCGCTCGTCAACGGCAAAGAGCTGATCAAAATCCTGCGCCTTTCTCCCGGCCCACAAATAGGCCAACTGCTGGAAGTGATCCGCGAGGCGCAAGGGGCCGGCGAGATCCACACCCGGGCCGAGGCGCTCGAGCTGGCAAAGCAAATCGTAAATCGCAAATAGGCAAATGCCGATCTTTGGTCGGAGCAACTCTGCAAATTACGTTTAACGTTTCAGGTTTTAGGTCTTAGGTTTCACGCATCACGTTGGCCCGGTACCAGTCCCAAAAGCGCGCCAGGCCTTCCTCCACCGGCGTTGCCGGTGCAAAGCCCAGCAGGCGTTGCGCCTTGCCGATGTCGGCACAGGTCACCCGAGCGTCGGTCGGCGGCAGCGGCTCGACGCGGACGCGGGCGGGTTTTCCGACCAGTCGCTCGATGATGGCCACGTAATCGCGCAGCCCCACCGGGCGGTGATTGCCCAGGTTGACGATCTCGAACGGCAGCTTGGCCTCCAAGGCCGCCAGGATGCCCTGCACAATGTCACCCACGTAGGTGAAATCGCGTTGCACGCTGTCTGGATCGAACAGGGTGATCTCGCGTCCTTGCACGATAGACTCGGTAAAGTGATAGGGTGTCATGTCCGGCCGCCCGCGCGGTCCGAGCACGGTAAACAGGCGCAAGCAGGTGCAAGGCAAGTCGTACAAGTGGTGGTAGGTAGCGCACATCAACTCGGCGGCGCGCTTGGTGGCGGGGTAAGGCGACAACGGCCAGTCACACAACGCGTCTTCACGAAACGGCACCGGGCTGTTGTTGCCGTAGACTGAAGAAGACGAGATACAGACAAAATTAGCCGTTTCGTGCTTTCGGGCCGCTTCCAGCAGCACGAGGGTCCCGCGCACGTTGACGTCTTCGTACAGCAAGGGCTGCTGCACCGAACGGCGCACTCCGGCCATCGCCGCGGCGTGAACGATAGCCATAGGGCGTTGGGTCGAAAAGATTTCCTGCACGGTCGCCTCGTCGCGAATATCGCCCTCGACGAGACTAAAGTGAGTCAATTCTCCCCGAGCCTGCGCCGTTTCCTCGATCGCCCGGACGTTGGCCCGCTTGCGCGCCGGGTCGTAATAGTCGTTGAAATTGTCCAGGCCCACGACCCGCTCTCCGCGCGCCAGGAGCGCCTGGGCCAGGTGACTGCCGATAAAACCGGCCGCGCCGGTGATTAGAATGGTCATAAGATTTTCCTGGTTAAAAGTATGTTCAAGGTTTCAGGTCATCCATCTGCGCGGCTGGTCGGACGCAGGTCGCGCACGTTCAGTTGCAGCCTCGTTTGGCCGTTCCACTCGTTTTCTTCCAGGCCATACACAATGTCGACCGGCATCCCGGGCCGCAGCCAGCCGGCGCAGCCTCCCTGCCAGAACGCTATCGCGTCCCAGACGAAGCGCGCCCCACCCAGCCGCAGCTTGAGGTGCGCTTCGTCCTTGCCCACCGGGCGCGCCTCGACCACTCGCACGGCCCGACTGCACAGCAATGGGACGGGATTGTCGTAGCCGCACGGCTCCAAGCGTCGCAGCACCTGGAACACGGCTGGGTTCAAGGCATCCAGCGGCCACTCGCAGTCGATGGGCAGCGACGGGCGCAGGTCGCGTCCTTTCAACTGCTCGCTGGCAGCCGCGCGCAAGCGGGCCGCCAGGGCCAGCAGATTCTCCGTCCGCACGGTAAAGCCGGCCGCCGCCGCGTGGCCGCCGTGGCGCACCAACAAGTCAGTGCATTGATCGAGAGCATGCGTGACATGAAATTCGGCGATGCTGCGGCACGAGCCATGGCTTTCTTCCTCACCCTGCTCGACGACAACAGCCGGGCGGTAAAACTCTTCAACCAAGCGCGAAGCGGCCAGGCCCACCACGCCGGCCAGGAAATCAGGCGAGGCGGCAAACAACAAGAGCTGATCTTCGTCACCGGCCAGCGCCAGCTCGCGGGCGCGCTCTTGCGTTTCGCGCGTCAGGCGTTGCCGCTCGCGGTTCTGCCCCTCAAGTTCCTCGGCCAGGCGCAGCGCTTCGCCTTCGTCTCGCGTCGTCAGCAAGCGATAAGCTGCCATCGCATGCTCGATCCGGCCGGCGGCGTTCAAGCGCGGCCCCAGTCCAAAGCCGATGGCGGCCGCATCGACCGCGCCGGCGCGGATGCCGGCCACGTTCATCAAGGCCGACATCCCAACCCGCCCCACCCGGTTCAGGGACGCCAGGCCGTGTGAGACCAAGACCCGGTTCTCGCCCAGCAGCGGCGCCAGATCCGCCACGGTTCCCAACGCGACCAAGTCAAGCAGGCCATCCAGCCCCGGCGTACCAGGGACAGCTTCTGGCGCCAGCTTTTGTTCGACGATCAGCAGAGCTTGGGCTAGCTTGAAAGCCAATCCGACGCCAGCCAGTTCCTTGAAGGGATAAGGGCAGCCGGTCTGCCTGGGGTTGATGCACGCCACGCAGGCGGGGAGCTTATCGGCCGGCTGGTGATGATCGGTGATGACGACATCCAGGCCGATCTCGTTAGCAAAGGCCACCTGTTCAACCGCGCGCGCGCCACAGTCAACCGTCACTACCACCCGTACACCCGCCTGCCCAAGCCTATCCAGCGCAGCGGTATTCAAGCCATAGCCCTCGTCCACGCGGTCTGGGATATAAGGCCGCACGTCGGCGCCCAAGGCATGGAGCGTTTCAACCAGCAAAACGGTCGCCGTCACACCATCGACATCGTAATCACCATAGACCGCCACCGGCTCACGCCGCCGGATGGCCTGGCGCAGGCGAGCCACAGCCTGGTCCAGGCCCTTGAGCTTGGGATGCTGCAGCGGGTCGAGCAAGGGCGGGGCTGGATCCAGGAAGCGCTCGACCTGCCCCGCCTCGACGATGCCGCGATTATACAAGAGTTGCGCCAGCAGCCCCGACGCCTGCACAGCCGGAAGGCTCTGCAGGGACTTGAGCAACTCCTCAGGTGCTGGCGGAGCGATCCGCCAGCGTTTGCTTGGAGACGGTGATGTGATCATCAAATAACAACTAACAAATCGCAAATCGCAAAGATAGGTACAGTCTAACATGCTCTAGCGCCTCCGTCAAGGCGCTTCAACTGAAGGGGAGCCGGGGAGGTTGACGATATGCCATAAATGCGGCATAATAACCCCATGATAGCAGGACTGTGGCGCACGATGCGCCCCAAGCAGTGGACTAAAAATGGGTTCATCTTTATCCCATTGGTCTTTGACGCAAAACTGTTCCAGCCCCGGCCCTTGGCGCTCACCCTGGCCGGATTTGTCTTGCTGTGCTTGATCTCGAGCGTCGTTTACATCGTCAACGATCTCAGCGACTTTGAGAAGGACCGCCAGCACCCTACCAAGCGCAACCGCCCCCTCCCCTCCGGCCAATTATCGGTGCGCGCGGCCCAAATCGCCGCCCTTGTCCTATCCGTCGTGACCCTGGCGCTGTCCTTCGGATTGAACGTGTGGTTTGGCCTCATCGTGGCCGGCTACTTTTTTATCCAGTTGGCCTACTCGGCCTGTTTGAAAAACGTGGTGATCGTCGACGTGATGGCGATCGCGGCCGGCTTTGTGCTGCGCGTGGCGGCCGGCGCGCCGCTGGTCAACGTCGAGCGTTTCTCGCCGTGGTTATACGTTTTCACCACCATGCTGGCCCTGTTCCTGGCGTTGGGGAAACGGCGCGCCGAGATCGTCCTGCTGCAGGACGATGCCAGCAATCACCGCCCCATCCTGACCGAATACAACCTGGAGTACCTGGATCAAATGATCAACGTGGTGGTGGGTGGCAGCATCATCATCTATTCCCTCTACACCTTCACGGCCGTCAACCTGCCGGCCAACCACACCATGATGCTGACGATCCCGTTCGCCATCTACACCCTGTTTCGCCTGCTCTACCTCATCCACGTCAAGGGTGAAGGCGGGGCTCCAGATGAGATCTTGCTGCGCGATCGCCCGCTGCAAATCGCCCTGGTGCTGTGGGGCATCGCTTCGGCGCTCGTGCTGTATCATTAGCCCGCGGTCGTCTTCGACCGCCCGCGGTCGTCTTCGACCGCCCGTGGTCGTCTTCGACCGCCTAGCTCTTTGGGACTAGCTTCATCGTCCAGATAGGCCATAGACGATCGAGCCAGCGATGCGCTATAATTGGCGTGGTGTTTTACTTTTTGCGTGAGCATCATGAATAACCGGATAGACTTTGAGCTAGATCGACCGAACGACACGGTCCTGGTGGTAGGTGGGGGAGTTGGCGGCCAACGTGCTGCGCTCGACCTGGCGGAAGCCGGCTTGCGCGTGGTCATGGTAGAAATGACATCCAGCCTGGGCGGGCGCGTAGCCCAACTGGGCTTTATGTTCCCCACTCACGACTGTGTGCTGTGCCGCGGCACGTCGGATCACGGCTATGGCTGTACGCGCCCGACGATCTCGCCAGCTTTTGCCGATCACAATACGCATCCCAATATCCTGGTGCTGACCAACACCGAGGTGACGAGTGTCAGGGGGCAGGCGGGTGACTTTACTGTCCAGTTGCGCTATCAGCCGCGCTACGTGGACCCGGCGCGTTGCACCAACTGTGGGTTGTGCGAGGCCGTCTGCCCGGCCGTCGCCCCCAGCGGCTTCCAGGGAGGGCTGTCCGTCCGCAAAGCCATCTACAAATCGGCGCCGCGCGCGCAGCCAAACGCCTACGTCGTCGACCGCGAGCGCTGCGAGCCGGGCTGTCGCCGCTGCGAAGCCGTGTGTCCCACCGGCGCTGTCCAACTGGACGAGCAAGCAGCTGAGAGCACTCTGCACGCGGGTGCCATTATCCTGGCCGCCGGCTATCGCCTGTTCAACCCGCAAGAGGCCGAAGAATTTGGCTTTGGCCGCTACCGCAACGTCATCACCTCGATGCAATACGAGCGGCTGGCGTCGCGTTCGGGGCCGACCGAGGGCAAGGTCATGCGCATCAGCGACAGCCAGCCGCCAGGGCGTGTGGCATGGCTGCAATGCGTAGGCAGTCGCAACCAGGACCACCCCTATTGTTCCACGATCTGCTGCATGTACGCCACCAAGCAAGCCATGCTCACCCGTCAACGCCTGGGTCCAGACGTGGAAGCCCGCATCTTTAGCATGGACGAGCGTGCCTTTAGCAAGGAATACAACGCCTATTTCGAAGAGGCGCGCGACATGGGCGTGCGTTACACGCGCTGCCGCGTGTCGGGGCTGCGCGAAGACCCCCAAACAAACGACTTGATCGTGCGCTACGTGCCCGAAAACGGAACGCAGCCGGTCGAAGAACGCTTTGGCATGGTCGTCTTGTCTGTCGGCACTGAGCCGCCTCGAGAGGCCAAGGCGCTGGCAGTGGCCATGGGCGTCGAGCTGAACGAGTTTGGTTTTTGCATGACCGACAAGTTCACGCCGTTGGTGACCAGCCAGCCCGGCGTGTACGTGTGCGGCACCTTCAGCTCACCCAAAGAGATCGCCGAGACGATCATCGACGCGGCCGGCGCGGCCGGCACGGTGATGCAGTTGATGCACAATGCGCTCAACAGCTCGCCGGTACTCCGTGAATATCCCTTCCTGGTCAATACCGATCTCCCGCCGGAGCGTGACGTGAGCGGGGAGCCGGTGCGCACGGGGGTATTTGTATGCCGCTGCGAGCCGACGATCGAGAGCGCGATCGACACAGCCGGGCTGGTCGACTATGCCAGCCGGCTGCCGGGCGTGGCCGTGGCCGAGCGTGTCGACTATGCCTGCTTCCCCGAGGGGCAGGCTTTGATCCAAGACACGATCGAGCAGGAGCGATTGAACCGGGTGGTGATGGCCGGCTGCAGCAATCGCACCCACGAGGCGCTTTACCAGCGCATCGTGCGCCAGGCGGGGCTAAATCCCTACCTGCTGAGCATGGTGAACCTGCGCGAGCAGTGTGCCTGGGTGCACCTCGAACAACCCGAGCGGGCCACTCGCAAGGCGGGGGAGCTGGTGCGCATGGCCGTGGCGCGCGCTTCGGCCCTGTCGCCGGTGCGCAAGCAATCGCTGCCTATAACAGCCCGCGCGCTGGTCATTGGCGGCGGCGTGGCCGGCATGACAGCCGCCCTGACCATCGCCGACGCCGGCTACGACGTGACGCTGGTCGAGCGCGACGATGCGTTGGGCGGCAACCTGCGCCACATTTATTACGTGGCCGAGGGGCAAAACCCCCAACGCCTGCTGCGCGACCTGATCAACCGCGTGCGGGGCCACCCGCGCATCGAGCTATTCACGCGCGCCGAGGTGGTGGAACACAAGGGCAGCGTCGGCCAATTCCACAGCCTCATCCGCTCCGAGGACCCGCCGGGCAGCCACGGACGGGCGGGCAACGACAGTCCGATGTATGCCGTCGACCACGGCGTGACCATCGTCGCCACCGGCGGGCAGCAGAGCCACGACGGGCGTTACCTGCTCGGGCAGCACAAGCGCGTCATCGAGCAGCAGGCCCTGGAAGACATCATCGCCCACCACCCCGAAGACATCGCCACGCTCAAGCAAGTGGTCATGATCCAGTGCGTGCGCCCGGAGGGCGCGCTCGAGTACTGCAGCCGTATATGCTGTACCAACACGATGAAGAACGCCATCCGCGTCAAGCTGTTGAACCCGGCCTGCCAGGTCATCGTGATGTACAAGGACATCATCACCTACGGCTTTCGCGAGCAGTACTATACCGAAGCCCGCTCGCGCGGCGTGATCTTTGTTCGCTACACCAACGAAACGCTTCCCCAGGTGAAAGCCAAGCCGGACGACCCCGAGCAGTTGGAGGTGCGCGTGTGGGAACCGATGCTCAAGCGCGAGCTGGTGCTGGAGCCAGACATGCTGGCGTTGTCGATGGCGGTCGTGCCCAGCGAAGGCACGGCCGAGCTGGCACACATGCTGCACGTGCCGCTCTCGACGGAAGGCTTTTACCTGGAAGCCCACCTCAAGATGCGACCGATGGACTTTATGGCCGAGGGCATCTTTGTGGCCGGCATGGCGCACTACCCCAAGTTCATCGAAGAGGCGATTGCCAACGCCCAGGCCGCCGCCGGCCGCGCGCTGACGCTGCTGTCCAAGTCCTTCATGTACGTGGGCGGCACGATCGCCGTCGTGGACCAGGATCGCTGCGTCGGCTGCCTGACCTGTGTGCGCACCTGCCCGTTCGAGATCCCCCAGGTGCGGGCCGACGTCCAGGGCGTGGGGCGCATCGCCGGCGCCGCCTGGATCGACCCGGCCTTGTGCCAGGGCTGCGGCACGTGCACGAGCGAGTGCCCCGCCTCGGCGATCCAACTGGCCAACTACCGGGACGAGCAGATGCTGGGTGTGCCGGATTGGCTGGGCGCATGGGTTAATTGTTAATTGTTAATTAATATGAGCGAGAACGGGAACGGCTTCGAGCCAGAGATCACGGCATTTACGTGCATCTATTGCGCCGACATGGCCGCCGACACGGCCGGCGCTCTGCGCGTGCAGTACCCGGCCAACGTCAAGCTGGTCAAGCTGCCGTGCACCGGCAAGACAGACATTCGCTACATCTTGAAGGCGTTCGAAGAGGGGGCAGACGGGGTGTACATCGTGGCCTGTCCGATCGGCAACTGTCACCATGTCCGTGGCAACGAGCGGGCTCAGCGTCGCGTGGACAAGGCCAAAGAGATCCTCGACAAGGTAGGCCTGGGGCACGAGCGGCTGGAAATCTTTTTCTTGTCGGGCGGGCAAGGCGAGACCTTTGCCCAGGCCGCGCGCGCGATGACCGAGCGCATCAAAGCGTTGGGGCCCAATCCACTCAAGTAGAGACGGCATAGATTCCGTCTCTACGCCGCGAATCCAGCCACATCCGCGTCTTCAAGCGCCTGGCTCTCGAAGGCTTCGGAGGCCACCAGGGCAGCGCGTTCCATATCCGGCGGGGCGCTCTCCTCGTCGACGACGCGCCAGGTGACGGCGTGCCTGGCGGCCGCTTCCAACAGCGATTCCCACTCGGCGCGATTGGCCACCGGCTTGCCATCCTTGGTCTGCCAGCCGCGCGCCTGCCAGCCCTTGATCCACTGCGAGGCGCCTTTGACCAGGTACTCGGCGTCCGAATAAACTGTCACACGGCAAGGGCGCGTGAGCGCTCGCAGGGCCTCTGCAGCCGCGCGGATCAGCAAGGCATTCGTCGTGGCACTCGTGTCGCTGCCGCACAGATCCCGCACGTGATCGCCCGTGCGCAGCACGGCCGCCCACACGCCCGGCCGCCCCCCGCCCCCACCCGCCTTGATGGATATGTCCACCGGCGCAAGTCCAGCGCCGGCCGGCGACTGATCCCTGGGGTCTGCCTCTACTCGCCTCGAACCGAGCGAGCGCCGCGCCTGCCTGGCCAGTCGGTCAGCCCGCTCGTTGAGCGGGTGCCCGGCGTGGCCTTCCAGCCAACGCCAGGTGACCTGGTGGACTCGGGACAATTGGTGCAAGGTCTGCCACAGGTCCTGGTTCTTGACCGGCTCCTCGTCCTGCGTCTGCCAGCCATTGCGCAGCCACTTGCCAATCCACTCTGTGACGCCGCGCCGCAAATACTGCGAATCGGTATGCAGCTCGACCTGGCAGCCACCCAACAGGCGATCGAGCAGCGCCAGGGCGGCAATCGCCGCCTGGAGCTCCATGCGATTGTTGGTCGTGGCCGGGTCACTGCCGTGCAGCACCCACTCGCGCTCGTCCACGCGAACGATCGCCGCCCACCCGCCCGGGCCGGGGTTCGGGTCGCAGCTTCCATCCGTATAGACCTGGACGACAGGTGACTGCTCACTCATCGGCTCACTCTTTGCCAGCCGTCCTCGACGGCAAACAAGCCTTTCACGCAGGCGCGCAGATCGTCGTGCAAACGGCTGCCGCCACTAGCAGGCTGTCGGAGAGAGCGATTGTCCACCTTCCCGAAAGCTCGGAGCTTTCGGGAAGGTAAGCGCGACATGTCGTCTCTCCGA